>DASYSA010000455.1:0-13942 GCA_036003885.1 Blastocatellia bacterium | reverse complement strand
AGGAGCGCCTCGCCGGCCGCGCTGCCGGACATGGAGGGCTGGCTGCGTTTTGCCCGTAACGCCGAGGAAGCGGGAATCGAATCGGTGTTGCTCTCTTTCAGTCGTTATGAACCGGATACCTTTTTCATAGCGTGCGCAGTTGGCCAGGCTACCGAGAAGCTCAAGTTCATAGCCGCCTACCGGCTGGGACTTATGCAGCCGGCGATGTTCGTGCAGCAGGTCAACACTCTCTCTGGTCTGATCGGGGGACGAATCGCGCTGAACATCGTCGCGGGGAGTTCGCCTCCCGAACAACGGGGCTACGGGGATTTCCTCGAACACGACGAGCGTTATGCACGGGCCGAGGAATTCCTGAAGGTATGTCGTTCCTTCTGGCGAAATGACGGCGACGTGGATTTCGAAGGCAAATACTATCGACTCGAGAGAGGGAGACTTCTCACGCCGTTTCTCGCACCGGATCGAACCACTCCAGAAATCTATGTATCGGGACAATCCGAGGCAGGCCAGCGCCTGGCTATCAATCAGAGTTCGTGCTGGTTGCGTTTGATCGATACGCCCGAAAAGCTGAGCCGCTCCGTGGCCCACTTTCGAGAAAGCGGTGTCGAAGTGTGCCTGAGGCTGTGCGTGATTTGCAGGTCTTCGCGCGAAGAGGCGATCAAAGCCGCCATGTCCATGCTGCCGGGTGAAGACATCAGCAAAGAGGAACGAGGCATTCTTAGGAGAAGTGATTCTCAGACGCTAAAGGGGGCCCTGGCCGCCGCCGACGATGTCGGCTGGATGAATCGAAACCTGTGGGCCGGGCTTGTTCCCTATTACGGATCGTCGGCTATCACGCTGTTGGGGTCGCCCAAAGAACTCGCGGACATATTTCTCGAATACAAGCGCATCGGTGTCACCCAGTTCATCATCGCGGGCTGGCCGAAGCTGGACGAGATGCTCATCTTCGGGCGCGAGGTGTTGCCGCTGATCAGACGGGCGGAAGGATGATGAGCAAACTTGCCGTGACCAATGATTTGATTTCAACGACTAATCCGCTGATCTATGTCAAGGATCGCCTCCGCACGTCCAGGGTCTTGCGAGACCCTTACCCGCATTACTATCTGGAAGACGTTTTTCCACACGAGTACTACCAGTCTCTGCTGAGCCATTTGCCCGACAGTGCGGTCTACGACAACCTGTTTGCTGTGACCGATCTCAAGCTGGATCACTTCCGGCACAGAGACCAAAGAGACTTGAATGAGGGATGGACCGAGATGTTGCCCGATGACATCAAGGACTTCTGGGTCGATTTCCACCGATGGTTCATGGGACCCGAACTGGCTCAGTCGGTGCTTAGTACGTTTGCCGAACCGATGAGCGAGCGATTCGGCGACGAGTCCTGGCCCGAGGTTTCAGTTGAAGCTCAGTTCATTCGCCACCGAGCAGGCTACTTTCTGGGGCCGCACAGTGACCTGTATACAAAGCTGGTGGTCTTGATCTTTTACCTGGCCCCCGACGACCGCCTCGCACACCTCGGGACCTCGCTCTACCGACCGAAGGACCCAGGTTTTGCCTGCCCTGATAGCAAACACTACCCGTTTGACGACTTCGTGAAAGTAGAGACCGCGCCCTACAAACGCAATTCGGTGTTGGCGTTCATGCGCTCGGACCGCTCGTTTCATGGGATCGAGCCGCTTTCCGAGCAAGATGTCGTCCACGGTCCTCGTGACTTGATTCAATATGTACTGCACGACAAGCAGGTTCGGCAGGAACAACTTCGCGCGCGGCGGCTAAGGGAGGCTGGAGAGTGAGTCTCGCACCTCAGAGCACCAGTCGCCGGCGAATCATATTCGTCTCGCGAAATATGACCGGAGAGAGTTTGCGCCACGCGCGTGCAATTAACAGCCTCGCTGATGTCTCCCTGTTAGGTATCGCGGAGCACTCGCCTGAAGAGCACGAGGTTTTCGATCAGTTGGCTTGCGTTCGCGACGCTCACGATGCGAGTCAGTTGATCGCCGCCGCGCGCGAACTCGCTGGAGAACAAGGTGAACTGAATCTTATTGTCACTACGCAGGAACCGCTGCTTGAATCTGTCGCCCGAGCCAGCGTGGCGCTCGGACTTCAAGGTCCAGACGTATCAGCCGTTCGCCGGGTCCTCGACAAGTCGTTGCTGAAGCCGATCCTCGAAAGAGCAGGAATCAATACCGCTCGCGATCGGGTTTTGACCGGCCGCGAAGATGCCCGGAGATTCGTGGCCGAGGTGGGTCTGCCGATCGTTCTGAAGCCCTTCGGCGGAAGCGGCGGTCTCGCGACCTGGTGCATTCGCAGCATCGACCAGCTCGAGATGGCGCTCGAGTTGATGCGTCCTTCCGCCGAGAATGCGGTGCTTGCGGAGGAATACCTGCACGGCCGGGAGTTGTGCATCGACACAATAACAATCGCGAATGAGCCACGATTCCACTCGCTCTGTTACTATCGTCCCTCCATCCTGGAGGCACTTGAAGACCCGCGCATCCAGTGGTCGTGCGTGATGCCGCGAGACATCAGCGCGGACATCTACAGGGAGTTCATCGAAAAAGGTTTGGCGGCTGTACGAGCCCTGTCGGTCGGTAATGCAATGACTCATATGGAAGGGTTCCTGGTTGAAGAAGGAATCCGCTTCACCGATGCGACGCTCAGACCCGCGGGCGCAAGGATCGCGCCGATGCTCGCATACGCCTACGACATCGACCCGTACGTAGCGTGGGCGAGAGTGGCTGTGGATGGCTGCTTCGACGGGCCCTGGGAGCGAAAGTACGCGGTGGGAACGATCTTCTTACGAGGACTGGGATGCGGACCTGTGAAAGAGGTTCACGGTATGGAGTCTGTTGAATCGCAGATTGGAGAATCACTGGTGGACATTCGGCTGCCACGAGCCGGCGCTGCGAAGTCAGTGACATACACCGGTGACGGATACATCACCGTTCGCCATCCCGAAACCCGCGGAGTCGAAGAGGCGCTGGACTTCATCGTCCGAACAATTCGAATCACCTACAGACATCCGGAATCAACTGTGTCTCCGAGTGAAGCCGTCAGAGACCAATGGAAAGAGCGGCTGCGCTACTTCGATAAGCAGCTCTACAAACCAGCCTGGGAGAATGATCTTCTCCGGTAATCGGCGAATAGCTCTAGTCAGCTAAGAGACGCGCATTTCCTGGATTACCTTCATTATCGCCTCCAGGGTGATCGTAATGGGGCGATAGGTCGTACCAGGTCCACGACAAGTGAGGTTCCATGCAATCCATTACAGGCCTATTTCGGCGAAGGACCGCCTTGAATTGCATTTTCTTGATGACGAGGGTCGGATCTACAAGGCAATTGGTCACTATGAGAGCTGAATTCGCGACGTGGGTCCTCGTTATGTTCGTGCTGACTGTCTGCCCTAAAGAGGTCCTAGATCATCCCAGATCCTAAATCCTGCTCCAACAATTGTTTTCGAAACTGTCCTTTAGTGAACAGAAACCCACGAGGAGTAGGTGTATCGTTTTCATTGATAGCGATCTAATGAAACTCGAGGCGCTTCGCTCCAGACCTCGATAAATCTTCGTACAGGAGCGATCGGATTGTTAAGAAAGGAAGCTCAGATGAAATTCAATATCTATAACCGGGGGGCCGTGGCTCTTGCAATCGGCGGCATGCTGCTGATGGGAGCGGGTATACCCACCAACGCGCAGGAAAACCAGAATAAGAAGGAAGCCAAGCAACAGCGCAAGGCAGAGGCGCAGCAGAGTGCGGAGCAAAAAGCCGCTCAGAAGCAAACCAGTAAGCAGGAGCGCAAACAGCAGACACCGGTTGCGCAGCCGCAGCGTCAGGCACCGCCTCAGCAGGCTCAACAGCAGGAGCAGGCTGCTAAGCAGCAACGCAACCAGCAGGCTGAAGCTGCGCGGCAACAGCAGCAGAGTCAGCAGGAAAGTCAGGCTGCCGCTCAGAAGCAGGCTCAGAAGCAGGTCAATAAGCAGGCGCGTCAGCAACAGAATCAGGCGGCTCAGGCACAAGCAGATCTGAGGCAGCAGCAACAGGGCGCGCGTCAGCAGCAGGTCGTTGTACAACAACAGCGTCAGGAGCAGCTTGTTGTGCAGCAGCAACAGCGCCAGACACAATACCGCCAGCGACTGGGAGAGCAGCAGCGCCTCGGACAACAGCGCACTGTTTGGCTACAGCAACAAAACCGCATGGCGCAGTACCGTTATCAGCAACAGTACTTGCAGCGCTTGCAGCAGATTCGCCTCCAGCAGGCGCGTAGCTACAACTCTTCGTATTACTACGCGGCTCCGAGTTATCGATACTCTTGGGGCGGCAGCTACTACCAGACCAATCAATACGGCGCAAACCTGCTTCGCCAGGCCGTCAACTACGGCTACGAGCAAGGCTTTCGCTCGGGACAGGCAGATCGGCAGGATCGCTCGCAGTCCGACTATCGAGAGAGTTATGGCTATCAGGACGCGAACTACGGCTATAGCGGCTACTACGTAGACCAGAGCGACTACAACTACTACTTCCGCGAGGGCTTTCAGCGCGGCTACGAAGACGGCTATGACAGCCGGTCTCAATATGGCAGCTATTCCAGCGGAAAGTACTCCATCCTGGCCGCCGTTCTCACGGGAATTCTCAACCTGCAGTCGTTTCGCTAAAGACTGAGAAGAGAGTGCCCCCTTCGGGGATGAGCGAGCATCCCGACTTAATCATCACTGACTTGAGACTGACTGAGAACCGAGGGGAGCACGACAATACGGAACTCCTATCAGTCTCGATAGTGTCCTACTCCGATCGCCAAATCGCGCTAACTCACTAACTTAGGTGCGTTGGTTCTGATTTCTAATTATTCTCGAACTTGTCCTGTATTGGACAGAAAGCCATCGCCACAGGGCATATCATAAGGGAAATGTACGTACGTAGCAGACGCCTCACCCGGCTGACCGGATGAAGGTGTGGAGATACAGACGATGATGGAGATTACGGCAATAGGAATGGGTCTGATGATGACTGCCGTGGCAGTCGCGGTCGCTGGACTCATGCTCGAAGCCACGCTCTTGATGTTGGGCCGATCCGTCCGAGATCCACGGCCCGCCGCTCTCTTGAGGCGGCCGCCATCCATTTGAGTCAAGCGTAAAGAGAAGAGCGCTCGAGCGCTGAACCCGGTCGAGAAGGCGTTTCCAGAGAACTCAGAACGAATTGTACGAAATCCAGTTTGAACGAGGTTAGAAACTATGAAGCTGAGAATAACGCAGGTGATACTGACAACGGCAGCGGTGGTGATCTTTGCTTTCGCTGCGCCGCCCGCATTCGCCCAGCAGGATACGCAGGGCAAGCCTACCGCCAAAGGACAGATGAAGGAAGGCGGTAAGGAAGTGGGAAAGGCCGGGAAGAGCCTCGGCCACAACGTCAGGCACGGCCGCGTCGCGCGTGGCGGCAAGCACTTTGGCAGACACGTGGGCCACGCTGGCAGAAATGTGGGCCGCGCTGGGAAGCACGTAGGCCGCCGCACAAAGCACGCTGTTAAGAAAGCGGTCAAACCATAATCAAATCGCTTTTCCTGGGATGCGCCACGCTCACCGTGGGCCCCCGCGCTAAATCCAGGATGGGCATGTTGTCAGTTCTTTAGTGTGAGGGAGACCGGAGTAAAACATGAACTTAAGCGTGGAAAGTATAATCATTCTTCTGATCGTCGGCGGCCTCGTGGGCGCGATCGGCCAGAGGCTCGCAGGATATTCACACGGTGGGTGCTTGACCTCGGTCGCCCTCGGCTTCATCGGCGCGCTTATTGGGAGTTGGGCCGTCAAGCAGTTCAGATTACCTGAGCTCTATATGTTGACGGTTGGTCACACAACCATTCCAATCATCTGGGCGATTATCGGAGCCGCCGTGTTCGTTGCCGTCCTCGCATTGCTGACGAGGCGCCGGGTTCTCTGATCGAGGTGTTTTGTGGGCCCCCGTGGAGTTGAGTGAAACCAAAAGCGGTAGATCAGGCGCACGAAAAGGAGAATTATGTCTATGACTGATGGCGTTGATAATACCAATGTGTTGTTGGACGAGGAGCGAAGAGTGGCTTCGCATCAGGAGGTCAAGGCCTCGATTGATAATGATGTGAACGCTCGCATCAAACAAGAATCGACGCGAGTCGATCCAAAGGAAACCGCCCAGGTGGCCGGCGTTGCTCAGGATCTAAAAGCAAAGTCCGTACACGAAGCGGCTTCCACTGAACGCGAAGTGGGGCGCGGCAGAGCTGCAGCCCGGATTTCACAGGTCGTCGACTATGTCTTCTACGTCATCTACGGCCTGATTGTGTTGGAGATCGTACTAGGGCTGATTGGCGCGCGGTCCGGCAACGGCTTCGTCCAGTTCATCGGCTCTGTCACGGCGCCACTGCTCGCGCCCTTCGATCGCATAGTAGGAACACCAACGGCAGGATTATCTCAATTCCGGATATCGTTTGTGTTCGCACTCGTCGTGTATATATTTTTGCATCTCGCGATCAATGGCGCGTTTCGCCTGGTTGCGCACCGCAAAGTAACAGTATGACCCTGGCTTAGAGTTGTTGTTCATCATCGTGAAGTAAGCTCAGCCGACGAGTGCAAGAGATTAAGCACAGAGGCCGCTACGAATCGACCGCGCGTGCTGTCTGCCAACTGCCTGCGATGTCGAGTGCTTTAGCCGCTGCACCCATGCGAGTGAGGCATGGGAGGTTAAAGTTGCCAATTGTCCAATATTGAACAGCGCCTCGTTTATGGGGGGAGTATACTGGAGGAGTCGATAAGCACAAACAACGGATAATCGGCGGAAAATGGACGGGGATAATGATTCAATTAACTCCGCAGTCGGATCAATTCAAAGAACAGATGCAGGGGTCGCTGCTCAACGAAACGAAGAACTCGAGCGCTCTCAAGATCGGCAAGCACGATCATGTCTACACGGTTGGGGATGAACGCGAGACGGTCTACTTCATCGAGAAGGGGCAGATCAAGCTGGTCATGGTTTCGGGGGAAGGTAAGGAATGCATGCTCGCGATCCATGGCGCGGGAGATGTGTTCGGCGAGCTGTGCCTCTCCGGTCTTGGCGGCCGGCTGGAAACCGCGACCGCAATGGAAGACACTTTTTTGAAAGAGATCCCTTGTGCCAAGTTTCTCGAGCGCCTGAAAAAAGATTCTCTCCTTGAAGGCTTCGTCAGGTATCTTGCGGTGCGGGTGGCGGACCAGCAGCAGGTGATCGCGAACCTGGTGACGGTTGATAGCGAGCAGCGTCTGGGAAAGACGTTGCTGCAGATAGCCAGAAAGCTCGGCAAGAAAGACCCAAGGAGCATACGCATCGAGGTCAGGATTTCTCACGAGGAATTGGCGACAATGGTAGGTACGACGCGGCCGCGGATCAGCGTGTTTATGCAACGCTTTCGCAATCTCGAACTCATTGAGTACAACACGGAGCACCATCTGATTATTAAAGAAAAGAAGCTCACTGCTTACCTCGAATCGATCCTCTAGACTTCAGTCAGACAACTGTTCACGGCCAATTCTTCGAAAGTGTCCAATATTGGACGGCAACCCATGTCGAAGTGCGCTTACACTTCAAAGCGGGAGAGGACTCGGGAGACCAGCTTCCTGCAATGTCTCTAGTTTTATCTATCAAGGATTGCATTCGCCGGCTCTGAACCGCTCCGATTCTGCCGAGAATGCGAGGACTAATGCCGGCGAAGCTTTACGGCCGTCGTATACATCTATCGATTGGAAGACGAGTGAGGCAGCCATGGCAAAAGGGGGAGAGGTAAGGAAATGACTATGCCGCAACAGAAAGTGTCTCAAGAGAAGGAAGGGCGCACCGGTCACGAATCGCTGGCAGGACACCTGACCGCACCGACTATGAACTTCGATCTGGCCAAAGAGATCGCGCAACTTCATGAAGAAGATGCATGGCTGCGAACCGGGAGGAATTCGAAGACTCTGGTGAAGCAGCCTGATTTAAGAATCGTGCTTATGGCATTGAAAAAAGGGGGTCGCCTCGAAAACCACAGTACGGACGCGAGAACCTCGATCCATACAGTAAAGGGACACGTAAAGCTGCAACTGCCCGAGCAGACCGTTGATCTGCCGGACGGTCATCTGCTCGTGCTCGACCGCGCGCTGGTACACGACCTGGAAGCGCTCGAAGAGAGCGCGATCCTGCTGACAATATCGTGGCCGCATACTGCAGAGAGTGAGTGATCGAATCCCTCTCCGTCTTTCAGACAAGAGTCCGGCCCCCAACAGTTGATTACCCACCATTCACGTCGCATGCCGTTATGAAGTCTAAGCCATCTTTGGCAATGAATCTCTCCCGAAGCACCGGGCGAGGCCGACGTGACCGCAAATGACTTGAAGACTGCGATCCTGAGAGATATTGCCGGTCTCAGTAGACTAATTCCAAAACTGTCCAATATTGGACGGAACTGGATCCGGCAATAGCCTATGCTCTGAGAGATACCATGAGAAGATACAACAGACACCCAAGACTCATTGCCGACAGTCCTGCCGCATCTACTAAACTCACTACGACGTCCGGCCAACAGGCGAAATTGGTACGGGAGACAAATGGCGGCGGCTCGGCATCGTCCGGATGTGAACGGATTTGAACTGACCCTGGCCGAAATCGCGAACAGGTGAAACGCGAGTGAGAACGGAGCTTTAGCCATGAGCGCTGACGGATTAGACGATTCCATGGCACCTGACCATCCGACTGGAAGTCCTGAGGCCCTGACTGCGGGAGACAAGGCCGTCTATCCAGGTCACGGCCCCTGCGATGTTGGCCGCGTCGTCAACCGAGTAGTCGACGGCAGGTTGATGACGTTCTACCACTTGACCGTGCTCGATGACAGTGGCGGCGAGTTGTTCGTCCCAGTTGAAAAGGCCCGTGCAACAGGTATCCGCTCGCTGATGAAGAAGTCCGAGATTCCGCGCCTGTTAGATCATTTGAAGAAGAGTGCCAAGGCAGCCGATAACTGGAAGGAGCGCGCGACTGACAACATGAAACTGTTTGCAACCGGGTCACCTTTCGACCTGGCCGAAATCGTTGCGTCGCTCACTGAGTTGAGCGATCGGAGGTCGTTAACACTTGGAGAATCCGGGACGCTCGACAGGGCGAAAAGACTACTGGTCTGCGAGATCTCGGAAGTCACGGGAGAAACAAAGACGGCGGCCGAGGAACAGGTAGACCAGGTTCTCAAGGCTAAGACAAGATAGGTCGGCCTATCGACATTTCGCGCGGTGAATTTGAAAAGAATAGAGGGGCAAGACGAAAGTTGCAGCTTGCCCGCTCGACGACGCCACTCCAGGCTCGAAATCAATCTGCAACTGTAAAGGAACACCTTGAAAAATATTATGGTTCGCAACACGTTTCTGGCAGGCGTCGCCATCGTCGGGGTTATCCTCGTAGGCGGGCTGAGTACGGTCTTAGCGCAAAACTCGCAATACTCGCAAGACTCAAACAATCGGACAATCGATCAGGCTCAACGGGCTGTCCGGCAGCGGATTGTCAATCAGGAGGGCGGGCGCTACGTGACTGTGGTTTTTAACACCGATGCCCAGACGGATTTCAGATCGCGAAACGCGGTTCGCGTCCGTGGCACGGGCAATTTCTCACGCACCAACGATTCACGTTACGACAACTCACGCAACGATGGTTCACGGAATAACGATTCGCGTTATAACGGTGGAAGGTCGAGAGACTTCTCCTACGAAGCGATTGTCAACCCATACCGCTACGGCAGTGTGTCGGGCGTCACGTACTCGTTGAGAACCGACCGATTCGGCAATGACGGTTCGAACAATGGCCGTGACAATAATGACGGCCGTGGCAACAACGACGGCCGTGGGAACAACGGAGGCTTCGGTGGAAACCGGCCGGAGGGCCGCGCGACCTATTCCGGACCAATCATGAACCGGCACAGCAATAAAGCTCTGGATGTGACCGAGCGGAGCAACCGAGATGGCGCCGACATTCAGCAGTGGAGTTACGCCGATCAGCCCAATCAGAACTGGGAGATCATAGACCTCGGGCGCGGCGAGAGTGCCATCATCAGCCGGCAAAGCGGCAGGGCGATCACTGTCCAGGGCGGCAGGGACAACAACGGTGCAAACATCATCCAGCAGAGCTGGAGAGGTACCCCACAACAGCGCTGGCGACTGGAGCAGGTTGGCGGCGATTACTACCGGATCGTGAGTGTGGACAACGGTAAGTGTCTCGACGTAACCCAGGCAGGCAAAGAAGACGGAGCCAACATCCAGCTATGGGACTACTCCAACCAGTCCAACCAACAGTGGAAGCTTCGCCGATAGCAAGTCGCTTTGATCAACGGGTTCAGGCGGTGTCCGCTCCCTTCGACGCCCCTCTGGGGAGCGGACGAGATGATCGAGGAAATCATTGCCGCCGGACCGCCACTATTCGCAGGCCGATGGTGGGGAAGCGATCCTGTATGAAGCAGTTGCTGCGTTCCGCCGAGCGGCACTCCCAGGCAAGGTTATGGTATGCGCCGCCGCGGATGACCGGGTAGAAGCGGACCCGCCCAGCCCGCTCCGCGTCAATCAAGTTGGTTGACCCGTCCTTCGGGAAAACCTCTCCGTAGCCCGTAACGCTCTCGGTTCCCGCAACCCATTCCCAGACGTTCCCGTGCATATCGTAGAGGCCCCAGGCGTTGGGCTTCTTCGCCCCGACCGGGTGCGGTTGGTTGCCGTTTGGCCCCAAGTGCTGCTCCCAGAGCTGCCCCGCGTTATAATAACGCTCCGTTTTCGACGCATAGACTTCATACGCATCCACGTATTTGTCTCCGCTGTTGTTCGCGTACCAGCCCATCTCATCGAGCGCCCCGGCGTAGTCTCCGGTCGTCCCGGCGCGGCAGGCGTACTCCCACTCGGATTCGGAGGGAAAGCGGTAGGTCCATCCGTCATTGCGCTCGTTCAGCTTTCGCAAGAACTCCTGCGCGTCTTCATACGAGACTTGCTCGACCGGCATGGCGTCGTCGTTACCCAGGCGGTTTTTCGGGCCCTTCCAGATGCTGGGGTTGTTGCCCATTGCAGCTTTCCACTGTCCCTGCGTGATTTCATATCGCGCCATCCAGAAGCCGGACTTGAAAGTGATTTTCGGCCCATCCGTTTCGTCATTTACGTCGTCAGGTGAAATCGGCACCTTCTTTTCGCGGAGGTGTAAGAGGCGGATCCTGTCGGCCTTCCCCGTGCCGATTGTGAACTCTCCGACGGGAATCCAGACCATCTCAAGGCCGGACGGCGTACGCATCATTGTTCCCGCCTGCGGGTCGCTTGTTCGAGGTTTGCTTCCCTGCGCCAAAGAGTCATTCCCCGCAAGGCAAGCGGGAGCCGCGAGCAATGCAAGCAAAGTTAGCGCTCGAAGCTCGATACTCCTGGATAGCCGACTCTTCTTCATCTTCCGCCTCCAAACATTGGCTGAAGTCAAAACACAAGAACCACGGCGAATCGACCCATCGCCAAACGTTCCGCCCTTCCGAAGACTGCCTACTGCCGCGGAGATTGGCGGGCTTCAAGACCCGGCTGCGCACCATAAATCATGTTCTGATTCTGGTGCTCCCGGGCACCGGTGTTCGTGTTCGGCACGTTGCTCTTTCGCTTGATAAACGTGAGCAGCAGGATCATGAAACTTAGGAACGCGGCGCCGGCGCTGGCAAGAACTCCCAGACGATTCCACCAAAGTCTTTCTCTATAACCTCGTCCCCAGGCATCGGCCCAGTCTGCAGCCTCCTTTGCTTCCTTCGCCAGTCTGGCTTCCGCGGGTGTTCCTCTTGCGGCTTCGGCTTTTTGCAACTTCTCAATCGTCTCCTGATGCTTCTGCACATAGAGTTTCTCTTCATCGCTGGGGGTCAAATAAACATAAGTGGCGAATGCCCCAATCACGATGCTGCCAATCAAGAACAGTGTTGCCAACACGCGGACAATCGTTCGTAACATAACCGTTTCTCCTTGTGATCAACCCTCGATGGTCTGAGAGAGAGCACCTCTGAAGGGGCTTCGGCATCGTCATCGATTGCGAGTAACCGCGACAACGCGAAAACCAATGTTGTCGAACTTATTTTGAGCGAGTTCCCAGACACGCCGCGCCGAGCGAACAGACCACGCTAAACTGTGAAAGGCACCGCCACGCAGCATGCGCCAGGTATTCGGTTCAGCGTCGAAAAGGTATGCGGAACCATCCTTCTGTTCGTCGCCGTGATAGCTTCTGTTCTTGTCTTCGCACCACTCCCACACGTTGCCGTGCACGTCGAACAGACCCCAGGCATTCGGTTTCTTCGTGCCGACGGGATGCGGTTGATGACCTTTCGGCTCGAGGAACTGACGCCACGTTCTCTTCGTGTCAGGCGGAGCGAGGGCAGCCCAGTCCTCGAACCTTTTGGACTCTTCGATGGAGTCCGAATAGGTGCGACCGCTGTTACTTGCGTACCAGCCCATCTCGTCGAGCGGGCCGGCATAGTCTCCCGTCGTACCGGCGCGGGCCGCGTACTCCCACTCGGCGTCCGTAGGCAACCGGTAGATTAATCCGTCGTTGCGTTGATTCAGCTTCTTGATGAAGGCTTGCGCGTCGTTCCAGGAGACCTGTTCGACGGGCATTGCGTCGTCGTTGCCCAGGCGGTTCTTAGCTCCTTGAAAGAAGCTCGGATTGTTGCCCATCAATGCTTTCCACTGCCCCTGAGTCGTTTCGTTCTTCGCTATCCAGAACCCATCCTTGAGGCGTACCGTAAGCCGAGGGGATCCGCCCCAGTACAATTCGTCCTCTAAGCCGCCGGCATGCGCGTAGGTAGGTATGTCGTTGTATCCCTTCGCACTGTACTCCCTGACGACCCGCGCGATGTCTTCCCGGCTGGAGCCAATCACATATTCACCCGGCGGAATCCAGACCAACTCGATCCCGACGGCCGCGCGAACAACTGTTCCCACCTTTGGGTCCTGGGGAAGCTCAACCGTTGCGGTGACGACTGCAGCATTAGCTGATGCTAGAGAGGTATCTGTCTTCGTGACGCCGGAAGCAGGTGCTGTTCTTTTCCCTGCGCCCTCAATCGGCGCCCGCATGTTTCTCACTTGCGCTGAACCCGCGTGGTCGGCCAGGAGCGAAATCGCAAGCATGACGATCAAGACTCGCCTCCGTCCTGTGCTCAGTTGTCGGTATAAAAAATGGTTCACCATCGAATCCTCAAATGGCTGCGCTGCCGGAGTACCAGGTTCAGATCTGGCCTTTTCCAGAAGCTGCGCCCATTCGTAGTGACTGGCCAAGGCTGACCCTTCGTGCGTCCACTCGGTCGACAAATTCGGCGCGCTGTTTGTTCCACTGCCGCTGCAATTCGCGTGAAAAGCCCACCTCCGCCCACGGAGCTCGGGCGTGCAATTCGTAAAGTAGTTGCTCCGCCTCTTCCTTCCGCATTCCTGCGAGTGCGACAAACTGCTTACCGTCGCGCGACCAGACCCTCACGTAGTTTGATTGCAGGCCATTTCGCACGCTGGTGTAGATGTGGAGCCAGGCGATGTCGACCCAGGGAACAAGCGAAAGTCCATAGGTGTCGCCCTGCGCCAGCCAGTTCGCGCCAAAATGCGTAGTGTCGGCTGGCCTCGCTCCTTCGAACTCCTGGTTCACTTGCTGAGCCAGGTTCTGGGGGTCGCCATATTGCGCCAGTCGTTTGTAGATGGGATGGGCAGCGGGATTGAGGACGCGCATCAGCCACGCGCCGAGCGCAATTGCCCCGGGCACCGCGATGAGTGCGGGAATCCAGCGGCCTAACAGAGTTGCTAGGCCGGTGCCTATGATGGTTAGCGCGAGGCCGATCACCAGCATGTTGCGGTTGCCACGAGCGATGTGCGATTCAATGAATCCTGTTTCCATGTCATACACTCCACATAAGGATGTTCTTAGCCTCGCCAATGCACCGGTTCGTGTGTTTCGT
>DASYSA010000454.1:0-4433 GCA_036003885.1 Blastocatellia bacterium | reverse complement strand
CTATCAGCGAATTCGCAAAGAATGCCAGGAAGCAGAAGCTGAGCGACCAGGCAATTCTAATCGCTCATCGAGACTGGGAATCACAATATCTCGAGCAGACGGCAGCCACAAAGCTCAACCTGACAACAGCCCCACAACGGTTAGGTAACGGAAGCGAGGCGCTGCTCTGGAAATACGATAAGCCAAAGACCAGGGGCAGCGAGCAGATGTATCTGACCACGGTGAGCGGCAACAGCGTAGTGATCCTGAACGGGGTCGTAGCTGGAAAGACACCGGAGAGCGCAGTTCAGAGATTGTTGCTGGACACGATCGCGACCCTCAGGGTGAGCTCACGCCCGATAGATGTGATGAAGCTGCGAGAGTCGATTCACTGAAGCGATTTTCAAGACGGTCAAAAGAGCTTCGACGTAATCGTTATGCGCTTTCGTAGAAGTAAATCTATACTTCTGGCTCTGTTGCTAAAGCGGTCTCTCGTCCAGAAATCTCTAGTGACGAGCGGCCGATTCGGCCAGGGAGACTGACGATGAATCGCAGACTGACATTCGAATTATCGCTGGCCGTCATCCAACGATCATGCCGAAGCTTCGTGAGGGAGGCTCCGACTACAAGGTTGAAGTGACCGCGCGCTGTAAATAAGAGGTCCGAATGCGTAACGATAGAAGAAGAGTCCTTGTCGCTGCCTCCTTCTTTCTGTTAGGCGCTATCGCCACTGTCGCCGGCCCCACACGGCAGATCGGAAGCGAATGGTCGCCCGAGATTCCCAGGACCTGGGATGATGAAGCGGTGCTGTCCTTAGAGATCCCGCTAGCAAGTCCGGCAGCTTCCCCAAAACATATATCTTCTGATTACTACTACCGGATGCCCGTGCGTCCGATCTACAAGAGCTATCCGGTTTATCGTCCCGACAAGGAACCCGCTGGATACCTAACCTCGCTCCAAAAGCAGAAACCGGAGATCGTATTCGATGCATCGAGGTTGAAGACGAAAGAAGATTGGATCAAAGCCGGAGAGATGGTCTTTGATGCGCCCATAGAGTTCGAGTCTTCCGGGACGTTGTATTCACAGGTCCGAAACACCGCCTGGTACGTGAAGAATCGAGTGCCCGTACCGAAAGACGGCATCCTTCCCTTCATGCGCTACGTGGTAAGAGAGAAAGGCAAGGTAGAGCTTGGGATCCTCTCCTGCGCTATGTGTCACAGTCGCGTGATGCCGGATGGGACCGTGATCAAAGGAGCACAGGGCAGTTTTCCCGATGATCGCGCTTTTGGATATGAGACACGGATAGAAGCGGCGCAGGCGAAAGACAAGAGTAAGGTGCTCCAGGAACTTCGGCGATTCATGCGCAGGAGCTATGCTGCTCCCTGGCTTGAGAATGATCCGAATGCGCGGCCGGATCGCATGACGCTTATGGAGATAACCGCGGTGCTTGAGGCAATCCCGCAAGGTGCATGTGCGCGACAGGGCGCGAGCGCCTTCTATCCGGCTCGTATACCTGATCTCATCGGCGTAGCGGAGCGGCGTTACCTTGACGCATCGGGTCTTGTACGCCATCGCACGATAGGAGACCTGATGCGTTATGCGGCGCTGAACCAGGGCGCCGATCTCCTCTCGGAGTACGGGAAGTTCAGACCCAGAGGAAAACTGCTCGATCCGTCGACAGAGAGCCGCTACAGCGATGAGCAGCTCTATGCCCTGGCTCTCTTCGTCTACTCTCTCGAGCCACCTCCGAACCCAAACAGGTTCGATGATGTTGCAGCGCGAGGGCAGAAAGTATTCGAGCAAGAAGGCTGCGCCTTGTGTCACACACCACCGCTGTACACAAACAACAAGTTGACTCCGACTGATGGATTCAAAGTGCCCGCCGAGCATCTCAAGCGATACGATTTAATGTCGATGTCTGTCCACACCGACTCCAACTCGACGCTCAAGACGAGGCGAGGGACCGGTTACTACAAAGTGCCTTCGTTGAAAGGGGTGTGGTATCGGGGGCCGTTCGAACACAACGGATCGGTCGCTACTCTCGAAGATTGGTTCGATCCGCGCCGGCTCAGAGACGATTACGTCCCGACGGGATTTCGCGGATACGGAGTGAAGGCGCGGGCAGTGAAAGGCCACGAGTTCGGGCTCGACCTCTCAACGAGTGATCGGAAGGCACTTGTAGCATTTTTGAAAACGCTCTAACTCCGTGTAATGCCATGCGGGACGTCGCGAGCCTAAGAGTTGGAGAAGCCTTTGGGACACCTGGAAGGAGCTAACGCATCGATGAACCGAACTGCTGCCGCAAAGTCACTGATCGCGGTTTTCCTCGTAATGCTCGTCACCTGCTCTTCAAAGCGCGCTGCGAGTCCCGCAGGAAACGGGAACGAAGATGCCGTGCACGCCGCGCAAACAACTGATAGCTCGCCGGGCGCGGGTGAGTCTCAGGACCCTTCGAAGGATGCCCAAGAGGTGAACACCGACGATTTGCCAGCCGAGATTATCGCGCGCGATGGGACCATTACAAAGGGTGATCCCTCAAAGGTCCCCTGGTCCCTAGTCAGCTCGATCTGTTTCCCCGACTGCAAGGGCGCGCCCCGCGACAGCGATGATACTGACCTGATTGTGCTCAAGGACGGGCGGCGCAAGTCAGGGGCAGCCACTTTTCTTCAGCACTCCTACAACGCATCAATGCATGTGTGGGAGGGTAAGTCGGTAAGAGTATCCGCGGAAGCAGACGAAGATATCCCTCTTACCGAAATCAGGTACATCAAGTTTACCGACCATGTCTTTAGTGATCTTGACGAGGCTCTACGCGCGAAAACTCGGGCCCATCGCCTCGCGCTCTCGGGCGAAGACAAACACCTGTCTCCGAAAGTGGGAGAACTGACGAGTTTGAAGGAACTCGACATTGCCTGTATGGAGCATCTCGAAGATCTCCCAACTCAGATTGGGAACCTTCGGGAGTTGGAAAAACTGATCATGGATAACGGGAACGGTTGCCAAATGAACATCGCGCTCCCGGAATCAATCGGGCAATTGCAACAGCTCAGAGTACTGAAATTGTATGGCGCCATGGATCCTTTCAAACCCGAACCCGAATTTCCGGGACGTCCGACCAGGAAAAAGAGCCTGCCGCAGACATTAGCAAACCTTCAGAATTTGGAGGAATTGGATCTTGGCAGGAACGGTAGCGCAATTCGAGCGATCCCGCCCCAGATAGCTTCTCTTCATAAGCTCAAGAGTCTGAAGCTGGATTTTGACGACATTCGTGAAATCCCATCCTTCATCGGCAGCCTGACTAATCTGAAGGAGCTCTCTCTAATCGGCGAGCATCATCGACTAGATCTGCCTGACTCCGTTGCAGCCCTGGAGGGATTGAAAGTGTTCATGGGAAATAACTATCTGAAGCTGAAGGATCAGGACGGGCTGCGAAAGCGGTTTCCGAAGCTGGTCTTGTCTTTCGAGAACGAATACGACGATGACTCCGCCAACGAAGAAGGGCCCCAACCGCCCCAGAAAGAGCCTGACAATGAATTCGACGGTGGTGGCGCGAGGACCGCGGACGGCTGGCGAATCTCCTGGCGTCGCCCCGGTACTCCTTTTACCTTGGAATTAAAGGGCAAGGATGTTACGTCAGCGGACGACGTTCCGAGGTTTGCCGACAACGCTATAAAGCTCATGTCTTACAAAGCAGACGGCGTTCTGTTCCAGGTCCGATCCGTGCCTATCAGCGAATTTGCCAAAGCCGGGGAAAAGCTGAGCGACCGGGCAATCCTGGCGTCTCATCGGGACTGGGAAAGCCAATCTCTGGAACGTGTCCTGGGAGAGAAGCTCAACGTGACATCTGCCGAACAACAGTTGAGTATTGGCCAGGCGCTGCTTTGGAAATACGATAAGCCCAAAAAAAGAGGCTTCGAGCAACTGTATCTAACCACGGTAATCGGCGGCAACGTGGTAATCCTGAATGGGGCCGTCGAGCGCAAGACTTCAGAGGACACCGTTCAGAAGTTGCTGCTGGACACGATGTCGACCCTGAAAGTTGCCGGCGACCGATAGACCCGCCCAAGTGCAACGATCGGTTCGGGGCAGAGGCAATAACCGACAGATAAAGAGTTTGAGTCTTCCGGTACGTCCTTCTAGTGCCCAATCGGCCGGGCTGCGTCCGCCTTCCGTTCCAGTCCCAGATGTTCACGGAACCAGTTGGCTGCTGCGTTGGAACTGATCTCGAAGGCTTCGTTGATGTACATCTCGAAATGAGTGACGCCGGGCACCTCGATCAGTTTCCTGGGACCGGTCAACACCTCAATCGCCGCATAAGAATTCTCCCGATTGTTGATCAGTTCGTCTTTCTCGGCTGGTATGAGCAGTACCGGCCTGTCTCCCACTGCCTTCAGGTATTGAAAGGGCCTGTACTCCGCGACCATCTGTTGAGTTTCAACGTCGACCATTCTCCG
>DASYSA010000453.1:0-12090 GCA_036003885.1 Blastocatellia bacterium | reverse complement strand
GCCTGAATAAGGACGTGGAGCCGATCTCTGAACTAGCAGAGCCGGAGGGAGAGCGCTTGGAATGAAGCCGTCCTGGGGAGCGTAGATGACAGCGGCCCTCGTTAGCTCAAATCCACTATCACTATTGGCGTCGGCAGCGTGAGTTTCGACATTCTAGTGCGTTCAGTCTGGAACAACCGAACGGTGGACCCGAACGACAGACCTCTTGAGTTCCAGCTATCTATTAGGATGCCTGGGGAACTTCACGTACGGCAGCCTCACGCCGCGGACAGAGACCCTATCGGCTCTCATTTCAGCCGGAGCTTCGAAGCCCGCGCTCCCCATCGCAGAAATAAGGTCGTCTTGATCGACGCCGTCGCCGCTCACCCCTATCGCGCCTACGAGCCGTCCGTTCTTGTAGAGCGGCACGCTGCCCGGAAAGATCTGAATCCCATTCGCTATGTTCGGCGCCGCGAGCGTCGTGCAGGGCCTTCGTATCGTCCCTGCGAACAGGTCGCTCACATAGCTTCGCAGGAGGTCCAACTGCAGGCCGTCGTTGAAGGGACTGAAGTCTTCAATCGCAACTGAAAAGGGCCCGTGTTCACTGCCGTCGATGCCATCAGGGAAGAAAGGCCGGCTCAGAAAGCCACCCGCCCGATCGGTGAAAGCCACAGAGCCATCGAGCTTCAATCCTTCGTTGGCTGCCGCATCCACGTACCTGCTCAGCCTGCCCCCTTCACCGGCCCGCAGCAAGGTGGCTGCCGAACTCCCGCTGAAGAACGCCGCGGTGCGAGCCTTCTGCGCGCACACATCGAAGCCGAACATCGGAGCGTCGGACGTGCTGAAGATCCCCAGTACTGCTCCGTTCACGTCTATGACGGCAATGTTAACTTCTGCCGCGCTGTTCTCCGGCTGGCGGATCGCGGCTCGTGTGAGGAAGGCCTGCTGCGCCGCCTGTACGATGATCCTCTGGACTTCGCCCGCGCTCAGGCCGGAGCTTCCGACAAATGGGAAGAAGCGGTCGTCTACTCGACCCTGCAACCCCTCGAGGGTGATGCTGCGAAATTGCGACGGCTGAGATGCTCGGATGTCCGGGATAAGCCCCGGAATAATCACTACCGACCCGCGCAAAGCGTTGAATGGTGTAAGTGGAGCGGGCGACGGCATCTCAGCATTCACGAATGGGAACCTGATGCCGTTCACGATGATGTGTTCGCCGCGAATCTCAGGGGGAGTCTCAAACCCGCGGGTTGCCGCGACTGCTACCAATTCTTCGACCGGAACATCTCGGTCCGCGGGGTCGGCATCAAGACCATACGCTCCGTCGCCCTCAACTCCTAGCCCGCCCACCAGAATGCCGTTCTTGTAAAGCGGCACGCCTCCGGGATCAGCGGAGAGTCCAATCGCGAGCTTCGGATTTATGTCGCTGCACAACAACTGTGAGAACTGCACCCCAAATAGCGGCCCGCCCGGAGTGAAGTCGACTCGTGGAGGAAAATGCTCCTGCACGATGAAGCTCGCGGTGCGAGTAGAGAAAGCATGTCCCTGACTGCTCAGCAGCGCCCCTGTCCCCGCCTTCGACACGGCAGCAAGCGCGGTGGGCACCCGTACGCCTTCGAGGCCACAGGGCGCGCATCTCTTTCCGGTGCCGATGAGCGTATCGGGCGGTGCGCCAGTCATACTGAAGACGCCGAGTACGTTGGCTTCTTTGTCGGTGACGGCAATGTTCGCTTTCAGCCCGTTTGCTTCGGCCTGTGCGACGGCTTGAGCGATGACGGTCTTGACGTCGTCCGCGCTCAAACCGGAAGCGGATGGGTTAAGAAGCAGCCGAACGGTCTCGGAGACGCCGCCATCAGCATTGATTACTCTTACATCGAGCCAGTCTTTGAGATCTGCTTCGGCGACGCCGCTGACCAGGATCTTTTTTGCGCCTTTGACCTTGATGCTCCCGTGACTCACTCTTCCAAGCGAATTGCTGAGATCGACTGAGGCTCCCGGCTGAAAGTTACGGCCTTTGATGACCACTCTCGCCGCGGCCGCGTCATAGAACGAGGCGCCGCTGTTGATAGTTGGTATTGCAACGGATTGAGCACGCATGGCGCGAAACCCCGTCAGCAACAGAAGCACGACGATCATTGAGACCAGGATGCCGTGCGTCGCTCTACTCCGATTCCAGTTGAACGTCAGTCGCTTCTCGACCATCGTGTGTTGAGCCTTTCAGTGATCCCCTCAGAATGATAGCGATCGTGGCGGTGCCTTACTCTCGCCCATCTGAGCCCTTCTCAAAACGTTCAATCCGTTGCCCGATCTCCGCTACGATTTCGCGCACCGATGCGAGGTCCGTCTCGCTGAGATGGCGCGACAATTCTTCGAACAAGGGTTCCAGATCAGGCCGGTAGCCTTGTATCAGCGTTGCGATGTCATTCTCATACAGGCCAACCCGAGAGAAATTACCCTGACGGTAGAGTGAGGGAAGCGCGTACATTTTCAGAAGCACCAATCCCTCGACAGTAGCGCAAGGAATCTCCTCCTCGACGAATCTCCTGGTAGCCGTGTGAGATTGTTTGACCTGTTCGAAGAGCGGGTTGCTGGTCAACAGGAGATCAATCTGCAGACCCTCGAACTTCCCGCGCGCGAAATCCGCATCCTGACTGCTTGTTTGAATCTCCGGTAACTCCTTCAGAGACGACACTGCCATGATGAGGTCGATGACTTCGGTGTTGCGGCCTGCTACGTACTGAAGCATCGCGATGCCACCCACCAGCACATACTCAGTTTTCCGCTCTTGCAACAACGCGAATAGGCGCCCCACCGTCTCGATGAGAGTCTCCGCGTCCATGGCATCTCCGTGGGAGGTTCCGGGGTTGAAAACGACGGCGTTGCGAATCACTCCACCGATATGGATCGTGTGCTGATCGTGTGATCTCATGACGGCAAGTTCACCACCGTAAGAATCCTGCGATAACGGCAGCATAATAGCATGAAACGGTGTCCCTCATCGCATCGGGACTTTGACTTTGGATGTCCCAGTCTGCTATATCCTGCTTTGCTTACAGAAGAGCCGGCCCACGTGTGAGCAGGCAACACGGGTTCTTCCTTGTTCCGAAGCCCTGATCCCTTCTGCCTTGAATGCCAGTCGATCGACGGCTTCCGAGGCAGAGCGAGCTAATGCATGTGAAGCTCACTATCGTCGTGCTGTATGCTCTGGCGTTTGCTGCGGCCGCGGCTTCCACGGCGCCGTCTCTCGCCTCGCCCCCGCGCATCGAATCGACTCAAACCCAGACTCAAAGAGTTGCCATCAGGTTCGATTCCGATGGCAGGCGCGGGCTTGTTCTGTTCGATCACAAGAAGCACGAAGCTCTGATCGATCCCGATCCGAGTTTTCCGCATAAGACTCCCGCCGGAGTCGCCTGTACCGGCTGCCATCACAGCGTCAAAGACATCACCATCGCTGCCCAGTTTCAGAAGTGCTCGGCGTGCCATAAGACCGAGGGCAATCCCGACAATCCCGAAGATCGCGAGGGCTACGACCTCAACTCGCGCGAGATCTTCCACCGGCTCTGCATCGGCTGCCATCGCGCGTCGAACGTCAAAGCCTCGAATGACCGCTTCTCCAATGTGAGCTTCACTAAATGCAGCGAGTGCCACGACCGAGGTGCCCCGCCGGGCGTGATCGCCCAAACGGAGGAACAACCGCCGCCTGACGAGATCAATCCGCCGGTCGTGAGACCGGGGCCGCCTGCAGTCGAGTTGATTCGCACTCCGGTTGATCCACCGCGCGGCTATGCGGGATCTTCGCGCATCGAAACGGCGGAGCAGACCTCACCCGATGCGGTCCCCAGGACCGATCGCTGGCGCATCGGCTTTCCCGAAGATCCCCGGTTCGAAGAGGGCGCAGTCTACAATCCTTATCGCCAGAACGTGCTGAAGGGCGACTATCCCATCTTTCGCCAACACAACTTCCTTGTGATCACAGCCGAGAGCGACTCCCTTTTCAACGTGCGCAAGCTGCCGGTCCCAAGCGACGTCAGCAGTCAGCGCCCCGATAGCGCCGAGTTCTTCGGCCGTGGAATGCAGGCCTTCTTCAGACAGAACTTCGTCGTGTCGTTCGATCTCTTTCATGGAGACACCGCCTTCAAGCCCGTCGACTGGCGCGTTCACATAACGCCGAACTTCAACATCAATCACCTCAACACTCAGGAGAACGGCATCGTCAACATTGACCCCAGACGGGGCGCGAACAGACTCGACGGATATATAGCGCTGCAGGAAGCGTTCGCCGAAGTGCGGCTCGGCGACACGAACAGGTTCATCCCGTTCCTGCGAGGGCGCGGCAGCAAAGACGGAGAGAGTCCCTACTTCGACACGACTTCGATTCGAACGGGCATTCAGCCGTTCGTCAGCGATTTTCGCGGCTTCATCTTCAATGATGTAAATCTGGGAACGAGGCTTTTCGGCAATGCGGCAAACAATCGCTATCAATTCAATGCGGCGTACTTCTATATGTTGGAGAAGGACACCAACAGCGAGTTGAACACCCGCGACTTTCGCGACCAGGCGGTCTTCGTAGCGAACCTGTTCAGGCAGGACACGCTGTGGCATGGCTATACCAGCCAGTTCAGCTTTCATTTCAACAACGACCGTCCGAGCCGTCACTTCGATGAGAATGATTTTCTGGTACGGCCTGCGTTCGTCGGAGACATTGTGCCGCATGGTATCAAGGCCGCCTACTTCGGCTGGGCGGGCGAGGGACACATCGGCCGCTACAACATCACACACGCGCTCTATCAGGCGATCGGCCACGATACACACAATCAAATAGCCGGCCGCCGGACCGACATCAACGCGCAGATGGCCGCCGCCGAATTGTCGTTTGATCGCGACTGGCTGCGATTCAAAGGATCGTTCTTCTGGTCGTCGGGCGACAGCAATCCGTTCGATAACAAAGCCCGTGGATTCGACGCGATTCTGGACTTGCCGGATTTCGCCGGAGGGAAATTCAGCCTCTGGAACAGCCAGGGAATAAGACTGACGCAGACGGGAGTGGCGCTGGTGAACCCTGAGAGTCTGCTTCCGAGTTTGCGAAGCAGCAAGACCGAAGGCCAGGCGAATTTCGTCAATCCCGGACTCTTTCTTTACAATCTCGGACTGGATGCCGATCTCACGCCGAAGTTGAAGGGCATCTTGAATCTCAACTATCTTCAGTTTCATCACACCGAGACGCTCGAAGGGTTGCTGTTTCAGCCGGGAATTCGAAAGAGCATTGGACTGGATTACGGCGCTGGAGTTGTCTTCAGGCCATTCTTGAATGAAAACACGATAGTCACAGGAGGAATTTCGTCGCTGATACCCGGAGTGGGATTCAAGGACATCTTCACCTCGAACTGCTCGGGGTCAGGGTGTGGAACCAGGGGGAAGGTGCTGTACTCGGCGTTCGTGAGAGTGAAGTTCACGTATTGATCTTGTGTTCGAGCGGGAGATCTTGATGAGGGAATCAAACAAACGAGCGCTCAAGCTAATCCTGATCCTGGCGCTCGTGTGCGCTTATGCCTTCGCAAGGATCGAGCACTCCGGCGCCGCTTCCAGTCGATCTCCGCACGCGGAAGAGCCGGAACCGTCCCAGACCCTCAAGCCGAGCGACACTCAAACTCAAAGTCCAGGACTCTGGGCAATGACCGCCGCAGAGGCCGGCCGCCGGAGCCTCGGGTGTGTCGACTGTCACTCCGGCATCGAAGACATGCACAACGGCAAGATCAACCTCGGCTGCATCGACTGCCACGGAGGCGATGCAGCATCGCGTGCACAGGGCCTTGCCAAAGGCTCAGCACCTTATGAAGAAGCTAAACGAAAGGCCCACGTTCAGCCGCGGCTTCGCGAACTATGGAAGACTTCGGCGAATCCCCAACGCGCCAACGCCCAGTTGAATCTGGAGAGCGCCGAGTTCATTCGCTTCGTCAATCCAGGCGACCTGAGGGTCGCAAGGCTCAGTTGCGGGACAACTGAGTGCCACGGTTCAGAAGTTCACGCCGTCGGCAAGAGCATGATGACCACCGGCGCCATGCTGTGGGGCGCCGCTCTCTATAACAACGGCTCGTTTCCACTGAAGAACTATCGCTTTGGTGAGAGCTACGCCGCGGACGGCTCACCACAACGATTGCAGACCGGGCCGCTGCCATCCGCCGAGGATACCCAAAAGAAGGGGGTGTTACCGTTTCTCGATCCGCTCCCTCGATGGGAGATCAGTCAGATGGGCAACATCCTCCGCACGTTCGAGCGCGGAGGACGCAAGGTCCCCGAAGTCGGCCTTCCAATCCCGGAAGAGCTGCCCGGCAAGCCAACGCAGAATCTGTTGAGCCCGCGCGGACTAGGCACGCTGCTCAGAACCGATCCTGTATTCCTCGGCTTGCAGAAGACTCGGCTGCTGGATCCGATGCTCTCTCACCTGGGCACCAACGATCACCCCGGCGACTATCGTTCGAGCGGCTGCACTGCCTGCCACGTGGTCTATGCTAATGACCGCGATCCGTTCAACGCGGGGCCTTATGCGAAGTTCGGGCACACAGGACTCAGCTACAGCGCGGACGGCACGATTCCAAAAGACGAGCCCGGCCATCCCATCAAGCATCAGCTCACGCGAGCGATTCCTTCGAGCCAGTGCGTCGTCTGTCACATGCACCCGGGCACTCTGGTCCTGAACACCTATCTGGGCTACACATGGTGGGACCTCGAAACCGACGGCGAGAAGATGTACCCCAAAGAATCGAAGAAGCTCAGCGCGGAAGAGAGTCAGGAGATTCGCCTTCGCAACCCCGAAGGTTCGGCCCTGCGCGGCAACTGGGGAGACCCGAAGTTTCTCGAGAAGGTGACCGATCTCAACCCGGAGCTCAAGCATACCCAGTTCGCCGACTTCAACGGACATGGATGGATCTTCCGCGCGGTGTTCAAGCAGGACCGGAAAGGAAATCTGCTCGACGCCGGGGGAGACCAGATCAAACAGGTCACCTCTGAGAATCTGCAGCGGGCAATAAAAGAGACGACCGACAAGCCATCCGAGCGCGAAGGCCTGCCCGTACACTTGAAAGACATCCATCTCGAGAAAGGAATGCACTGCGTCGACTGTCACTTCAAACAGGACAATCACGGCAACGGCAAGCTCTACGGTGAGCCGCGCAACGCCGTCGAGATTGATTGCGCCGATTGCCATGGAACGGTTTGGAAAGCGGCCGATCCCACGTCGCGCGACGCCCGCACGTCCGCGGCGGCCGGCGGCAATCGCATGCTCGACTATCGCGACACGCCGTTCGGCAAGGATCGCTTCTTCAAGAGAGACGGCAAGCTCTTTCAGCGTTCGGCAGTCGAGAAAGACAGACAGTGGGAAGTTGTCCAGGTGAAGGACTCGATCACGCCGGGCAATTCACATTACAATGAAAAGGCGAGGCTGGCTAAGACGCTCTGGAAAGACGGGAAGAGCTGGGGCGATCTGCCGGCGAACGAAGAGGGGCTGGCGCACTCGAACAGCAATATGTCGTGCTTCACCTGTCACACGTCGTGGCTGCCAAGCTGCTTCGGCTGCCATCTGAAGATGGAAGCCAATCAGAAGATGCCGATGCTCCACAACGAAGGGGAGAAGGAGCTTCGGAACTGGACTTCTTATAATTTCCAGACGCTGCGCGATGACGTCTTCATGCTGGGCCGCGACGGCACGGTTACCGGGCGCCGGGTCGCTCCAGTTCGGTCAGCCTGCGCCGTCCTGGTGAGCTCGCAGAACGCTAATCGCGAATGGATCTACTCTCAACAGCAGACCGTCTCGGCCGAAGGCTACAGCGGCCAGTCATTCAGCACTTGCTTCCCGCACACGGTAAGGACCGCGGAGACGCGAGGCTGCAGTGACTGTCACGTCGGATCCAATAACGACAACAATGCGATCATGGCTCAGGTGCTGATGCAGGGCACCAATTTCTATAACTTCCTCGGCAGATTTGTGTACGTAGCTCAGGGCAAGGAAGGCTTCGAAGCCGTTGTCGCCACCGAACGCAGCGAACCGCAAGCGGTCATCGGAAGCCGCTTGCACAAACTCGCTTATCCTGAAGCGTACAACAAGCACAAAGAGAATCACGAAGAGCTGAAAGAAGCCTATGAACATCCGGGAGGCGACATCAGCCGCGGGCTTGGGCCGTTACGCAGTCGAGCTACCGAGGTGCTGAATGTGCAGTTGAGAGGCGAGTATCTCTACGCGGCGACCGGGCGAGGGGGCTTGCGCGTTTACGACGTCGCGAACATAGATCAGAAAGGCTTCTCGGAGCGCATGACCACGGCGCCGTTCTCGCCCCTGGGTCAGCGCTTGTACGTCGATACTAAGTACGCGACCGCAGTAGCCTCGCCGTCAACGCTCGCGGTCGATCCTACGCGGCGGCACCTGCCCCAAAATGAAGAGGCCGTTAACCGGGACGACAAACAGGGAATTCACCCGCTCTATGCCTACCTCTATGTGACAGACAGGTATGAAGGGCTGATAACGGTACTGGCCGCGACCTTGCTTGATGGCAATCCGAGAAACAACTTTCTCAAACGGGCTCTCACGTGGAACCCGAACGGCGTTCTGAACGGTGCGAACAATATCGCCATCGCTGGAACCCATGCTTATATCACGTGCGATCGCGGGCTGGTGATTGTAGACATCAATGACCCGCTGAAGCCGCGGGTGGCCGGCGAGATTGGCGCGCCTTTCATCAAGAGCCCTCGCGCTGTCCAGGTTCAGTTCCGATACGCCTTCGTATGCGATTCCGAAGGGGTCAAAGTCATCGATGTGACCGATCCCGAAAAGGCCGCCGCCATCCCGGGCGCCGCGGTGCCGTTGGCCGAGGCGAATAGCATCTACCTCGTTCGCACCTATGCCTACGTCGCGGCGGGCAAGCAGGGGCTGGTCATTCTGGACATCGAACGTCCCGACAAGCCACACATCGATCAGGTCTACGACGCGGGAGGCAAGATCAACGACGCGCGCGATGTCAAAGTTGGAATGACCAACGTGAGCCTGTTCGCCTACATTGCGGATGGGCGCAACGGCATGCGCATAGTTCAACTGACTTCGCCCGAAACGCCGGGCAACTACGGATTCAGCCCGCGGCCCACGCCTGAGCTTATCGCTTCTTTTCACACGCACGGTGAGGCGCTCGCGATTTCGGAAGGGCTCGATCGCGACCGGGCGGTAGACGAGAGCGGCAATCAGTTGTCGGTGTTCGGAAGGCGAGGCGCACGTCCTTTCAATCTCGATGAAATGAGGCGGCTCTTTTTGAAGGACGGGTCGATATTCACTGTGCCGGAGATCAAGAAGGCGGATGAGGTGCGCAAGTATTTTGGGGAACCAAAAGGGCGCGACACGGCTGAAGAGAAGAAGGAGATACCGACGAAGATCTCTGAGTTGCCCGAATCGAATTACGTTTCGGTGTTGGGCCTCGCGGCGCTGTTCTTGCCAATGGCGCTCCTGTTTCGAGGGCGAAAGCCACGGTAGCAGGAGCAGGTAAGTTGAAATGATTATTCCTACGCGACCGAATCCGAAACAACCGACCAACTCAGTGAGAATAGAGGTCGGGGAGAGGGAGAAGGAAATTCGAAATTCGAAATTCGAAATTCGAAATCTCTTATTGAGACTGAAGCTCGCAGTTCTTGTCGCCTACGGATTCGGATTGCTGATGCCGGCGGCATTGGGGGCTGGACCTTCGCCTGTGCCGGACCAAAGCGAGGAGCTTCAAGCGAGAGTTTTCAGGCTCGACATCCGGGGGGATCGCGGGGTTGTGCTCTTCAATCACAAGACACATGAAGCGCGAATCAATTCGGACCCCAATGCGTCTTATAAAGCAAAAGTCGGAGCTGCTTGCGTGGGATGCCATCACACGATGAACTCGCGCGGTATTCCACAACTGTGGAAGTGCAGTGCCTGTCATCGAAGCGAAGGCGATCCCAGAAATCCCAGGAACCGGGACTTTGATGAGGTCTGGTCCGAACGCGCGTTTCACGATAGCTGCATCGGTTGTCATCGAGCTTCGACGAAGGGCCCGACGACCTGCGGAGAGTGTCATAAACCCGGTTCGTAGCCGTGGGAACGGATCGCCGACCCCGACGGCGTTGTCAGGAGACAGGCTTGACCGTATCAGCCATCAAGAGAACAGTGTTCATCTTAATCGGACTCCTGATAGCGGTGGTCGTTCTCGACACTGGCTTGGAGGCTCGCGATACCGGCGCACCCAGTACACACTCGACACAGACCCGCGAGCTCGCGAGCTTTCCTCACAACAAAGACAAGCACAAGACGCTCGAATGCTCTAAGTGCCACACGATCACTCCAGCCGAGCTGGATGTGAGAGATCTTCCGGGCCATGTCAGCTGCGCCCCCTGTCACAACCTGGCACTGGAAGCCCTCACCAAACCGATCTTATTCTGCGGCATCTGCCACGAAGCCGGGCCCATCTCGAAAGCGCGGCCCTTGCTGTTCCGCTTTCCCAAACCGCAGGTGCCAACCGACTTCGGAACCGACTTCTCGCACCCGTCTCACCTGAAGCCCTTGCCTCGGCCGGTGGTCTTCAGGACCGGTAATCAGGAGTTTTCAGTCCAGACTCCCCGTTGTACCGACTGCCACAAGAGAACTCAGCCGGCAACGCCGAGCGTCCCTGAAATGACTGTCGAGACCGGCCATCGAACGTGCTTCAAGTGCCATGGCGAGCAGCCCGTCAAGCCCCCCTCGATGGATCAGTGTGCCGAGTGCCACAAACTCGACGGCCCGCACTCGCCGCACCTCTACAATATGGTGAAGGCGTTCAAGCACGAGGATCACGAATTCGACATCAGGCCACGCAAGAAGAAGGAGTATCCACTGGCTAAGGCACCCGACTATCTCTGCATCGAGTGCCATTCCTCAGTCGTCGCAGCCAAAGCGCTCGATCGCATCAAGCTGCCCGAAGAGAATCGGTGCGCCGAATGTCACAACGGCAGATTGGGACTGCCGGACGCCCTGGCCCGAGAGGTCCTGGACAATCTCAGAAGACGATAAAGGAACTGTGTTAAGACGAGGCTTCGTGAAGATGGGAAAGGACAGGTCGAAGAAGCTCAAACTGGTGATCGTTGGACTGGCCGCGGCTCTTCTCGTCGGAGCGCTGGCTTGCCGCAATTCGAAGCAGGCCGACAACACAAACCGAGCGTCCACGCCTCCACCCGCGGCGGCTCCTGCGGCTCCACAGCCGCAGATCACGCCTGTAGACGCCGCCGTAATTGAACGCGTGTCGCCTTTCAACCACAACCGCGCCGAGCACAAGAAGCTCGACTGCAGCGTCTGCCACGAGCGGACGGACAACGAACCCGCTCCGAGGTTTCCTGGCCACTCGGCATGCAACGACTGTCACCAGAAGGATTTTTCCGCGGCGAACAGCCAGCTCTGCGCAGGTTGCCACAAGATGCCCCTTGCAGCACAGCCGGAATTGATAAGCTTTCCCGCCCGTCTCAGACAACTCGGATTGAAGTCCTTTTCGCACCGCCAGCACCTGAACCCCGACGCTTCGAAGTGGCCGGCCGGATCCGAAAAGCTGAAGTGTGAGGCGTGCCATGGCTCGGCAACTCGCCTGGAGACGAGCTTCCCGAAGCATCCTCAGTGTTATAGTTGCCACACACATCAGGCAGGCGAAAAGCTCGGTGAATGTGGAGTCTGTCACTCAGACCGGACAATAGCTTTGAAGTACAACCCTGGCCCCGGACCCGCTTCGACTCTCTACAATTTCAAACACGACCCCCACACTAAGAGGGCTTCGTGCGATCGGTGTCATGCGTTGACGGCAACCAGCGCGAAGGTCGCGCCGGACATTCTGCAGATCAATACCGCCCGAGGACAACGTCACAATTCCACGTGTTTCACCTGTCACAACCGAACGAAGGAGACTCTCTGCACTAAGTGTCACCTGGGTTCGGTGCCTTTCTGAAGCCTTAGAATTGACCGCCCTCTTCTGCGATTGCTACCATCTGCCGGTGAGTGCTTCCACTTCGCGATTGATACCCGTGATAGTCGGGCCGACGGCTTCGGGCAAGAGCGACCTGGCCATCAATCTCGCGCTGGCTCTGGGCGGC
>DASYSA010000452.1:0-6759 GCA_036003885.1 Blastocatellia bacterium | reverse complement strand
TCCTCTCTCTGAGTAACGCGATGCGGATGGTCGAGATTCTGCGACAGCACGGCGCGAAAAGCAACTCTGTCAAGCCACGGCCAGGTCGAACGTTCGTAGCGATCTCTGCAATTGTTTAGAACAGGTTTTTGGATCTTCGTGTTGGATTATTCAAACGAGATGGTGCGGGTTCAGCCGGAAGGCACCAGGATGAATTTGATTCCCTTCTCTTCACAGAATCGCCTGAAGTCCGTCATGTCGTCCTCGGATGATAGCAGAGGTTCGTTGCCGAGGCGCTTGCACCCGGGTGCCCACTCCAGTGTGGAACCTGGAGGAAGACCACCAATGAAACTCTTCAGCGAAGAGACGGACTTGAAACCCGAGTTGCCGACCACGAAGATGAACTCTGTTACATTCGATTCGAAAATGTAAACCAGCTCCAAACGGTATTTTGGGGGTTGCTTGTGTGGCTCCTGCCCTGGCAACGCCGGCGTGTGCATCCCGAAAAGGATGAGGACAACTGCTAGAAGGCGATTAAGTGTTTTCATCGTAAAGAAGCGCCTCGATCAGAAAATTAACTTGAGCGCGAAGCGAACCCTGCGTGGAGTTGAATCGACTTCACCAAGATCGCCAAAGCCAAAGCCGCCCGCGTTCTCGAGCACGGAATTCGGCTTTCCTCGATTCGGATGGTTGAAGAGATTGAACGCCTCTGCGCGGAACTGCAGCGAGACCTTCTCACTCAGTTTCGTCGTCTTCACCAGCGCGAAATCTATATTCGCCAGAGCCGGCCCTATCAGCGAGTTCCTGCCGATGTCACCAAACCGGCGGCCCGCGGCATAAGTCTGGCCAAACGCATCGGGCGGCAGACCCATCGCCCTCGCTCGCTGCTCGACTGCATAGTCGTTATAGATCAACCGTGCGTCCTGCGGTGAGCCGGCCCGGAAGCCGGAACCGTTCGCGACTATGAATCCAGTGGGGCTACTGAAGGGCGTTCCATCGGCGTTCAAGAAGAAGCCAAAGGCCCTGTTGGCCGCATTCGAAAATGCAACTGCGTCCATCGCAGCCGTGGGATTGCCGGCAAACGGTCTGATGGCGCCGAGGCGATCCGAGAATACCGACGCAAAGATAGCCGATGTCGCCGGCGAAGCGCTCAGATACTGAAGCGGTGTGAAAGGTGAACCGCTGGCCAGCTCGATGATTCCACTGGCCTGCCAACCGCTAGTCAGCCGCTCCGCCAGGCCGCTCCGGGCCCGCTTGATCGGCAAGGCCCACACGAAGTGAGCGACCATCGCATGCCTGCGATCGAGATCCGAAAGGGCGCGCTCGCCACGCGATACGTCGAAAGGGTTCTGAGCGAATTGCTGCAACTCTCCAACAGTCAGCGTCGCGGCGTTTCCAATTCCACCCGCAATCTGACCGCCTCCTCCGGGCACATCGTCGATCGACTTCGACAGCGTGTAAGCGACGCCGCCGGTGAGGCTGTCCGCAAATCTCACGTCGACCTTCGCCTGCAGCGAGTGATAGATCGAGCGCCCCGTGCTCTCATAGATCCGTCTGAGTCCGGTGGTCGAGTCGCTGAAGAGAGCACTCGCGTCCAGAGCGCGAATCAAACCAACACCGCGAGAGCCTACATAGGCGACCTCCGCGGTCGTCCTCTCACTCAGTTCTCGGCTTATGGCGAGGTGCCACGTCGTCGAAAAGGGCGTGCGGAATTCCGGAGCCAGTTCGGTCCTGGCGAAACTCGCAGGATCACGGCGGAACAGAGAGCTGAGATCAGAAACCCCGGGCACATCCGGGAAGCGCGGCATCGCTGTGTTTGATGAGGGAGTGATGACGGCCAACATGATGTTTGGAGTACTGGCGGCTACATCCGCAAGCGGTCGATACGCCGTCTGGTCGTACGAAATACTCGCGCCGCCGCGGACCACGGTACGGTCGTACCCAAACAGATTCAGCCCCCCTACTCGAAATCGCGGCGTGTAAGCGAATCCGAGACGCGGTGTGAAGTTGTTATTGTCGCGGCCGATCTTCCCAATTGTCCGCATCTCGATCGGAACAGACGAGTCAAACAGCGAAGTTGCCGCACTCGATTCACGTTTGCGAATCCGATCCGCAAGCCCGTTTATTGGGAGGCCTCCGTTCTCGTAGCCCAGCCCCATCGTAAACGTCAGATTGCTTCGTGCACGCCAGGCATCATCGACGTAGTAGTGCTGCTGTGTCTCTTCAAAAGCGGAGAAGCGATCGCCAACCGCAACCACAAGCGCTGTCGGCCGATCCAGCACGAAGTCCTCGAAGCTCGCATAGCTGAAGTTGCCTCCCCCTCCGGGAAGGTACTCAAAGGCGGTTGCCCTGTGCCGCAGTTGGGCGCCCAATTTGAAGTTGTGGCGTCCGACCACGTAGCTGAAAGTTTCGGCGACGGAAAACAGGGTCGAGGTGTGTTCTGCGGGAAGCAGCGGGCTCGAGCCATATGCAAGGCCGCGTAAACCGATGTTCACTGCCGGCGTGTTCTCGCGGGTTGAGTCCAACGCCAGTCTTGCGCGATTGAAGCTGACGGCAAGCTCGCTGGTCGATCTCGGGGAGAGCGTATGATTCCAATAGATCCCGCCCAGTTGCGCGCGCTTGTCTGTGTCACCAAGGTAACCGGCGGCGAGCCGGCCAACCGCATTCGTGGCCTTTCGCGAGTCATACCAGTAAGAAGCTTTCAAGGTGTCGCGATTCGTGACGTTAAAGTCAAAGCGGCCCCCGGCCTCGTAGCCCCTCGCCGACGACGGAATAGTCCGGGTCACCTGACCGAACTCGATCGGCATCCCCATCAGGGGAATCAGGATGCTGCGACCAAACGACGGATTACCGGTGACGCGCGACAAGGGTCCCCGCGCGATCAGATCCGCAACAGTCGACGAGTCTGCGAAGAAGCGAGCAAGCTCAGCAAGACCTCGGGTAGTCGGGGTCAGGAACGAAGAAGTCGAATCCGTGAAGCGATTTGAGTCTTCGCGCTCTCCCTGAAATGTGCCGAAGAAGAACATGCGATCGCGCCGGACAGGGCCGCCTAAGGTCCCGCCGAACAGATCGCTTCTGAAGGCCGGGGCTGCATTCAATCCGCTTCGTCGTTCGAGCGGCGACAGCGTTCCAAATTTACGGTTTAGATAGTATTCGAAGGCTGTTCCGTGAAACTCGTTCGTGCCGGTGCGGCTGATCAGGTTTATCGACGCAGCTCCGGTGGCGCCGACGTCTCCGGATCCGCGTGTGGTCACTATGTGCAACGTATCAAGCGCGTCGAAGTTGTTTATCGACACAGCCGGCCGCCCGTCGATATCGTTGTTGTCGTGACCGTTGAAGGAATAGTGGTTAGCCCTCAAGCGGCCGCCGTTGATCCAGAATCGAAACTCGGCTTCTTTGCTTCCATTGCTGGATTCCGCGGTCCCCTCCGGCTTGCGTGCGTCTACGCCGGGGGCAAGCCGGGAGAATGAATCGACCGGCTCGAGACTCGGCAGGTCCCTGAGCCTCCGCGATTCGACATCTGACATGTTGTTTGAGAGCTCAGTATCGATGGCGGGAGCCACTGAGGTCACAGTCACCGATTCTGACGTCGTGCCCACCGACAGGGCAACTCCCGCGGCGGCTATCTGTCCCGGTTGTACCACTACGTTCTCAACGGTGGTGTTCTTGAAGCCGGTAGCCGCAACATCGATCTTGTAGGAGCCTGGTGGAAGTCCCGCAACGCTGTAATTTCCGGATTGGTCGGTGGTAACCGTGCGTGTTGCGCCGGTGTTCTGGTCTTTGATGGTAACTGTCGCTCCTGCTATCACGGCCCCGTTTTGATCGACCACTGTTCCCGGGGACAGGCGCGCGAGCGACTCAAAGTTTCGACCATTGAGTGGAAGAGAGGGAGTTGGAGCGGAGCGAACCTTGGTGGTCACATCGACGTCGACACCACTTAGGCGCAGAACTGGTTCTGAGCCTGACCCCGCTGCCTTGCCCTTTCCAGGCCCTATCCCAGTTCCAGACCCGGTCCCGAGTCCACGCCCCTCTGCCGGAGGTCCAGGTTGCAAGTCCGCAAGCAGACGGAGCTTCTCAAACGGCATGTCCTTTGACCGAGTACCCCCGAGATTTGCTTGGATCTGCCCCTCTTTTTCCTGGGCAAGCTCCCCCGTTGTCGGCACATACATCGAGGTGTACGGCGTGACCAGATTGAACTCCCGCGCCAGATCCAGGACCTCCTGCTTGAGGCCAAGACTTTCACCATAGACGCGCATCTGGGCAAGCAGGGCGTTGACGCGTTCAGTCGCCCACAGCTTCGGCAGAAACTGCTTGTCCTCGGTCACCAACGGAAAGTTCAAGCCATTGAACTCGAATCGCTGAGGGCTTTCATTCATCTGGCCGGTGAGCGCCACGGTGATGTTGCGCAAGTCCTCCGAGTTGCGATAGCGGCCGAATATCCTGATCTGCGATCTCGTGTAGAGATCAGGCAGTTGTGCCGGATGAATCCTGTCCAAAAACAAAGGTCCATAATCAACTTGCAGATCCGACAGCACCGGACGACTCACCTTAGCGAAGAACGATGAAACTGTGCTTCCGAACTGGGACTGGTCGGCAATGTTGGACTCGGCGCCACGATTCTCAGCCGCCAACCGTTCGAGGAGGGTCTGGTTTACGTCCTTTCCCACGCCGAAGGTAAAGAGCCTGGCCCCGGCTGCGTTGGCCGCGCGCGTATTTGTGACTATCTGGTCAGGATTGGTTACGCTGGCCGAGGGCATGCCATCGGTAATGAAAACAAGATTCTGTGGCCGGCCGCTTCGAGAAAACATCTTCATTGCGGTAACCAGAGAGTCGTTGATGTTAGTTCCTCCATCCGCCTTGAGCTCCTTGACGAACTTCAGGGCTCGATCAAGGTTCGCGCGGGTGGCGAGTAACATCTCAGGCGACATCAGGGTCAGGTTGGATTCGAACGCAATGATGTTGAACCTGTCGCTCTCCTTCAGCGTGCGAGTCAGGCCGAACGTCAGCGCCGCCTTCGCCTGCTCGATCTTTTCATCCTTCATGGAGCCCGACACATCGATGGCGAAGACGACGTCCTTCGCGGAGATGCGGCGCTCGTCAAACTCAACCTTGGGCGAGAGCATCAGCAGGAAGTATCCATCCTCGCCCTTCTTTCGGTAGGTCAGAAGCGACATCCCGAGATCTTCATTCGAGAGCGAATAGAGCAGCTGAAAGTTTTCGGCGTCCTCGCCTCCGACCGTGCCTATCTTTCCCGTGACGTGGCGGTCTCCGTCGTAGTTGATCTCCATCGGATGAGTGGGCGAGAAAACATTCTTGATGGCGGTATCGGATCGCAGGTCGAGATCGATCGACACATTGCCCACCGGCACTCTCAATTTCCTATAGCCCTTCCCCAGCGGATAGTCGAAGGTGATGACTCCATCTTTGGCCTGGAGCAGTTGCGAGTACACGATCTCGATGCGCTTTTCGGAATGCGGCGCGATGGGATAGACGTGCGACTGAAACCAGCCGTTCTTAGCCATCTCGAGCACGGCAGGGTCTTCGCCCTGACTCATGCCGGCGCGATATGCAGCGCGAGCTTCTTCCTTCTCCTTGACGCGGCCAACGCGCCGGTCGTCGCCTTCGTAGACGGCAAACTCAATCAGGCTCGCGCCCTCAGGAACAGGAAAGTAGTAGGTCCCTTCGAGCGTCTCGTCGGTGTCGTTGCGGAACGAGTGCTCGACCTTGATGGTTGCAACCTGTCCTTCTATTCGAGGTGCGATCCTGATGGAAGAGACGGGAAGGGCCGAAGGCAAAGGGCTTTCGCTCGCTGGTTTGACTTCAGGAGTCCGAGCCTCGCTTCGGGCTGGCGGTTCGGCCTGTTGATGGCGGCGAGGTGTGATGACTCCCTGGCCAAAGCAAGCGGCGGCCAAAAGTAAGATCGCTGCGGGCGCGAACGAAAATGCTGGTCGCATGGCAGTCCTCCGGAGCGGTTAACGCACGGTATCGAGGGTCTCGATAGACAGAATGCCTGGTAGCTCGGGCTCTTGCAGAGAAACTGGCCTGGGTAAAGCCTGGGTAAGGCCTGGGTACGCACGCTTCCAGCGTGCTGGTTCTCCGAGAAGCCCAGCAGTATTCCAGGTTGGCCGTCGAGGGGTGGCACGCTGGAAGCGTGCGTACCCAGGCTAGCGAGCCTTCCCATCCCTGGGGAGAGCGCCGTACTTACGTAGAATCTCGAGCGTCCGATCAATCGGCAAGGCCTCCACGGTCCGCCCTCGACCTCTTGTCGTCGTAGCGCGAAACAGAGAATTATAGACTGCTTCCTCAGTCGCCTCGACAACCCCAAGGAACAGAGGAGAGATCGCGTCGTTAGAAAGCGACTCGACCTGGCGGATCGCAGACTGATTGGGCGTCGGGCGAATTCGAACCGACGCCGCCGTTGAGAAGGAGATTGCGTAGTCGCCGCTTCCATTGCCTGCCGATGACCCTGTACGACCCAGACCCATCATTGCTCGCGCAGCCATCCTTCGCAGATTGCGTGAGTCGACCGGAGCATCAGTCGCAATGACGATTATCACCGAGCCGTCCGCCAGGTCCTTCCCCACCCCACCATCGCGCACAACTGGATTCCCGGGGCCACTCGTCTGCTCGTTAGTCCTTTTCTCTGGCGCGGGACGTTCGAGTTCTTCTTTGAGGTAATATCGGCCAAGGTCGCGGCCGACCGGTGCACCGGCGATCGTCAGGATCCCGCCGAAGTTGGTCTGCACCAGAACACCGACTGTGTAGCCCCCGAGTGCGGCC
>DASYSA010000451.1:0-3759 GCA_036003885.1 Blastocatellia bacterium | reverse complement strand
CACCCTGAGCCGCAGCGCGTACCAGAAGCGGAGACGCGCTGTCCGAGTATCGAGTTATCACTATGGGATCGTTAACTCGTCTTAAGGGGCCCGCAGCGCTGGGCATACGACTGCTGGTCGTACGCCCGCTCGCCATCGCCGCGCTCGATTGTGCGTTGGCCAGATCGCGAGGCGATTGAGAGTAACGAAACTCCTTCGCGGTAGTTTTGATTTGCCCCTGCTTAGATGAATCGATGGTGATGTTCACGTCACCCGCGGCAAGCGCCGCGGTGCTCGACATGAGAATAGCGATGCTCAATGCGGTGAGTCTTTTCATGAATCGACCTCCTGATTTGCGAACTTGATAGACTGTCGTTTGTTTGTACTGGGAGTTACCTCCGGATTCGGTACTAGTGATCTGACTAGTTCCTTTGGACCGCCGGAATACCGACAGCGGTGACAACCCTCGCCTTCCATCACCTCGAGTGTGATCAACAAGTCTTTCGCGTTCCCATCGCCGGTCATAGTGACAGGCTGGAAGCTTGATATACCGTCGCCGTTAACATCAAAGAGGCTGCTTCGCCGGGACTGAGCAACACCTGACAGGCTTGTCTCTCGATCATGTGCCATTTGACACAAGACCCACTCGCTGGTTGGCCTGCGTTAACGTCCGTGTTGGATACATCGAAGCCCAACACGACCTCGCCCGCGCGACCTGCGCTCCATTGACTAGTGGTGGGAGCGGTGACGATAAGACGGCCCCTCTGAGTTACGCCCCAGGTAAAGGTGCCAAAAGTGGTGGTTCCTCCTGCAGCGGAGGCGTTTGTTCGGGTGGTGGCCCAGAAAGTCGCCACAACCAGTGTCACGCCCAGTGCGATTCGTCCAGACCGACCGCCGCCGCCCTTCAGAGCATTCGGTATGCAGGCGACCAAGGTCACCGCCACTAAGGCTGTTGCTGCTGAATTAAGGAGTTGTTTCATTTCTCTCTCCCCGATAAGAACAATCAGTGGAAGCGCGCGATGGCTTTGTCCAAAAGCATCTTAGTCTCCTCGATCGAGAGCTTCTTTGCCGGGCTCATGATCGTAACGGAGAGAATCAGGCCTTTGACTTCGCCGGAACAGCTGCACATCATGACCCCCTCCTTTTGCGACGCCGGTGGCGTCATCATAAAGCACGAGGTTGTGCCGAAACTCTTGTCTTCTTCGGTCCAATGCGCCGCCCTGAGCGCATCCATGCCTGGTTTGTACTTTGCGGCGGACTCGGCACTTACTCCTGGCGGGGGCGGGCCGATGGTAAGTTCGAGCTGGGCATTCTGTGCGGTAGCGTACCAGGAACACGCCTGACTATTTGGCGGAGCTCCCTGGGCAGAGAGGTCGCTTTGATGGGGATCGCCCATTTTTGCACCGGTTGCAACTTCGACCTCGGTCGGCGTCAGCAGCGAGCAAGCTGATGCGCCGACACCGGATACCGAGTCTCCCGTTTTTGAGGATGGGTTCTCTGTTGATACTGCTGTCGTTGAGGTGGCGCTGCCGTGGTTATAGCAAGAAAGACTAAACAGTGTGAGAGTTGATAAGATCGACGCTATCGCTACACCGGTGAATTTCATCGCTATCTCCCCTGCCATTGATTTTGCCGCTTCGTCTGCTCGAGCATCGCTTTCATCCGCTGCATAGGGCCCGGATGCAGCGCCCACTCGATGCTTTTCTCTCCGGGCTGGTCGAACGCTTCGGGGTGAAGATAATGGCCGCGTTCCTTGTCATCCTTTTCGACTTCGACCTTTATCCGGTTGCGCATTGCCCAGGCATCCCGCCGAATGCCGGTCACCTGCCAGGAAACTTTCACACCGGGCTCGCTGGTCCGGATCACGAACCGATTGTCTTTGATTTCGCTTGAGACGATGGACTGCGCGAACTGGCCTATCACCGTGAGCTGATATCGGAAGTCCGAGTTGAGCGCTTCGAAATAATCAGGCAGTCGTACCGTCGCTTCGCCGTTTCCATCGGTAGTGACATTGCCGTTGTATATGTTCATCATATCCGGCGACTCGACGAACGAGTGAAAGAGGTACTTGTTCTCCGGATCAAGAGGATGATCGATCTTGAATGAGCCGCCGCCCTTGGAAACGTTGCCAGTCACGTCAAGATTTCCATTAATCTTTACATCACCGCCAAAGAATCCGGCGAGACCTGGATCTGCTCCGTTAAGACCTGCGCCCGCGAAGGCCTCAATTCCATCCCCACCGCTTCGATTGGCTCCAACGCCCCCGCCTCCTATGGCACTCAGGCCCGATCCGCCGGATCCGCCGAAGGTGTTACCGTCGCCACCAAGAGCCTGCACACCTATGCCGCCGCTGAAGCCGCTGGCGCCTCCTCGTCCACGCACCCCTATCCCTGCACTGAAGCCTGCAGAGTCGCCGCCAATTCCAACCAATCCGAAGCCGCCCTCCAGAGTGCTTGATGCCCCACCAACTCCGACAACCCCGGTGCCAGCGTTGCCCTGGTTCGGGCCGCCATGCCCGGCCACGCCGTCGCTCCCCGGGCCTCCAGTAGCGTCCACACCGTTACTGCCACCACTATTGACAACACTGAGGATTGGGATAGCCGATGGGCCTGTGAGCAATAGCGGAACTGAAACACCAAGAGGCGAGCCGCCGGTTCCGGCGCCGGTCAAAGTGGCATCGTGAGTGACTGTAAGCAGGGAACCCGAGGCGGACGTTGATTGAATCGTGCCATCTGGAAATTTGAAACCGCTGCTCGTTGATTCAATCATCCCAGACACAGTTAGTCGCGACGTTGGAGTGTCCGTCCCGATTCCAACCTTGCCATACTTGTCTTCAAAGATCGTCGTGTCGCCGATGAACGAGTTGGTCGAAGTAAAGCCGGTCCACTTGGTCAGCCTGCCAAGCGTTCCACCGCCCAACACTTGTAGGTTTGGCCCCGTAGCGGCAGGACTGAATGTTGAAGAAGCCGCTGCCGAGCCGGACGTGCCAAAACTGCCTCGCTGGAGGCGACCTCGAGTTGTTTCCTGCATTCGAGCGAGAAAGGCAGTGACCTTGAACTCAGGCTCGCGCTCGGCTTGTGAACCTGTCGCCGGCGATTGCGCCTGGGCTATTGCCGCGCTCAGCGTCAGAATCGCCAATACCGTCGTCAGCATTTCGATCGACTTTGTTATCATTGCGGTTACCTCTTCAGGATGGTCTTAGCGACATGTCATCGCTGGTGTTCGATGATCTTGTCCAGCAGTGCCTTCGTCTGGTCGAGCGAGAGCCCTTTCGTCGGGCTGGTGACTTGTACTATCAGCATCTTGCCTTTTACCCCGGCATAGCAACCGGACATAATCAGTCCATCCTATTGGGACGCCGGTGGCGTCAAGATCGAACACCATACGCTGCCGAAGTCTTTTGCCTCTTCCGTCCAGTGCGCCTCCTTGAGGGCGTCGGTCCCTGGATTGTGCTGAGCTAGGGCATTGACACTCGTGCCCGGCGGGAGAGGCGCGGTGCTTACAGGCAGTTGGCCCTGGCGGGCTGGTAGGTTCCACATACAACTGTGTGACCCACCCCCTTTGGCCCCACTTTGGATGAGCCTATCGGCCGAGTGGGGTTCGCTCGGTTTCGCTCCGGTAGCGGCTTCGATATCGTCAGAGGTTAGCAGCGTGCAGGCAGATTGATCTGTTACTTCTCCGGCCGCAGGCTGAGGCTGACCTTCGGGTTGAGATCCTTGCGTCGACCCGCAAGAAGTTATTAGCAGATTGGTGACCAGGATAAACATCAATGCGAGTTTC
>DASYSA010000450.1:0-3133 GCA_036003885.1 Blastocatellia bacterium | reverse complement strand
GCGCGATAGGCCAGGGCAGCGACGAAACCGCGAAAGTTTCTTACTGCGTTGTTCTCGGGATCGGCTTTGAATTTCCGCAGCCACGCCAGCAGTTCAAGAATAGCTTCGCTGCGTACGTCCTCGGCGTCCTGGTTGTCGCAGTTCCAGGTAGAGTGATCGAGCGACACAGGTAACTTGTACTTGATGATGCCCTGGATAATCGGTCCGGCCTGCACTAAGACGAGTTGCTCCGCCAATCGTTGTGAGTCCGGCTCGTCCGTCGCCTGCAAGTAGGGCAACAGTACCGGATCAACCTGTAGATCGCCTGCTTGAGGCTCTAAGGGATCACGCTGCTCCACAATAACTCCGATTGGAACACTAAGGAGACAGGATTATGCGACGTTCGCGCTTTCCTGGCAAGCCTCGCCAGCTAAACCAGTACAATCACCAAACCTGATAGCCTTCGACACCGCGGACGGCAGCCCCCGGAGGCGGCAGAGTTCTTAATAGCGTCGCTCGCATGATCATTTTTCAGTACCCAGTCTGACGCTACGACTCCTCGATCCGCATCTACTCTCGTGTGCCTGCCGGAGTTTCATCGACATACTTTATGAATATCAGCTCGTTGTGTCTCTCATTGAATATCAACTCGTCAATAGCCTGCTCAGTCAGCATTATGCCGAAGCCCCCGGGCCTGATACCTTTCTGCTCACGTACCTCCATGTGTCGTAGCGGATCGTGTGCCGGATTCGATACAGCGGCGTGCTCAATCTTGTCCATATCGAAACCCTCACCGGGATCCACGATCGAATACAAGACTGCGCGTCTCAATCTGATGTACTTGACCGTGACTTGCCTCGACAGATCGCCCTTACCGCCGTGCTCGATTGCGTTGTTGAGCATTTCGCGGAACGCCGCACCGATCTCTTCACGCGTCTCCTTCGGCAGGTCACCTTCAATCCCGGTTAAAAGATTCTGAATCGGTTCTACTACAGTGAGATCGCAAGGCACACGGATCTCGATCCAATCCGGTTTGGCGGAAATAATTTCAACCTCGCAGGAATCTCTGCGTTTAAAGGCGGCTCGAACCGCTTCGCGCAGCTCTTCAAGGTCGACCGGTTTCGCCAGGAAGTCACAGGCTTGATTGTCCAGGGCGGCGATGACCGCATCGGGCGAGCCATGGCTGGTTACAACGATAGCCCGCACTTTGGGCCGCAGTTTGCGCGCGCGCTCAAGCAACTCAGTGCCACTTATTCCAGGCAGAATATCGTTTGTAATCAAGACATCGACGTGGCGGGACTTGATCACGTCAAAGGCTGCTGCTCCGTCGGCCACATCAATGACCTGGTAACCGTCGGCACTGAGCGTTTCCTTGAACAGTTTGCGGCTCGACTCGTCCTGGTCCGCGATGAGCAGAGTGTTTGACATTGAATCACCCTCTACCAGGTCTCGGAAGGAGACCTCATCAGTATGAACGCTCTCACAAAGCTCCGCAACGACCGTTGCACACCCCGGGGAACATGTCAGCGGGCCACGATATGCCGACCGGCCGAGGCGAAGCAAGATTGTGGACATCGGGGATAAGCTGGTGTAGCCTTTTAGGTGGATTAGAAGTAAGGGACGCCGCCACTCAGACACGCAGTTAATGCAGCATGGTTTGTCTACCGGGATCGAGCACTTACGTTGATCTCGCGTGCACCAACGCGCCCGCTTGAAGCGTGGGCGAGCGTAGTTGGATTTCAACGAGATATTTAAGCCCCGTGGGAATCGGTGGACTAGGGAAGAGGACACGCAGGTGTTCCCTCACACCACCTTTGTAGCCAGCAAGAGACTGCGGGCAAGGAAGCCCTGTGTCTCCTCTACTCAGTCAAGGAGGCAATACACGATGGCGAAAACCTCCCCGGGCCTTCTTCGAAGAAGCTTCTCGCGAACTCCATTCTCAGGGAATCGAGCCTCCGCCAGGAGCGTCATGGCGCTTTCCCTATTGTTCGCCCTTCTCGCCTGGCCACTTGCTCGTGGCGAAGTGAGGGCTCAGACGGATCAAGGCAGCCCTGTGGCTAAGCTCTCCACCGCGCTGCGCCAGGCCCTCACCGAGGACGTCTCTCTAGCATGGGAGAGCCCATCGACCGGAAACGTTCGCGTGATACTTCAAACGAACGGCCCGGTTTCACCATCCCTGATCCTGGCACTCGTACTACAAGGCGGAACTGTCGTGCGGCAGTTCTCGACTATCAACGGACTGCTCGTAGAACTGCCGAAATCGCATCTACTATCGGTGGCGGCCCTAGCGGAGGTAGAGCGCATCAGCGCCGATCACCTCGTCAGACCAAGTGGAAGCCATCTGGAGGCGACGACGGGCGCCGACGCCCTGCGAAGTTACAACGCTCTTCTGGGAACGTTTACGGGGCTGGATGGACATGGCGTCGGAATCGCAATACTGGATTCGGGGATCATGGCGACTCATGCCGACTTTTGCGGGCTGCTGGGGCTTTCGCGCGTAACCGCGGCAGTCGACATCGTATCCTCCAACTCGACGCTCCGGCAGTTCGAAAACCTGCTGGCCCTCCCGCTTCCCATCCTCTCGGGGAATGTGGACGGCTATGGGCACGGCTCACACGTCGCAGGCGCCGCTGCCGGTTGTAATCGCGGAGGCTCAACCGGTTTCGAAGGGATTGCGCCCGGCGCCGGTCTGATCGATGTACGGGTGCTTGACGGGTACGGCCTTGGCCAGGTGAGCGATGTGATAGCCGGGGTCGACTGGGTCGTTCAAAACGGCGCTCAGCACGGCATCAAGGTGATGAACCTCAGCCTCGCAGCCTCCTCAGCCGAGTCCTGGATGACAGATCCCCTCTGCCGGGCGGTGCGGAGCGCGGTCAGTTCCGGTATCACAGTCGTGACTGCGGCGGGTAACTACGGCAAGACCGACGACCAGCTCGAGCGATATGGAAGCATCACGTCGCCAGCCAACGACCCCACGGTCCTGACCGTTGGAGCCGCGAATACGCACCAGACTGATCAGAGATCAGACGACTCGGTAACCGGCTTCAGCTCGCGGGGCCCCACGCGTAGCTATTCGACGGACGACACCGGCGCAAAGCACTATGACAACCTGTTAAAGCCCGACCTGCTCGCACCCGGGAACAGAATCGTTTCT
>DASYSA010000449.1:0-8014 GCA_036003885.1 Blastocatellia bacterium | reverse complement strand
GGCGGTACACGATATCCCGCTTTCTGGAGCTACCCTCCATCCTATCTGAAACGGATCGAGGGGGCCTCAAATGCGGAAGTGGATCTCTACGAGATTGACCTGAACTAGGGGCCTCGGCCGTGCGGTACCTATGCCTCCAGAAACCAGGGCCGAACTTGTAGCGCAACAAAACTATTGCGCCTTGAATGGCCGCTTTGTTATTATCCTCTTTGACTGCGAAGATCACACGGATCGATTAGATCGCCTCCATATCCTCTGAGACCTGCCCCTCCGTCACGTTCAGCACGCAATTTGGTTTCAGCCCTATGTGGTTCGACATAATACTAGTCATTGCTTTCTTCATAATCATTGTCTTCCAGGGCTGCCTGCCGGTCTTGCCATTGGGCAGAGAAGACTCTACGTTCCGCAGGATACCCTGGGTAACCTTTTCTATCCTTGCGGTAAACGTGATCGTTTACTTTGTGTGTCTCCCCGTGACGGTGCAGCAGGATAAGGTCCTCAATAGGGCGATGAAGGACGTGGACACTTACCTGGCGCAGAATGCCGTGATTCTTGCCGACGACAGGGTGAGGGCGAAACTAAAGGACGTAGGCCCATACCGACTCCAGGTTGAGGCAGTCGAAGAGGAGATCAAGACTGACCCTGAACGGCAGGCAGAATACAAAGCGTGGTTGCGAGGCACAGACGCCGCCAAGATGCGCATTGAGATTGATCGCATGATCGGCACGCTCAAGGATGCGTGGGAAGATCGCATATTCACCAAATACGGCCTCGCTGGCGCGGGAGAGTGGAAGGTCCATCAGTTCCTGACCTACGCATTCCTGCACGGAAACACAAACTTCATGGGTCTGGTGTTCCCTCTTCATCTATTCGGCAATCTACTGGCTCTCTTCGCAATAGGTATGAGCCTTGAAGACCTATGGGGACGAGGCCCCTTCCTGCTCTTCTATTTGGCGGGCGCCGTCGTGGGCGGCATTCCGACCGCGTTGAGCGCGCCAACGGTGCCGCTGATCGGAGCGTCCGGCGCCATTCTTGCCACAATGGGCGCCTTTCTAATAAGGCTACCTCACGAGAAGCTGAGGATCGCATGGGCGCTAAATCCTCTGGCTATGGTCACTATTCCGGTCATTGTCCTGGTAGTAATGTTCGGAAGACGGCCCTGGGGTATCGTCAGAATCAAGGGCTATTTCTATCTCGTATACTATTTCGCCACACAACTAGTGCTATGGTTCATCCTGACGTACAAAGGGGGTAAGGTCGGAGGGACGAGCTTCATCTGCCACATCGCCGGGTTCACTTTCGGCGCAGCCTTCGCGTACATTCTGAAGACCACTAAGTACGAAGAGAAGCATATCAACCCCAGGATCGAAGCAAAGGTCTCCTTCTCGGCCTCACCCGGAGTCACACAGGCACTCGCACTGCTCGACAGTGGCGAGGTGTCTATCGCGGAGCGCAAGCTTAAGGTTGAACTCGCCAGGAACCCGAACGATTCAACAGCGATGCTTGCACTGATCCAGGTCTATCAGCGTATGCTGGACTACGATCAGATGAACTCCGCGTACGCGCGGCTCATCCGATATCATCTTGCCAACCACGACAGAGAGGCGGCTCTCTATGCCTACGATGCTTTGCTAACCGCTTTCCCGGACGATCATGTCGATCCCAGAATCCCGATCCGCGATTGGCTTTCAATTTGTGACTATCTTCGCGAGTCGAATATGATTCGTGAAGCGGCGGTCGAGTACGAAAGGCTGGTCAAGTCGCATCCCCACGATGCCTTGACCGTGTCGGCTTGTGTGTTTGGCGGAGAAGCGGCCCTTCAGGTTCATGACAACGCCCGGGCCCTAAAATTATTTGAAACGGCTGAGGCGCTCCGTCCTGGAGACGGATACGCATCTCGCGTAATGAACGGCGTGGACAACGCCAGGAAGCGACTCAATAGCCGACCGAACTGGGTGAAACAGCCAGTCAAGCCACAGGCAATGGAAAAAGACCATGATGAGACGGATGTCCGTTTCTGAGTTCCCCCCTGAGATCGCTCAATGCATCGTCGATCCAAACGGGCACGCCTATAATCGCCAGTGACCGGATCGACAAAATCCTCGTAGCATCTTCAGCGCTCTTCATGTAGAATGAGTCCCGCTTTTAGACACTTCGGACAACTCCCGCCCGAGAATAAACCGGCGGATTATTAATAGTTAATCGGAGACTACAAGGGACTATGCGCGCTCTACCATCTCACGGCAATGGGACTAATCCAACAGATCCGAATCTCGGCCTTCCCGAGTCCGGCGGCAAGCTGATAGTGCTGACGGCGCCGCTCACCGAAACGGTCGATCACGCCGGCTATTTCATGCAGATGGCGATGGCATCGCTGCCAATCTGGATGGAGTTTGTGCTCAACAGCAAGTATCCACAATGGCGTGAGGTCGAATATAACGAAGATGGCACGGCCCGCTACATGCCTGCCGGCGTTCGCCTGGTCGAGAAATCCTTGCTGCGCGAATACAGCAACAGCGACATTGCAGCCTGCTTCCCCGACGATTTGCATAAGTTCGTCGGTCCCAATACCCGAGTCGTAGCGGTGTCGACTCATAATCCGCTTGGGGTCACATTCGCGGCCGGCGTCTATACATCGATCTTTGGTTCGTCGAAGATGCCGATTAACTCGCATTACTCCAGAGACATGTTCACCAAGATCAACGCCAGTCCCTATCGGAAGAACTTCAAGGTCATTGTAGGAGGCTCGGGTGGCTGGCAGATCACCAATACGAACACCTATGACGAACTGGGCGTCGACTGCGTAGTCGAAGGACGCAGCGAATCCACCGATACAATGGATCTGTTTCGGCGAGCTATAAATGGAGACGAACTGCCGCGTCAGATGGAAGTCAAACATCCGACCGATCGCGAGCAGATACTCTTCCCCGACACGCGAACGACGTTCGGAGTTGTAGAGATGACTACGGGCTGTGGACGGCGGTGCCAGTTCTGCGTGCCCGACCTCAACCCGCAGATCGACCTCCCAAAGGAGAAAATCATTGGGGCCGTCCGGGCAAACGTCCGGGAAGGCAACAAGCAGATATCTCTTGCAACCGAGGACATGTTCATCTGGGGTCAAGTACACACCGACACTCCGTTCTACTTTCCCAATCGCGAAGCGCTGGTGAGCCTCTACTCCGACATCGTAAACACTCCGGGCGTCGAGCAACACCTGCTAAGCCACTCGACGATCGCGCCCGCGGTCGTCGATCCGAATCTGATCAAGCAGCTCTCGGAAGTCTTGCTGGACAAGAGTCCTATCCATCTTCCACTCCTGAGCACCCACCCGAAGAAGAAAGTGCTCTCGCCGCTGATCGGACTCGAGACCGGCTCTGTGACCATGGCCAGGAAGATCATGCCGAGCAAAGGGGTCCCATTCTCCATCGACGATTGGCCAAGCGTAGTGCTCGAGGGCTTGCGAATAATGAACGAGAATAACTGGTTTCCGATGATGACCCTCATCGTCGGTAATCCAGGTGAGACAGACGAAGATGTGATGGCAACACTCGACCTCGTGTACGAGATAGAGCGGCGCGGTCTGTTTGCTTTCCTGGTACCCTCGATCTTCACTCCGTTGCACGACACGCGGATGGAGAACCAGAAGGGAGTGACTGAAACTCAGCAACTCACACCGTTGCAGTGGCAGTTGATCATGAGGTGCTGGAAGATGAATATGCGTCCGGGTCAGTACAGTTGGTGGGGGCCGACCGCCTGGCGGATTGGCTCGATAGCGATGTGGCTCTATAAGCTGAGACGGCTGAATGGGCCGAACTTTACATGGCCCTTGTGGATGTTCTCTGGCGCGCTTTCCGAAAAAAGACTTCAGAAGATGGGCAAGATCTATGAAGCAAAACCGATGACCACCAAGACTCGAAAGGAATTGATCGCTTCGATCAAACCCCATTACTTGCAATACCTGCGTCCTGACAACGGCGACCTTCCGGAAGGATACGCTCCGCCGAGCCGTCCGCTCAGGGAGGCTCGCGCGCTGCCAGTTATCGCGTAGGCGAGCTTCGCATTTCGTACGACTGAACCTTTCTGCTTGCCCGAACTCGTGAGATAGCAATGCCGTTGTCTTGCGACGACCAAAGCGCATCTGTCCTACGAAATTGAGAGGAGTCTCCCGATACCAACGAAAATGGCCTCACCCGAACAAAACTTCTGTTCTCAGGAGTAGTCCATTTAACGGCTGCCTCCGCACCCTCAACGGAAATTAGAGCCGCCAACCTTCAGCGCCGGAAATCTGCATCGTCTCGCGACCCTGCGTCGGGATCAAATAGTGAAATATACGAGAGAATCTCTGGCGTGACTGCGGGCCCCCTTACCCCGTGAACCGCAACGTCGACAATTTTGTTGTGTCTGCGCTCCGGTCTCACGATTCTGCCGCCCCTGAGCGTTGCATTCAGGGACGGAGCCATCGAGGCCAAAAGTATTTAGCACGATTTCACTCCCACTTAACGGAATTGTCAGGCCGACTTAATGCCGCTCTAATACCTTGATGCTGAGGGGGTACTTGCCCTCGGCAATGTTTATCCTACCCGGCTTTTTCGCTCGGTCGCGGTCTGAAGTATGGAGTACTTCTGTCGCGACTCTGTGGTCGGCCGCTATCGGATAGCACATGGTCCGCAGTTTGCCTTTGGCTTACTCGGAGATTAATTCATAAGGAGTAACAACATGTCATCTTTACCTGAAGCTGATGAGCTAGTAGGAACCTTTCCAGCTGCGATTTCCGGAGTCGAGAACTATCCCGGCATCGCACTCGAGGCCCGGGAGCAGACCGAAGAAACTCGTAACAATCTGGCCAGACTTGACTCCAGGGTCAAGCGCGCTCGTGAGCGCCATAGTAATAGCCCTCCATCGAACTTGAGAAGCGTCCTGAGTGCGACCTCCGGGACTTCGACGCACACCAGATACTCCCTCTTGCAGATCATTCATGCGGCCCAGCCGGTATCGCGCGTTGAGCTGGCACGGCGCCTGGGGATAAAGCGCTCAAGGGTGAGTGAGATTATCAACCCCCTTCTTGCGGCTGGAGTATGTCGCGAAACTTCCTTTGAACAGGTTTCCGGTCGCCTCGGAAGACCGCCTGTCGGGTTATCCCTCTGTGCAGAGCGTGCGTGCTTTATCGGCGTTAGCATCGGCTTATCGCACACACACCTGCGGGCGGTCAATGCGGACGGCAATGCGCTAGCCGAAGAGAGGTTTGATACACCCGCTGACCCAATGGCCGCGATCGCAGCAATCCAGTCAGCACTTGAGCGATTGCGGGCTGAGGCGCGATTCCACAATGTTTCAGCAATCGGAGTCAGCGTTCCAGGCCCCACTGATGCCCGGTGTACTCGGTTACTTCATGCGCCTCATCTGGGATGGCACAATCTCGCAATCGCAGACCTCCTGCGCCTTCACGACACGAGGATGAGCGACAGTGTTCCGATCATCGTCGAAAGCGACGCCACTGCTGCGGCTGTGTACGAAGGACGCCGGCGCATGCGCGTTCGGATCGGCGGCGTGGGAAGCGATTTCGTTGTCGTCCGCGTGGGAACCGGCATCGGAGTCGCCCTGGTGTTGGGAGGCGAGGTCTACCGTAGCAGCCGTCTTGGCGAAGGCCAGGCTTGCGACTTCGGGCATATGACCATTGCTGCCGGCGGCAAGCTCTGCGCGTGCGGCAATCGCGGTTGCTGGGAGCGATACGCCTCGGCGCCGAGCGTGGGCGCCTTCTACGCCGGACGCCGGCAACAGGTCAGAGATATCAGGCTACCGCAATTCACGGAGATTGTTCTCCGCGCCGAAGGAGGAGAAGTGAGGGCACAGAGAGCCCTTCAACGAGTAGGAGCATACCTGGGTATCGGCATCAGCAACGTGATACTCGCCCTGGGTGTCACTGAAATTGTTGTCACCGGGCCAATCCTCGATGGTTGGCGCTTCATCAAGGAACCGTTGAGCGAAGCGATGTCTAAGACTCTGCCCGGCCGCCTGGCCAGTTGGTCAGTCGAGGCAGGCCAGCCTGCCGGAGCAGGAATCGGCGGTGCTGTGGCGGTCGCCGTCTCACATTATCTACTGGTTCTCGCGTCACAAATGAGGGTGGCAGCTTGAGCCGCGAACAAGGTGGGTCTACAGGAAACCAATGATAGATACATCATACGTTATGAAGCACTATTTACTGGCCAGCGATTTTGATCAAACGCTGAGCTTTAACGATTCCGGTTTTGTTTTGAGCGAACTGCTTGGAACATCCGGCTTCCAGGAGAAAGTTGCGGGGCTGGCCCATCTAAACCTGGTGCAGCAGGGCGGTGAACTGGCGTACCTGCTGTTACACGATCCTGAATATCGTTGCGTTCGACGCGAGCACCTGATCGAGGTAGGGAAACGGATTCGGCTGAAGCAGAACATCGCCTGGCTATCCCGCTTTCTCGACAATTCGATCGACGGCTATCATTTCTCATTCTACGTGATTTCGGCCGCGCCCGAAGAGGTGATCAAGTCCGCCCTGGAAGGCATTGTTCGCGCGGATCATATCTATGGCACGCGCTTCCAGTACGATCCCGTATCGGAAGAGATTCAATCCATCATTCGCGTGCCCGCCGGCTACGGTAAAGTCGCTGTGTTGGAGCAACTGCAGGCCGAACTACAAATCAGCCACGACCGAATCGTCTACGTAGGCGACGGTAGCTCTGATATCCATGTAATGTTGCACGTCAATCATCAGGATGGTTTTACGATCGCCGTTTCAGAGGCAAAGCACATTGCGCAGATCGCCAGGCGAACAATAATGAGTGCTGATGCATTGAGCGTACTGATCCCGATTCTGGAAGACATTGTCCAGTGGGACGCTAACCGCATTCGCTCTCTATTCGAGTCCCAGGGATTCCTGATCCAGACGTGGGACAAGGTCAGGACCGATTGGCTGACGATTCGTGAGGACAGCGCCAACACCAGGTCCCACCTGGTCCTCGCGATGGAGGCCACTGATGGCTGATTGGATAGGCTGGCTGGCCACATCGATCTTTGCGAGCTCTTACTTCTGCAAGCAGGCTGTGACACTTCGCCGGGTTCAGGCGCTCGCCGCCGTGGTATGGATCAGCTACGGTTTCCTCATTGGCGCTCCACCGGTAATCGTCGCCAACCTGGTTGTAGCCAGTCTGGCGGCCTTCTCAGCCTGGAGAGCCGAACACCCCAACACTCAAGAGCAAGATGAGCGGTGAGAGTCGAATTGAACATCGGCCAAAGGCTCTCCGCTTTTTTTATTGACACGGACTTTTAAGGTCCGCTACCATCCGTTCGTTGATAATTTGTCTGCCGAAGTTGTTCGCCGGGCCGGGATCGGCACGCGACGAAGAACACGGGGGAACCAAGGCTCCGGTAAGGCGGGGCATGGGGCGCATCGAGGAATCAGGGCGCAGCCCTTGGCACTCGTAGGATACTTCCAGGTCCGAGCCCGTCAGCTAACCTCGTAGGCTTAACGGAAGGGCATTACGCCGCGACAGGTATCGTTCAAAGGGCGCGGAGCGTATGGCTCCGCGCCCTTTGGCTTTCCAGCCTCAAAGCGCTAATTCCCTTGCAAAACTGAATAGTCATCGAGACGGTAGACCGGCCGCCCTGACATAGTTATCGCTTGTCTACGGGAAAATGGAGACGTTATCCGATGGATGAACGGAAAAACCGACGTATCAATTTGCAAACTGCTGTCGCTTTGTCGCTGAGTATCTTGTTTTTGACAGCCGGGATCCAGGCGTGCGGAGGATCGAGTGGTCTAAAAAACGCTAACAAGGTTACTTTGACTCTCGGAGCCTACACGACCCCGCGCGAGGCTTATGGCAAGGCGATCATCCCCGCCTTTCAAAAGTACTGGAAAGAGAAGACCGGACAACAGGTCGACTTTCAGGAGTCGTATCAGGGCAGTGGCGCACAATCGCGCGCGATCATCGGAGGGTTCGAAGCCGACATAGCAGCTTTGTCGCTCGAGGGCGACATCGAC
>DASYSA010000448.1:0-7734 GCA_036003885.1 Blastocatellia bacterium | reverse complement strand
AAATGCATAACCGCGGTTATCTCGCGCGTCGCAAAGATCTTCCTCAATAGCTCGCGATCTCCGCAATCGCCAACAATCAATTCTGTATCGAGAACGCGCTCCACAATGTCTCGGTTTCCGAAAAGCAAATTGTCAATTACGACGACGCGGTAGCCGAGTTGTTTAAGAGCAAGCACAGCGTGGCTCCCTACGTACCCTGCTCCTCCGGTTACAAGAATTGACTGAGATAAAGCGCGAGTCATCAGTGCCTCAAAGTTTCCAGTTCCCCCGTTGCTTCAGCCACTCGAAATCGCCACCCGCCTTGTCAGTCCGCCCCGCGAGATCCGCCTCAAGAATGCTCCAATCTCAAGATACCGCTCGAGGACAAGCAAGAAGGATGGCATGACTTCAATCCGGGGCGGAGGCACAGCCCCGTCCAACTCTAAACAGTGTGTACCCCTTGAACCGACCCACCTCTTCGAGACCGGGTTGTTCTCGCAACCAGCGGTAGTTCTGATCTGGAGCCTTCCCCTGCCACTGCTTGCCGACATTATCGAGGTTCAAATATACATAAACCAGGTCGCGATTGCCGCACACGCGCTCTTGGAGAGACTCCTGGGTCTCAAGGAATATGTCCGACACCTGCAAGTCAGAATAGTGCTCAATGGTGTGCGTCAATCCAAAACTGATCACCGGCACTCGAGCGGGCAACTGCGACACTAAAAACTGCACGTGCTCCAGCGGTACGGTTTTCATTTCGGTCCCAAACCTTCGAACGGCCCGCAACGACCATGCGTAAGCCCCTACCAGCGCAACTATCATAAACACACTCGCAGCCGTTCGCCACCGTACTCGCCTTTCCAACAAAGCGTCTAATCCCAGCCCTGTCCACGCGGCGAGCGGTGGGAAGCACGCAAGTGCGAAGCGTGGGTTTTGCCATGTCACGCCGATGAGAAACAAGTACACAATCAGCGGCCAACCGACAAGCAGAGCGCGCGCCGGTTCCCCTACTCGCCCGAGCGACCACAGCCCGACAATCCAGAAAGGCGCGAATAAGGGGAATAAATAGCTTGGATGAAGAAGGGGCTGCGCGTAAAACAGACCCATCGGTAGTTCATAATTGAATGTGCCATCGGCGTTAGTCAGCGTGGACTGTACGGCGTGGAGAGGATTCCACGTATAAACCTGGAGGTCGCCTGTGTGAGATCCGGAAGCCAGTTGGAGGCCCACAACAATGCCACCAACCAGAATAGCCAGCCCACCAGACGCCAGGGGTCGGATCCAACCCACCGTTAACCATTGCCGACGCCACGCCAGCAGAACGCCTAAAACCCACGGCACCGCGAGCAACGAATTGCCCCATCGTGTTACTACAGCCAGACCCAATGAGATTGCAGCAAGCGCCAGCCAGCCCGGCCGCATTGTGCGTGCATAGCGGATGGTCAACCAGGCTGATGCGGTGGCCCATACCAGAGCTGTGGCATCCGCCATAGTCGAAATGCTCGAGATGATGGACTGGCCGGTCACCGCTACGATGAGAGCGGCAACTACGGCAGCCCGCCGCGCCCGTCGAGCCTCGAAATCAAACATTACCTCGCGCACCAGTGCGTATGTGAACGCAGCAACCAGCGAGCCCGCCATCAAGCTTGCGAGTTGGCCTGCAAGCGGCTTCATGCCTACTATCCAGGACGTGGCGACGATGTGCAGCGGGTAGCCAATAGGCCAGAAGAATGGCGGCGGCGTGTGCCCGTGTTCTAATGCCGTTCGCAATACGCCGGCATAGTCGTAATACGCAAAAGCGTCCTGGCCATAAAGGCCGTCAAATGGGAAGAGCGCCAAAACGACAGCCCGCAAGAGCAGCGCTATGCCGAAAAGCCCAGCGGCATCCAATAGGACAATCCGTCGCTTAGTCATTCCGTGCCACTGATTCGCACTTCTCCATAACCTTCGATTCTGATACTCGGAGCGCATAACGCGCTCTCATTCCCACGATATAGATCAACGGGTCCAGGAACGGCCTCCCGCGGATGCCGCGAAACGGGGAGGTCTTGTCCGTACGCCAATGACCACGTGTCATCAAACTCACGTACTCGGCCGACGTCAGCTCGTAGAAGACTTCGAGCGATCCCGACACCCGATATAGTCGCCGGTTGTACCGCTGCAAACGGCAGACAGCCTGGAGCGAAAGCTTCTGGGTCGAATACGCTGCCAGGGCGCGCTCCTTGATCGGCCCCGCTTCCCCCAGCACCGCAATACGATTCGTCAGAACAGGAGTCAATGGGACGCCGACCTCGTAAACACGGACACACACCGGGTCGGATAGTTCCGTCAGAACAGCGGCTAGTTCATGGGCGATTTGCAGATGCTGAGGGTGGAAGTCTACGCAAGAGGGAGCGTAGATTACGGTGGGCCGGAGATCATTGATCACTTCATGCAGCTTACAGCGGCATTCGGTCTCAGACCATTCTCCCTCCGGCAATCTGAGTGCTTGCCAAACACCCCCCAGGACCGACGCGGCGGCTCTGGCTTCGCAGTCGCGGACCGGCGCGCTCGCCGAGCCGGATGCGCCACCGTCAGTAACGATGACGACCGCGACTTCGTCACCGGCAAGTTGATGCAGAACCATTGCGCCGCCGCACCCGATCGTTTCGTCATCGGGATGCGGCGCAATGACAAGCACACGGCCGGCCGCCGGTGACCAGGCCTCGATCGCGGGCTTAGGCCAAAGCACCAGGCGTAAGGCTACGCAGGCGGCTGTCCAGATGCGCTCGATTCCGGCATACAACAGCCCACGGACCTGCCTTGTAGGAAGCTTAGATGACATCGAAATCGCCGCTCTGCGCGAACCAGCGCTCGGGATCGGACAATGCCTCCCGCGGAACAGTCTCCGCAAGCGACACGATAGATGCGTGTAACGTTCCGCGCGCGCCGAGAAAGCCGGCGCGGCGAAACTGATGCTCCAGACGGGTGCCCTTCGCAACCTGAACTCGGGCTTCGGCTGCGCCGGCTCGATCGAATTCCTTCACTGCGCAGCGCAACAGCGTTTGTTGAACGGCACTATCGTCTGGAGCGGTAAAGATGTCGACTACTAACCCGGTACCGCTTTCGGCGACGATCCTGAACGCCAGATAACCTGCAGGCTGGCCATCTCGTTCGGCAAGCAGTACGCGATAGCGCTGGTCAGGACCGCCGAAGAAGCGATGCGCGACCCACGCCCGATCACGGACAACCAGGACTTCATAGTGGGGTGATAATGAATCCCATAGCCTGTCAAACTCCGGTCCCGCTTCGAATACCTCCCCCACTATAATCCCCGACTCGGTGTTCCGCATGATTGCGTTTGCGCCCGCATTCCAAAGCCACCCCGCGGTGCGCAACAAGGCGGGCACCGGCGGTGGCAGACGATGACGGCGCGCGATGATCCGCTCGGGCCTCAAGGGTCTGCGCAGCCATTGGAAGGGAAACATAAGGCGCCAACCCAGCAATTCGTGAGGCGACCCTAGATTCCCCGCGTAAGAGAGGCCGCAAACAAATGGCACGCCCGCTGCCGTCCAGGCCGCATTGGCTGAAGTGCCCACGGCCGTGAGCACACCCTGACGTCGATAGTCGCGCGCCGTCATTAGATCGCCTACCTGACCGAGCGTCGCCAGGTGATCGCCCAACTTGAAGCGCAGTATGCTGCAAGCATAGTGTCCGACAATTCGCTCGCCCGCGACCGCCACCCACACATTCGGAAAGGGCGCAGGTTGTGAGAGGAGCTTCCAGCGGTATTCCGCCGCCGTCAGGGGTCGCGTGAATACTTCGCGATAGAGCTTTACCACGCCCGTCTCGTCGCCCGGCAGCAGGGCTCGAACCGTCCACGAAGGCCCATGTGAAGCTCCTAATGTGTCTGAACGATCCTCAGCGGTCCGATTCATGAGCTGCTTTTCAATGACGGGCGTCAACTATCAACTTCTCCTTGAGGAGATTTCTGCCGTCCTGATCATAAGACCGACAAATTCCGCCGCTCGGAATCAACATGTAACCGACCTATCAATTCTTGTCCACCCCGTAGATTTCCATAAGGCCATAGGTGTTGTCATCGAGGCGGACGATAAGCTGTGCGTTATGGCGCTGCAACCAATCCCGAAAGAGTGCAGGAGTTGGGTCGCCCCGCGACTCGATTGAGTCGAAGTAGCCGCGGATTTTTGGGTCAACGATCACGATGTCAGGAGCCAAACGGTCCAGCGCAGCGTCGAAGGGCACAGGCTGCGGCTCGTAGCCCGGGTCAGCCCAGCTCAGTGGCACCCAAAAAGAACGGTAGTCGTAATCTTCCAGCCCGAACCAATAGTTGTGAAGCCCGAGAACGCGGGTGCCTGGTGGAAGGTGATGTCGCACTTTTGCGATGAAGTCGTAGTAAGGCGAAGTTGTTGCAGCCGCCGACTCGAGCACGGCTACTCGGGTCGCGCCCTCGGCAATCACGGCGGTAAGAAGAACCGCCAGCGCCGGTCGAACCCAGCGGGCCCGGCCGGTGTGACTCATCTTTACCCACAAGGTTCGCACGCCCCAGGCAGCGGCAATAGCGGTGAGCGGCAGGAAGGCTATACTGTAGTTTGCAATCTTTACGGTTATCAGGAAGGCGAACAGCAACGGGAAGATGACAATCGGCGTGACCAATGTTTGCGCTGCCCAGTCCGCCTGCCGCAGCGCTCGCCAGGCCAGGGTGCCGAGCGAGAGCGGCAACGCGACCAGCGCGCTCCAAAAACCGACGCGAAGAAGGATGGCTGGCCGAAGGCGGCCAAGTCCGGGGCCGTAACGCTCAAACTCTCTCAGCACATTGTGCATATACCACGCTGGATTGAGCAGTTCAAAGCGCACGCTGTTTGCGCGCATCTGACCTCGCCAGTCGTTCAAACCGCCAAGTACGTAAGCAACGTAGAGCAGCCACGGCAGTGTGAAGCCAAGTAACATCGCTCCGATACTCGTCCAGGAGCGCTTGTGCCACATCGCCAGCAGTACCAGCACCGGCAACCAGAAAGCGCCATACAAATGGGCCAGACCGGAGAGGCCCGCCAGCAGGCCCGCGAGGAAGTACCATCGATTGTCAGCTTTTTCGCGCGCCGATAGGTAAGCATGCAGCGCCGTCAGCCCAAAAACCGGCACCACTATGTCGTAACGCGCTACTCGCGCCACATCAAGCAAGAGGATTCCTGTGAGCCGGACGAAGGTAGTGCCATTGAGCCGAACCATGAGGAGAAAAAGAACCGCCAGCAGTCCAACGGGTGCGTCCGGAAACAGGCGAAGCGCCAACGTGTAGGTCAGTATCAAAACCATCAGTCCCATAATCACAGTGTCGAACCGCGCTTGAAAGACCCCCGGGCCCGCGCAACGAAAAACCGCTGCAAGCAAAAGCGGGTGGACCGGCATGAACTCGTAGTAGTGCCGCTCCATTCCGTAGGAACCAGCGAACATATCCGATCCAAATACTCCCTGCCGGGCAATCTTCCAAGCTGTCGAAGCCAGCCAGGGTTCATCTTCATATACCTGAGGGACGATAGTTAGATTATGGAGTGAGATTGCGCAATATGTGACCAGGAGGCAGACCAAAACTCCAATATGAATCCGCTTGGCGAGCACAGTGGGCGATTATAGCATGGGCAGATGGCAGCAGCAGGAGTTGACGAGGCGGGGTGCGGCAGGCGTAATCTCTTCTGTGATTCCAAACAGGAATTGCCAAGACGGCTCATGACCCGCGGCGCACCTCTACAAGTCTGTTTCATACTGTCCAGCCGCGGCAACGTCTTCGGCGGGCTTGAAACGATTGCAGACAACCTTGCTTCTGGACTGGCGAGACTTGGCCATGAGGTCACCTTGCTGGCGGGTACACACCTGACCAGATCCCGGCGGAATGATTTCCCTCCAGGAGTTGAACCCATCTACGTGCCGAGCATTTCACATACGTCAGCTTTGCTGCGAAGCGCAGCCAGGGTCGCGCATTGCTCACCCCTCAACCTTCAGTCGCTGACCTTCTTCTTGAGTTGTCTGTCACATCGTGATGCACGCCGTCGACTGGTGAGGGCCTCGGTAGCTGTTACCTTCTTAGAAGGCGAAGCGATGCTCTTTTCGCGGTATCTGGCTCGTCGTAGCGTGGGATCGATCTACTACTTCTCAGGCGGCATCGATGCCGGTTGGGCCTCTCGGGACCGGTCCACATTGCGGGTAGCAATCAGTCAAGTCATCGCCGATCGTTACGAGCGCGAGCACGGCTATCTTTGTCAGGCGGTTGTAACACCGGGCATTGCATCTGAGATCCTCGTGGCACCTTTAGCGGCCGAGCGCCGTGAGAGCGGGCCGCGTCGCCTGTTGTATGTAGGCCGGCTCGAACATCTTAAACAAGTGGATCGCCTGTTGCCCGTTGTCTCTGCCCTGGTGCGGGAGTCACCGGGATTGACCTTGCGGATTGTGGGAGACGGCCCGGCACGCTTATCGCTCAAGCGCCAGGTCCGAGAAGATGGACTGGATGGGCACGTCGTTTTTTGCGGGTCCCAGCCGCATGCCGAGGTGCTTGCTGAGTTGCGACAGGCCGACGTGTTGCTCTTCCCGTCCGTCACCGAAAGCTTCGGCATTGTAGCGCTGGAAGCGCTCGCAGCCGGTGTGCCGGTCGTCGCCTCTGACCTGCCGGCTTTGCGTGAGGCGACGGGCGGCAACGCGGCGCTGCTTCCGTCTAACGATCTGGCGGCCTGGATTGATGCAACTCGCCGTTTGATAAGCAACGACGAGCTTCGCCGCACTTGCGCGGTCCGTGGGCGCGCCTGGGCGGAGAAATTTACCTGGGATAAGATCGTGGACAAATTTGAGGGACTGCTCTACGAAACGGCGAGTGCAACCGGAAGATGAGAACTTGACTCCCCGCTCGGTATTTCAAATCAACCCCCGCAGCGCCCAACGCCAGGCGGGACGATGCAGAGGGTTACGACGGAAAGCCTGGAGGAGATGAGGCCGTGCCTGTGCCGACTCGCCATTCTCGATCAGCTTTCGGGCGATATGCGTGTGATGGCGTGCGATGGTGCGTAGGACATCGCGCCGCACGCTTCGATCCAAACCGTGCTTGAGCAACAGCTCCTCCAGCACATTGATTGCCTCCTGATAGCGGCTGAGACCGAGCGCCGTGCTCATTTGTCCCCCATGTTGGCGAATCAGTGTCATCGCCTGGGGAACACATACTCCACCGGTCGCGACAGCCAAATTTAGAAAGAAGGAGAAGTCTTCGGCGTTGGCCCGACGTTCATCGAACCAACCCGATCGATCAAAGCAAGTACGCCGAATAACAGTCGTGCTTATATGAACGCACATATTCCGAACCAGTGTGGGTAACACAGAGCCGGAAACGATCTGTTCCGGCTGCAGCGCTGGCGCCGACCGGGTGCCGTCGGGGTACAACAAGCAACCGTTGGTATATGAAAAGCCAAAGCGATTATTACCGTCCAGCAGTTTGATTTGCAGCTCGAGCTTTTCCGGCAGCCAGATATCGTCTGAATCCAGAAAGGCAACAAACTCACCGTCCGAAGCTCGTATCGCAGAGTTGCCCAGATACGACAGGTTGCCCGTGTGCTCAAGGTACAGCGCTTTGAGTCGGCCGTCATACTGAGCAAGCACTTCCTTAGTACCATCTGTCGAGCCATCATCCACTACGATCAATTCGAGGTCGCTGAACGTCTGCGCGAAGACGCTCTCGATTGCTTCCGCTATGTAATCAGCTCTGTTGTATGTGCGAAT
>DASYSA010000447.1:0-6730 GCA_036003885.1 Blastocatellia bacterium | reverse complement strand
GACGCGATCGTAAATGGCGACTTGGCGACACTCGAGAAGCTGCTGAGCGAGAATCCCAAGCTGGTGAGAGCACGTTCGACGCGTGAACATCGCTCGACCCTGCTCCATTATGTTTCGGCGAACGGCGTCGAGGACTTTCGCCAGAAGACGCCGAAGAACATTACCGAGATCACAAAGCTCCTGCTTATTTCCGGAGCCGATGTAAATGCGGAGTCAGACGCGTATGGCGGCCGCTCGACAACACTGGGCTTGACTGCGACGAGTTGGCATCCGGAAAACGCGGGCGTGCAGCTCCCGTTAATGGAAGTGTTGATCGACAATGGCGCGATCATCGATGGTCCGGACGGAGGCAGCGCGGTCAATGGCTGTTTGCATAACGGGCGCGGTGAGGCGGCTGAGTTCTTTGCCGAGCACGGCGCTGTGTTGGACCTGGAAGGAGCGGCCGGAGTCGGGCGGCTCGACGTTGTCAGAAGTTTCTTTCAGGACGACGGCAGCCTGAAGCCGTCCGCGACCGAGCAACAGATGAAGGATGGATTCGCCTGGGCCTGTGAATTCGGCCGAGCCAGTGTCGTCGATTTCCTGTTGCAAACAGGTATGAAGATAGACGCGACGCTAAAGCATGATGGACAGACCGGTCTGCATTGGGCGGCGCTTGGAGGACACATAGACACAGTAAGGCTGCTGTTGCAGCGGGGCGCGCCGGTCGACGCGAAGGACGACAACTATGGGGGAACTCCTCTGGGGTGGGCGCTCTATGCCTGGGGAAATTCCTCGGAGGAGGCGGCCGAACGCGACCGTTATTACGAGGTGATCGCGCAGCTGGTCCAGGCAGGTTCAAAGCTGGACCCGGAGTGGTATGAGGATGATGAAGACCGCCGTCGCGCCTTAGAGAAGATGAGATCCGACCCGCTCATGCTGGCAGCGCTGGGTGACGAACTGCACTGATGACTCGAGGGAAAGGTGAAAGCGGCATCTGTGTCATCTGCGTAATCTGTGGACCGTCTCCCGGAATCGTGGGCAAGGGAGCCTCCGCTCATCGCTCTGGTAGTTTTGCATGAAGAGGTGCGATCTCGTTCTAAGCCGATTAACTCCGGCGTACTCGCCAACTACCGCCCTGGTCCCTTCATTGTTTCACTGATGCATGTTTCACTGATGCATGCTCTTCAGAGGCCGCATATCTAGTTGGGGCTTGGCCTTCCTAAGTTTGAACTCTCCACTCCAATCACCGTACTATGACGGTAGGTGGAGAGCGCTTATGTTTTGTCCAAGATGTGGCACTCAAAACGAGTCGAAGAAAGGCTACTGCCGACAGTGTGGACAGGCCCTGTCCGCCGTCCAGCTGGCTGTCGAAGGAAGCGCCGACCAATCCCTGGAAAAACTGAAATCCAGCGAGAAGTGGATAACTCAAGGCAGTGCGACCGTGGTCGTTTTCACAATCATCGGGTTAATCATATCGATCATCGGCTTTTTGCTCAATGACCCGGACTTCAGCAGCATTGCCGTCCTCAACCTATTATTGGGCTTAGCCATAGGCTTGCCGATAATCTATGTCGGCAGGGCAAGTCTGAAGCGAGCCGTCCGTCTTCTGTCGAAATCACAAATTGAATCAAATCATTCAACTCTTGACCAGGCCCAACAACCAGACAAAATGCTGACATCAGGTCTCGATGCGGAGTTGCAACTCACGGCTGTCCAAGGTTCGGTGACGGAACACACTACACTCGATTTACAGCAATCGCAGCGCACACATCGCAAGCCGAATGAGACATTGAAACGCTGATTGCAATAGACGAACTATCACTGAGGCCGGCTGATCCGCATCCTCCCGGAACTCAAAACATCCCGTCGCTTCCTCCGCGCTCTTTTTTACTGGATTTCTGCAGTCCGGTTATCCATGATAGCGCTGTTGAGCGCCGGTGGGTCCTTTGCACCGTGATAAAGCATCGCACTCTATCACGAACTCGGACACACCATAAAAGGACTCAAAGGAAGCTTGATGGAAGCAGGGAAGTCACGGTCAGCTCATTCCGAACCGGGCGGTGTCTCTCAGGAGATTGCTCGCTCGTAGTCATCGCCGCGAATGCTGCTGCAGCAGCGAGCGGGTAGGGCAATCTCGTAAACCCAAGGAGGATTTCTCGTGAAAGATCAAACGAAACAACCAACGGAATCGCGGCGCAGCTTCGTAAAGGCGGGGGCGGCGGCCGGCGCGGGCTTGCTCGTCGTCAAGTCGGGGATCGCATTCGGATCGACGGCTAATTCATCGCTGGGGCTGGGGATCATCGGATGTGGTGATCGCGGCAACTATGATGGCGGCGAGTTCGTGAACAACACGGACGTTCGCGTGACAGCGCTCCACGATCTATTTGATGACCGGCTCGAACAGACTCGAGCGCACTTCGACAAGGTGGCCGAGACAAAGGGTACGGCGAAGATCTCCGATTCGAATATCTTCAAAGGCGGGAACTCGTACGAGAAGCTTCTCCAGTCTAAAGACGTCGACCTGGTGTTGATTACCAGCCCGCCCTACTTCCACCCCGAACACCTCGAAGCCACCGTTGCCGCTGGAAAACACGTCTACCTCGAGAAGCCCGTCGGCACTGATGTCCAGGGTTGCATGCGTGTGATAGCCGCGGGCAAGAAGGCACAGGGGCGATTGAGTCTTCACGTCGGATTCCAGAAGCGCTACGACGAGGGCTATCGCGGGATGATCGAGAGGATTCATGCGGGCGATATCGGAGACATCGTCCTGGGGCAAACCTTCTACTACACGAACGACCTCGGTCGCAGGAACAAGCCGGGGATGTCCGATCTCGAGGCGCGCATCCGCAACTGGGTTTTCGACCGCGCGCTTTCAGGCGACATCCTGGTGGAGCAGAATATCCACATCCTGGACATCGTCAACTGGGCGCTCAAGTCGCACCCGGTCAAGGCCCATGGCATCAGCGGTCGTGCGATGCGCAAACAGGTAGACGGAATCCATGCCGACTACCTCTGCAGCGACCATTTCATAATGACCTACACGTACCCCGGCGACGTTCACGTCAGCTTCAACTCGAACCAGTTCCGTAACAAAGGCTATCGCCAGCAGGGCGAGCGCTTCTTCGGCACGAAAGGCGCCGCTGAGTCGTTCCAGGGCGGCCCGGCGTCGATTACTACAAACGAGGTTGCGGAAGGCCAGAAGACCGGCGCCAGGATGGAGACCGGCAAGGTGAACCTGGATCAAGCCGTTGGTACGAAGATGAAGGCGTTGGTCGAAAGCATCAAATCCGGCAAGTTCGACAACCAGGCCGACCAGGGCGCCGAAACAACGCTCACCACGATCCTTGGCCGGACGGCCGCTCTGTCGGGCAAGGAAGTGACGTGGGAGAAGATGATCAAATCGAACGAGAAGTGGGATATGAAACTCAATCTCGGTTCGCTGGGCTTTGACGCGGTTTCGATGAAGGGCTGAAGAAAGAGGCGACTGCCGGCGGAAGTTCCCTGGTGAACCGTGAACGATGTGCAAATGATGATAGCGTTCCCGCTATCATCAGGCGAATTCTCGCTCTGCAAAACGTGTACACAAGGGCGCAACTATCGCGGGACACAAGGTATTGGAACATGCGGTCTAAGACGAAGACACGAAGCGACAGAGGTCAATGAGCACTTCACATCTCCCGAGTCACGCTGATTCCTCAGCTTGATTCCGCAGATGTCGTTTCGGGGAGGTGCCGGCCGATAAGCACGTCATAAGCCTGCGCCCCCACCACTCCTCCGATCAGTGGACCGACTATCGGCACCCAGAACCACGGAACCCCGTTGTTGCCGCTTCGAAAAACCTGGCTTCCCCAGCCAGCCACGGATGTCAACAGGCGCGGGCCGAAGTCGCGCGCCGGATTGATCGCATACCCGCAGTTGAGTCCCATGCTCATTCCAATGAGTGCTACAAGCAGCCCCACGAGCAGCGGGCCGATATTGCCGGATGGAGCAAGATTACGCGAATCGCCGATGGCGCAAATAACAAGCAACAAGAACCCCGTCCCGATAATCTGGTCGAACAGTCCGCCCAGCGCGGAGAGATAAGGCTGCGGATAGGTCGCGAAGATCCCGGCGGTCGCCATCTGGCGCGTGCCGCCGTCGAATGCGTTAAAGGCTTCGCGGTAGAGCAGGAGGGCGATTCCCGCCCCAGCAAAGGCGCCGGCAGTTTGAGCCAGGACGTATGGAATGACCTTGCGCCATTCCAGAGCCCGCCGCGTGGCCATTGCAAGCGTCACTGCCGGATTGAGGTGCGCTCCGCTGACCCCGCCTGCGACGTAGACAGCCATCGTAACAGCGAGACCCCACGCGAGATTAATCGAGAAATACTGGCCGTTCTTCTCACCGCTGAGGACAACCTGCGCGACAACCGCACTCCCAAAGGTTATCAGGACCAGCGTACCGAGAAACTCGGCAAGCACTTCCTTCTTCAAAGTTTTTCGTTCCATCACAGTTTTTTCAGGATTCCAGAGTTTGGGTTTTGCCAGGCGGCCTTGATGGGCGCCGAAAAGGCGCGGGCATAATAGCCCAACCGCCCTGAACTGGCAACAGAAGGTTGTTTTCGGGTGTGTTGAAGTGAAAATGAGATGGCTTAGCATCTTGACAGCACCACAAGTTCGCATCATGATGCCCAAGTGAGAACAACGATAACATTGGAAAAGGATGTCGAGCGGATGTTGCGAGAAGCGATGCATCGTTCTCGAAAGTCGTTCAAGGAGACGCTCAATGCGGCTGTGCGGGCTGGTCTTGGCGGAAAACCGGCTAAGACAAGAACCACGAAATTCATCGTCAAGGCGCGTCCGCTTGGGTTGCGCTCCGGCATTGATCCCACCAGCTTTAACAAACTAGCCGACGAGCTGGAAGTTGATGCTTTTCTCGAGAAGAATAACCGCACAAGAAAGAGAAGATGATCGTCCCCGATATCAATCTGCTGCTTTACGCTTACGATTCGGATTCACCATTCCACTCCAGGGCGGCAGCCTGGTGGCAACAGTGCTTGTCGGGAACCGAGCCCGTTGGTTTAGCACAGGTTGTCGCGTTCGGCTTTGTGCGCGTCGGCACTAATGGCCGCGTCTTTCGGAATCCCATGCAACCTATTGAAGCCGCAGAGCACGTCCGCTCCTGGCAAGCACAACCCGTCGTACAGATTCTTGAACCCAGGGCCGATCACGTCGCGCAGGTGCTCAAGCTCCTGGAGACACTCGGTACGGCGGGAAACCTGGTGACTGATGCTCAACTCGCGGCCCTCGCCCTTGAGCATGGCGCCGTGCTGCATACTGCAGACGCGGATTTTTTGCGGTTTCGGGGATTGCGCTGGTTCAATCCCATTACTGGCGTTGCCAGCCGCAGTTTGCCCAGGAGCAAGCGGCCCTGAGTGGGCGGTCGACTCGCACGTGCGCGCTCGCTGTTTGAAAAAACACCGCGCTAACAAATCCCTGGCAAATGGTCGCCGAGCAGCATATCCACGTTAAGCAATGCAGAGTTCTTTGCAAAAGGAGAGATTCCGAGGATTGAACGGGATTGGAGAAAGCGATGGGCAGGCGGTGGAAGGTCATCATTATCGGGGGCGGGTTCGGCGGGCTTCGGGCGGCGCGGGCGCTGAGATCTGCGCCCGTCGACGTGACGCTGTTTGACCGACGCAACTACCATCTCTTTCAACCGCTCCTCTATCAGGTCGCAACGGGGTCCCTTTCGCCGGGTGAGATCGCCGCCCCCCTCCGCAGCGTATTCAGCCGGCAGAAGAACACCCGCGTGCTGCTCGGCGAAGTCAAAGATATCGATCCCGTATCGAATCGAGTGGTTCTCACTGACGGAGGCGCTTTCGAATACGATTCGCTGATTGTTGCTGCCGGTTCGCAGACCTCCTACTACGGCAACGACGCCTGGAAAGAATGGGCGCCGGGTCTGAAGAGCATCGAAGAGGCCACGACCATTCGGCACAAGATTCTGTATGCGTTTGAAGTCGCCGAGCGGATTTCCGATCCCGCTCAGCGTAGCGAGTGGTTGACATTTGTTATCGTGGGTGCCGGCCCAACCGGTGTAGAAGTCTCGGGCGCAATCGGCGAGATCGCACGCCAGACACTCAAGAATGACTTTCGATCAATACACCCGGAGGAAGCACGGATCATTTTGGTCGATGGCGAGCAGCGAGTTCTGATGACATTTCCGGAGGATTTGGCAAGGAAGGCCGAGCGCTCGCTCGAGAAGCTCGGGGTGCAAGTCAAGACCGGCGTGATGGTCAGGGACATCAAGAAGGAAGGGCTCACAATTGAGAAAAATAAACAGACCGAGTGGCTGCCGGCAAGAACAGTTATTTGGGCTGGAGGTGTTACGACTACATCACTGGGGAGGACCCTCGCGAATTGTACGAAGGCTGACACAGATAAGGGAGGCAGAATTAAGGTAGGTTCCGACCTCACTATTCCTGACTTTCCTGACATCTACATTGTCGGTGATCTCGCGTTCGCTCTGGATCACGAGGGCCATCCGTTGCCGGGCGTGGCCCAGGTAGCCATGCAGCAAGGAACATACGCCGGCAAAGCCATCGCGAGAAAGGTAGAGGGCAAGAAAGCGCTGCCCGCCTTTGCGTATTTCGACAAAGGAAATCTGGCGGTTATTGGCAGAGCTGCCGCGGTAGCGAACATCTTTGGCCTCCGCGTATCGGGTCTGCTGGCCTGGCTGGTCTGGGCGTTCATACACTTGATGTACCTGGTTC
>DASYSA010000446.1:0-3578 GCA_036003885.1 Blastocatellia bacterium | reverse complement strand
GCGCCCCATTTACGGCGCCTTCTTCTGGATCAACGGCGACGGCGCGTTCCCGGTGCCTCGTGAGGCGTACTACATGGCCGGCGCCGGCGGCCAAACAACGATGATCATCCCGTCACACGATCTGGTGGTGGTGAGGCTTGGCCACTACAGGGGCAGTGGGCCGGGTACTCAGTCCTTCAAGAGGGCGCTCGCGATTCTGATGGAGGCGGTACCGAAAAGGAAATGAGGAGCAGCACATCCGCAGATTGCGCAGATGACACAGATGTAGAACAAAGGCCGTAGAGTTAGAGAAATGGACAGCTCATTCGTTATATCTGCGAGATCTGCGGATCATCTCCCGGAAGTCATAAATTCCAACCAGAACGTGGATGCGGCATTTCAATTAGGAGTGACCTGAAACAAGATGCTGTTGCTCATGCCATTGGAATTGATCACCTGGAGCCGGTACTGTTGGGGCGTTATAAAAGGCGACGCAAACGGGTCGCAACCAATCCTTCCTCCAGGGCAAATTGGAGCGACCTCGCTGCGCGGCACGACAACGGTCAGCGTGTTGTCATCTGCCGAAGAGTCGATATAGAAACCTACGATATTAAGCGCAGAGTTGAACTGGTCCGATCCGACTGCGGTGAATCGAATGGCAGTCAGGGCAGGCACGGAGGACGACGCTAAGCCCACACCGCTCAAAGTGATTTGGGTACCAATTGGGCCCGACTCGGGAGAGAACGAGGTGATGGAAAGATCGGAGGACGCGCTGATTGCGTCCATAGCCAGCGTATTCGACTCCCTTCCGTCTGGATTAACGACCCTAATCAAGAGCAGTCCAGGTGGAGGGCTTCCGTGAAGAAACTGGCCTCGCAAGTCCGTGGCACTTTCATAGATCGTTGCGATTCGTAGTTCTGGTCTGTTAAGAGGATCAAACGGAAAGGCGCGTATCGAATTGATAATCACTGTGGAACCGGAAACGAATCCCGTTCCGGTCAGTTCCACTTCGTATCGCTTGATCTTCTTGCCGCTCACAAGGTCGTCGACTGGCTTGCCCTTGAATAAGAGCTGACGCCCTGTCAGTTGAGGGGCCTCCGAACCAGGTGTTCTGAAGGTCCGCAGAAGAAACGCGGAGGAACCGCTATGCACCCCGTAACCGGCGGACGTGCCGACCAACGCCGTTGCAAATAGCGCGGAAGCAATCATTGAGAGGTGGATCTTTCTCATCACAGTTTCTCCTCAAGGAGTTCATACCCGAGCCGGCGTGCTATTATACCTCGCTCAACTCCGAGTTTCATCACATGATGATCGAAGTCCCAGGACCTGCGAGGAGGGCAGAAGTTTATGACTAAGTCGACAAGGCGATTGGGTTGGATGTGGGCGGTGTTCGCAGTCAGTGTGCTCTTTGTGTGCGCCAGGGCAGTAGCAGGCCAGGCGCAGGATCAGCCGAAGGAAGACTACGTCAAAGCACATTACACCAAGTATGAATATCGCATTCCAATGCGAGACGGAAAGAGACTATTTACCTCTGTCTACATCCCGAAAGACTCAACCCAACCATATCCGATTATGATGGACCGGACGCCCTACAGCGTGAGCCCGTATGGCGAGGACCAGTACAAGACTCGTCTCGGGCCGTCGGACGAATTCGAAAAGGCGGGATATATCTTCGTCTATCAGGACGTCCGGGGCAGATACATGTCGGAGGGCGAGTTTCTCGAGATGCGCCCGCACCTCGACGTCAAGGAGTCCCCAAAGGACGTCGACGAGAGCAGCGATACCTACGACACCATCGAGTTCCTGTTGAAGCGCGTGCCAAACAACAATGGCAAGGTCGGGATCTGGGGAATCTCCTATCCCGGGTTTTATACGTCGGCGAGCATCATTGATTCGCACCCTGCTTTGAAGGCCGCCTCGCCGCAAGCACCGATGACCGATCTCTTCATGACCGACGATGCGTATCACGGCGGCGCCTTCATGCTGGCAGCGAACTTCGGGTTCTATACGGCGTTCAAACCCTTCCCCGAACCGGCGCCGCCAAAGCCATCCGTGCCTTTTGATTTTGGCACTCCGGATGGTTACGCGTTTTATCTCCAGGCAGGGTCGCTCTCGAGTCTGAATAAGAAGTCACTCAAGGAATCGAATCCTCTCTTCACCGACCAGATACAACACGCGACATACGACGACTATTGGAAAGTGCGGGATCTGTCCCGGCACCTCAAGAACATAAAATGCGCGGTGATGACGGTCGGGGGCTGGTTTGATGCGGAAGATCTCTCCGGTCCATTCAAGACCTATCACGCGATCGAACAGTACAACCGTGGGACTTCGAACTCGCTGGTGGTTGGTCCCTGGGTGCATGGCGGATGGGCGGGTGGCGACGGGGACCGTCTGGGTGACGTTCGGTTTGCGGCCAAAACCTCGGAGTTCTTCCGCGCGAATATTCAGTTTCCCTTTTTCGAATATTACTTGAAGGGAAAAGGCGCGGCCCTGCCAGAGGCTTACGTATTTGAGACCGGCACAAATGTGTGGCGGAAATACGATGCATGGCCGCCAGCCGACGCTCAGGCTAAGACGTTGTATTTCCACGCGGGCGGGAAACTCTCTTACGAGCCGCCCGGCGATAAGGAGGGAGCCGATGAGTACGTGAGTGATCCCGCTCGTCCGGTGCCTTTCGTGAACTACATTGCAACGGCCGTTCCTCAGCGCTACATGGTAGATGACCAGCGGTTCGCAGCGAGGCGCCCGGATGTCCTGATCTACGAGACGGGCCCGCTCGAAGAAGATGTGACGATTGCGGGCCCTGTCTCGCCGAAGCTGAAAGTGGCGTCGACGGGAACGGACTCGGATTTCGTGGTGAAGTTGATCGACGTCTACCCCGACGATTATCCGGACAGCGAAGAAGCAAATCCGACCAAGCGAGTTCTTGGGCCGCCATCGGTCCGCATGGGTGGGTATCAACAGCTCCTGCGTGGAGAGCCTATGCGAGCGAAGTTCCGCAACAGTTGGGAGAAGCCGGAGCCACTCGTTCCCGGGAAACTGACGGAGATCAATTTCACGATGCCTGATGTGAATCACACGTTTCGAAAGGGGCACCGGATCATGGTGCAGGTTCAGAGTTCATGGTTTCCGTTGGTGGATCGCAATCCGCAGAGTTTTGTGGACATTCCGAACGCAAAGCCGGAAGACTTCAAGAAGGCTACAGAGACGGTGTTTCATCGGAGGGACGCCGCTTCGGGAGTCGAAGTGATCGTGAAGGCAGCACAGTAGGGACATTCAACTATCATTGACTAGCGTCGTGTGCGCTCTGCCGAAGCGGGCTATGTACTTCTGCGACGCGAGAGATCGATCGCTCTACTTGAGATTCTGCACGATACCGTCGGCGGTGTCGCTCATTTTCTTTAGCAGGTTTGACAATGTCGATATCATTTTACTCATTCGATCCATCGCCATCTGCAGCCGCAGACTTTCGATCTCGCCCAATTCGCTCATCGAGTCCAGATCCTTCTTGATCGCGTCTATTGAGTCATCCACTTCTTTCGTTGTGCCGAGAGACTCTTCAATGTTCTTGAGCATGGAGCCAACGGGAGCGATCA
>DASYSA010000445.1:0-3650 GCA_036003885.1 Blastocatellia bacterium | reverse complement strand
CCGCGGTGACCGATCTTGGTCTCACCGCCGTCGCGGTGGACAAGCTCCCTGAAGTGAAGGCGCACGAAATGGCCGTTCCTCGCATCGCGATGGTTCACACCTGGACCAACACTCAGAACGAAGGCTGGTTCCGAATCGAGTTCGACCGGTTGCAGATACCATACACTTACATCTCGGACCACGTAATTCGAGACACACCCAATCTGCGCGAGAAGTTCGATGTGATCATCTTCCCTCCCGTCGGCGGTTCGGCCCAAACAATTGTAAATGGGACGCCGAAGCGAGGGGATCCGGTTCCGTGGAAGCTCTCGGATATCACTCCAAACATCGGTTTCTCGCCCGATCAAACCGACGATATCCGGGGGGGAATGACACTGCGCGGCGTCTTGAATCTCCAGAAGTTCATCGAGGATGGCGGCCTGTTCGTGCCGATCACGTCGGTCTCGCAGATACCGATCGACTACGGCATAACTTCAGGGGTGACAATTCAGGAGTCGCGGCAGTTGCAGGCTCGCGGGTCCGTCTATAACGCCACATTTGCCGACCGCAAGAGCCCGATTGCCTATGGTTACGGGGAGTCGCTTCAGGTCTACTTTAACCAGGCGCCGCTGATTAGCGTCGCCGCTGGAGGCTTCGGTGGAGGCGGAGGAGGAGGCGGAGGCGGAGGTGGCGGTCAGCAGGGTGGAGGCGCTCCAGGCCAAAGAGCCTCGGGTCGCGGCAGTCTGACAGATCCTGACGTCATTCAGGGAATGCCACAGGCGCCGCCCACTCGCGCGGCCCAACCGGCCCGTCCGGGCGAAGAGGCCATCCCCGAAGAGTTCCGGCAGTTCGCGGGCGCGATCACGCCGCCCAATATGAGACCTCGAGTTGTGCTGCGCTTTGTGAGCGACGAGAAGAATCTGCTGGTGAGCGGAATGCTTGCGGGCGGATCGGAGTTGGCGGGAAAGGCGGCTGTCATCGACGTGCCGGTAGGGAAGGGACACGTGGTGATGTTCGCAGCGAATCCGATGTGGCGGCATCAAACTCAAGGGGCGTTTTTCATGTTGTTCAATGCGGCGCTGAATTTCGATAACCTCGGAGCGGGAAGACCGGAAACGCCTCCTCGGCCGCAACAACCGGCAACAGGCAATTGATCAGCGCCTGGGTACGCACGCTTCCAGCGTGCTGAACTGTTCGAAGGGCCGCCAGGAATACACCTCGGCCTTTGCGGGGGACCAGCACGCTCGAAGCGTGCGTACCCAGAATCAGAGAGAGAAGAGCTTGAAGCGCTCATTTTCAGTGGATCCTGCTCTGAGTGAACAATTATTCGAGCTGCTTGATTCCGTGTTTCCGGGTGTGAGCGAAGTTGCCCAGAACGCCAGGGATCTCGGCGCCTCCTGGGAATCCGTATCGACACCATTCGTGTGCTTCGAACGAGGCCGCCCTGTTTCCCACGTCGGCGTGATTGAGCTGTCCCTGGTTCTGCGAGGGAGGATCGTCAAGGTCGGATCTATCCACGGTGTCGCGACGCTCTCGGATTGCCGTCGCAGGGGCCTGTTTCGCAAAGCCATGGAAGCAGCGCTCGAGCACTGTGCGAGCCGCTACGAGACACAGATCCTGACGACTGAACATCCGGAGTACTTCGAACCTTTTGGCTTTCGCGTCGTCGGAGAACACGTGTTTACATCAAAGGTGGATTCCGAGAGCAAGGGCGATGGCTTTCGTTTGATTGACCCGAAGGAGGGCGGCGACGTCGTCTTGCTGCACCGCCTGCTGGAGACGCGTGAACCAGTCTCGAACGTCGTGGGCGTGGTTAACGAGAAGGCTGTGTTCTGCTTCAACGAAGGCAGCCGGACATTGCAGTACTCGAAGGACCTGGATGTAATTGTCTGCATGGAAATCGAAGGCACGCTGCTGAAGCTCTTTGATATAGCCGGACCGAAGCTTCCGGCACTGGCTGATATCCTTAAAAGATTGCCGCACCGTATCGAGGAAGTCGAGATCTGTTTCAGCCCTGATCGACTTGCGGTTCAAGCCACGGCGTTGCCTCATCTTTTCGATCACGATGGGCCTTCTTACTTTATGGTGAGAGGACCCTTTGCTGTGGAAGGCGAGGCGTTCACTCTGCCGCGTTCGGCGCGCACGTGAGCCCGCCGTTCACATCAACGAGAACACGAACAATTGCTCTAAGGTGAAATCAGAAACGCAAAATCGAGGGCCTGACCCCATTACCTGCTTGCGGATGATTTGAGTCGCAAGCCCCCGGAGGAGGAGCGATGATTAGAAGAAGTCTGACGCTAGGAGTCCTTCTACTTGTGTCGTTGAATTCGCAGGCGCAGAGCGGCGGCAAGGGATCAAACACGGTCCTCGAGAATGCAGCGAAGACGATCGGCGCGGAGGGCCTGAAGTCGATCAAGTATTCAGGCAACGGATTCAACTTTGCTCTGGGCCAGAGTCCCAAACCGTTTGCTCCCTGGCCCAAGTTCAACGTCAAGAGCTACACACGCACGATCAATTACGAAACCGGGTCGTCGCAGGAAGAGATGGTTCGCACGCAATACGAGAACCCGCCTCATGGCGGCGGCGCTCAGCCGATCATCGGCGAGCAGCGGCAGGTACAGCTCGTAAGCGGCTCCTACGCGTGGAATCTCGCCGGCAACAACGCGACACCGGTTCCAGCAGCCGCAAGCGAACGCATGCTCCAGATCTGGACAACACCCCACGGGTTCTTGAGGGCTGCTCAGCTCAACAAAGCGACAGTTAGATCAATCAGCTCGGGCAAGGGCCGCAAGATGCACGTCGCCACTTTTATGGCGGATGGTAAGTTTAAGGTCAACGGCTTCATCAATGGGCAGAACCTGGTTGAAAGAGTGGAGACGTGGATCCCAAATCCAGTGGCTGGAGACATGCTGGTCGAGACGCTCTACTCGAACTATCAGGACATGAGCGGGATCAAGTTCCCAACCAGGATCGTCCAGAAGCAAGCCGGATTCCCCACGCTCGACATCAGTGTAATGTCGGTCGAACCGAATGCGGCGGCCGCAATCGAAGCGCCTCCCAGCGTGCGTCAGGGAAGCGCGCCCCCTGTCCGTGTCGAGAGTCAGAAGCTGGCTGAAGGTGTCTGGTATCTGACAGGCGGCAGCCACCACAGCGCTCTTGTCGAGTTCAAAGACCATGTCACGGTGATAGAAGCTCCGCTAAACGAAGAACGGTCGCTTGCGGTTATCAGCGAAGTCAAGAAGCTCGTGCCTAACAAGCCGATAAAGTACCTTGTAATGACACATCACCACTTCGACCACTCAGGCGGGGTTCGAACCTTCGTAGCCGGAGGGGCTACCGTCGTAACTCATCGACTGAACAAGGTCTTCTGCGATCAGATTCTACGCGGCCAACGAACGTTGAGCGCAGACAAATTGTCGCAGTCTCGAAGAGCTCCGCGCGTGGTCACGATGACTGATAAGTATGTTCTCACCGATGGCACTCGTGTCCTCGAGCTGCATCACATAAAGGGGAGCATGCACAACGAAGGAATCATCATGGGTTACTTGCCCGCGGAGAAGTTGCTGATCGAAGCGGATGTCTTCACACCGGGGGCGGCGAATGCACCACCGCCGGCCACCCCGAATCCGTTTACGGTCAACCTGCAGGAAAACCTTCAGCGGCTCAATCTG
>DASYSA010000444.1:0-7194 GCA_036003885.1 Blastocatellia bacterium | reverse complement strand
AAAGATCCCCAATCTTACGGTTGGGGGATTGCGGAGCTGGCAGGCCGTTTCTGTAGGCTGAAGCCCGTCGCCCGCCAGACATCCCACTGAAGGGGTATTAATGAGATGAATATCACGCACGACCGCGGGCAGGTCCGACGCTCAGTTGCAGGCAATGCGCCGAGAAAACCTGCTCACTTACTCGCAAGGGCCGGCTTCTCTCCCCAGATCCATTGAGAGAACCATTCGTAGTTGTGTTCCATCACCGCGCGTTGCTGCTTCGGTTTGTCGATCCCATGTCCAAATCCCTTGTAGACTACCATCTTCACCGGGACTCCCCGGTCTTCAAGCCCTCGATAAAGCTCGTACGCATTCGGTATGGGCACTCGTTTGTCCAGCTCGCCATGCTGGATCAACGTCGGCGTCTTCGCCGTCTTTATGTAGGAGATCGGCGACGTCTTTCGATATATCTCCGAATCGTCCCACGGTGTCGTCTTCAGATACTGGCGCGTAAAAGGATAGATATCCGTGTTCACGTAGTATGTCATCCAGTCTGAAATACCCGCTCCAACCGAGACAGCCTTGAACCTGTCGCTGAAGGTCGTGATGAACGCCGAGATGTAGCCGCCCTGGCTCCATCCCATCGCCCCAACCCTGTCGCGATCGACGATCCCTTTCGAGATCAAGTGGTCCACACCGGAGATCACATCCCAGTAGTCGCCCACTCCAAGGTTGCGCACATTAAGCGACCGGAACTTCTCGCCATAGCCCGCCGATCCCCGGTAGTTCGGTCTCAATATAACGGCGCCCTTTGCCGCAAACATCTCGATCGGGTAATAGCGGTCGGCGCGAAGAAGCGGCATATCGACGCCCGTCGGCCCTCCGTGAATGACGACGAGCAGCGGGTACTTCTTTGACGCGTCGTAGCCCGCGGGCTTAATCAAGACGCCTTCGATAGGAGTTCCATCCGTCGACTTCCATTCGATCACCTCTCGCGACGCAACGCGAAAGCCCTTCAATTGCTCTCCCATTGCAGTGAGTCGCTTCGGGACAAACGGCACAAGCCCCGACACGCAGACCTCCGCATATTCGTTCGGCGCTGCGCCCACGAAGGCTGCGTGGCTGAAATCACGAGTAAACGAGATCTGCGAAGCCGTGAAGTGATCGGGTCCGCTCACTCGCTCGATACGCTTCGTCTCGGGACTCAGGCGGAAGAGGTGCGAATCGGTCCTCTGCTGGCTCCCGAAGTAGATCCCGCCAGGACCCCACGCGATCAGGTTCGGCTCCTCGTCAAAAGCCTCGGTCAATAGACGCGGCGAGCCACCTTCGCTGCTCACAACCGCAATGTAGTTATTGGTGTAGAAAAAGAACTCGCGGCCGTTTGATGTTTCATAAGCCACCTGCTTGCCATCGGGCGACCAGGTCGGATTGCCATCCGGGCCGGCGGTACTAACAATCTTCCTGACAGACTTGTCGCTCACTTTCAGGACGTAGATATCCGAGGTAGCAGAAGAACTCAATGCGGGATCTTTAGCGGCGCTAAAGGCGATGCGCTCGGAGTCGGGAGACCATGAGAAGCCTCCAACCGTGAAATCATCAGTCGAGGTGAGGCGCACAGGCTCGGGGACCTTCTCTTTCAGGTCCACTGGGAGATTGATCTTCCACAGGTGAGCCATGATGTAGTCGCCGAAGACTACTTCGAACTCGCCGTACTTTTCCTTACGATCTTTTCGAGCCTTGGTCTCAGGCTCCACAGCGGTGAATGCGATGCTGCGGCTGTCGGGCGACCAGTTAAAGCCATTCACTCCGGTTTCGAGGTTCGTCAATTGGACAGCCTCGCCTCCCGATGGAGCGATGAGATAGATCTGCCGCTTGCCGTCGCGATCTGATGCGAAGGCGATACGCTTGCCGTCCGGAGACCACTGAGGAGAATTGCTGGACTTCTTCGCGTTGGTTAGTTGATATCGCTCGCCGGTTGCAGTTACGGCAATCCATATCTCAGTTTCGAATGCATTCTCAGTCCAGTTTGTCTCCTGCACTTGATAGGCGATGAGGCGGCCGTCGGGGGAGATGCGAGGGCCCGACGCGCTCTTGAGATCGAGGGACTGGTCTATTGTCGGCGTTTGACCGTGAGCTACAACGGAGAGTCCCAGAATCGCGAGGGCGAACAGGAAAGAGAGCGCTTTGTTGCTTCTCATCATAGGTCACTCCTTCAAATTGAACCGATCTTCTGTGACGTCTTCCGTCACGTGGCTATGCTCACGAATCAGTCCAGCGAATCAAGCGCCTCTTGTATCTCGGCGAGAGTTCTCGGATCTTTTGCCTTTGCAGCGGCTTCCAGACCGCGCTGGTAGGCGACTCGCGCGGCCTCGGCCTTCCCCTGGCTCACCAGAAGGCGCCCAAGATGATAGTAGGCGGCGACATAATCGGGATCTCTGGCCGTCACTTCGTGAAGGTGGGCGACCGCATCGGACGTCAGGCCCTCCTTCTCGAGCTCGAGGGCCAGAGCGTAGCGGGAGAAAGAGTCGCCCGCATCCTCAGCGACGAACTCCTCCAGCATCTCTTTGCGGGTCTTCATGACGACATGCCCGAAATCGAGAAGGTATAAGGGCGGGGTGAAAGATGGCCTCGCATGCGACGATTGTGAGCCCTATCGGCTCCGGACGATAGACCGACAACGCGCCGCGCTTGCGGCGCGCCAGGAGCTACTCGTCGTCTTCGACCGGTGTCTTTTCCGCGGTGTCCGGAAGGGTCTCGCCCCTGGCCGCTTTTGCTTTAGCAGCTGCTGCCGCTACCGCACGTTCTCCTCTCGTGTCGCGCTCTCGAATGCGAGAGGCCTTGCCGCGCAATTTGCGAAGGTAGTATAGCTTCGCGCGCCGAACCCGGCCCCGGCGAACAACATCGATGTGGTCGATTATGCTGGCGTGAATCGGAAAGATGCGCTCGACTCCAACGCCGAAGCTGGTTTTGCGCACCGTAATAGTCTCGCGGACTCCTGAATGTTTGCGCGCGATCACCACGCCCTCAAAAGCCTGGAGGCGTTCCTTATCGCCCTCCTTGATACGCACGTGCACCCGTACCGTGTCTCCCGGCTGGAACTCCGGAATATCATTGCGCAGTTGACGATTCTCGACGTCCTGTACTACAGGGTTCATTGTTATACCTCACTCCCTGGGAACTCTATGTTCTGTCCCACCAATTTGCTGTTCTAGCTCTTGCCGTCCTCTTCGGATCTTTCGCCGCTCTCAATCATGTCTGGGCGCCGGCGCTCGGTCTTCTCGATCGACCTTCCCCGACGCCACGCGTCGATCTCGGCGTGGTTCCCGCTCAGCAGGACATCCGGTACTTTCATCCCGCGATATTCGGCCGGCCGGGTGTAATGCGGATAATCGAGCAACCCATCGCTGAATGATTCGCGCTGCGCCGACTCATCGCATCCAAGCGCGCCCGGGATGAGTCGAGTCACCGCGTCCACAACAACCATGGCCGGTATCTCTCCTCCGGATAGAACGTAGTCTCCGATCGAGACTTCGTCATCAATCCAGTGCTCGACCACTCGTTCGTCTACGCCTTCGTACCTGCCGCAGATCAGAACCAGCCGGGCTTTGCGAGAAAACTCTTCTGCCATCCGCTGACCGAATAGCCGACCCTGCGGCGAAAGGAGCACCGTGCTCGCATCGCCCGGGTCGCCCGCGATCGCCTCGATCGCTCGAACGAGCGGTTCCGGCTTGAGGACCATGCCCGCGCCTCCGCCAAAAGGCCGGTCATCCACCTGGCGATGCCGATCAAATGTGTAGTCGCGCAGGTCGTGCACATATATCTCAATGAGACCGGATTCAACCGCGCGGCGAACTATTCCGAACTCAAAGACCCCGCCCAACATCTCCGGAAAAATCGTTATGATGTCGAACCGCATACCCGATTGCGAAACCGCGGAATTCGGACCCGGCGTCCCCGGCCGGCATCCGAAATCTACAAATCCAGCAGGCCTTCCGGCGGCCTGATGAGTATCAGCTTTCCCTTCACGTCCACGTCGGTACAGATATCTTCGGTGAACGGAATCAAGTGTTCCCGGGCGTCTTCGCCTTCGACCACCAGGAGATCGGTTCCTCCGGTGCGCATCAGCCTGGTCACTCGCCCGACGAAGCGACCTCCCAGGCTGGTTACTCTGGATCCCACGATCTCATGCTCGTAGAACTCGCCTTCTTCAAGCGCCATCTGCGCAGATTCGGCGATCAGCACTGAAGCGCCAACCAGCTGCTCGGCTGCGCTCATCGTATCGTATCCTTCAAACTTCAAGACGACTCTTCCCTTGTGAAACCAGTTGTTCTGTATGGTGAGTCGAAGCCGCTCGCCGCCGGGCAGGCTCACCGTGACTGGATGGACCGACTGAAAGCGTTCGGGGAAGTCGGTCAGAATATCGCAGGCCACTTCCCCTTTAATGCCACGCGCCTTGACGATGCGGGCTATCACCACATCCTCATGCGTCTGCGCTTCGTTGTAGTCCTCGCCAGTCACTACTCCAGGATTTCAAGAACGAACCGTTTCTTCAACTTCATGCCTGCGGCGCGAAGCAGGGTGCGCATGGCACGAGCGGTTCTGCCCTGTTTGCCAATGACCTTTCCGAGGTCTTGCTGCGCCACTCTTAACTCGAGCACGGTTGTCGCGTCTCCGTCGATCTCCTTCACTACAACTTCGTCGGGATCATCTACCAGCGCTTTGACAATCGCTTCAATGACATCCTTGACTGAACCGTCGCCCATACGTCGACCTCCTTCGGATATCGTCGCTCGGGAAGTAATGTCGGGCGGCGCGGCCGCATGAACTGTAACGAAAGTTCGGAACGGGCGAGGCCGGGAAGCAGTGATCGCGGATCACGCTGCTGGTTCAGCAGGCGTAGTCTTGACAGCTCGCTTCATCAGGCTTCGCACAGTGTCCGTCGGCTGCGCTCCGCGTTCGATCCAATACTTGAGCCGCTCTCGGTCGAGCTTGAAATTGGCCTCGTCTCTGGGATCGTGGTGGCCAACCGATTCAATATAACGACCATCGCGCTTGGAACGCTTCTCGGCGACGACGATTCGGTAAAAAGGTTTCTTCTTTGCGCCCATTCTGGTCAACTTGATCGAAAGCAAACTACACCTCCATTTGTCCTGCTGCGGGGTGAAACCACCCCACCTACTATCAGATTCATACCCTACCACTGGTCCCCGGCTTGAATGTGGTATCGAGGAAAACCCTGGCAAAACTGCCCGCACCGATCACTCTCTGGAAACTCGCAATTATAGCAGAAGACTATCGCTCAGCGCTTCTTTTTCTTCCTTCTCTTTGTGGCTTTGCGGCGGCCGCCGCCGCCGCCCCCTCCGCCCATGAGTCCACCCAACAGGCGTCCACCCACACCTCCAAGGCCCCCACCGGTCATCATGCGCATCATCTTGCGCATGTCCAGATACTCATTGATCATCTGATTGACCTCTTGAACCGTGGTGCCGCTTCCTTTTGCGATCCGTTTGCGGCGAGAGCCGTTTAGCAATGCGTGGTCGCGGCGTTCCTGTAGGGTCATTGAATTGATGATGGCCTCTGTCAGCTTCAGCTTACCCTCCATCTCGGCGCTCTGCTCCGGCGTCATCCGCATCCCGCCGAGTAGGTTGGCCGGAAGCATATCCAGGAGCTTATCGAGCGAGCCGAGTCGTTTCATCTGCCGAAGCTGATCGCGGAAATCCTCGAGTGAAAACTTATCGTGGGCCAGCTTCTCCTGGAGCTCCAGCGCCTTATCCTGGTCCACTTCAGCCTGAACCTTCTCGATAAGCGAGAGAACGTCGCCCATTCCCAGAATTCGTTGGGCGATTCGATCCGGATAGAACGGCTCTATTGCGTCGTACCGCTCTCCAACTCCGAGGAACTTAATCGGCTGGCCAATCACTTCTTTGATTGAGAGCGCTGCCCCGCCGCGGGAATCGCCCTCCATCTTCGTCAGGATCACCCCGGTCAAACCGACGCGGCGGTGAAACTCCTCTGCGGAGCGTACCGCATCCTGTCCGGTCATGGCGTCGGCTATGAAGAGTATCTCTGTCGCCGCGGTCGCCTGCTTGATCTGCTGGAGTTCCACCATCAAGTCTTCGTCGATGTGCAACCGACCAGCGGTGTCGACCAGCAGCGTGTCGTAGCCCGTGAGCTGACACTCGCGCAAGGCCGCATTGCATAACTCGACGGGATCGCCTATCCCGGGCGCCTCGAACGCGGGGTATCCTATTTCATTCGCGATTATTGAGAGCTGTTGGCGGGCTGCGGGTCGATATACGTCGACAGAAAGCAGGAGGGGGCGCCGGTTCTGGCTCTGAGCAAGAAACCTGGCCAGTTTCCCGGTGGTGGTAGTCTTTCCGGATCCCTGCAGGCCGACGATCATTACGGCATTGGGTATCCGCTTGGTGAAAATGAGCTGGGTAGAGGTGCCGCCCAGCATTTCAACCATCTCGTCATAGACTACCTTGACTACCTGCTGGGCGGGCGACAGCGATCCCATCACCTCCTGGCCCAGCGCCTTGACCTTCACTCGGTCAATGAAGGTCTTCACTACCTTGTAGTTGACATCGGCCTCGAGCAGCGCGATGCGAATCTCGCGCATGGCCGCATCGACGTGGGCTTCGGTCAGGCGACCCTGGCCCCGCAAATCCTTGAGGACCTTTCTGAGCTTATCCGAGAGTGCTTCGAACATGGCGCTACCACCCTAAAGACGGAAACAAGAAAGCTAGCGTTCAGAGCGTACTATGTCAAGGTTGAGGGCGGACAAGCGCGCGTCACGATTGTGCAAAAGCCAGGCACGACTTGACCGTCGCAAGAGACTCGTCCGCAGAGGAACAGCGAACGCAGCGGACAGGAACAATAAAAGAGGAGCAACGAATAAGAGTCCCGAATCGCAGAATCGAGGGCCTGACCCCATTACCTGTCCCGAATCATGACGCGCACCCGGCGGACAAGCACGCAAGGTCTAGAGACCTCAAATCCTGGTCAAGCTCCAACGTCCGCGACTGCTCTGGGGCAAGAAAAAAGGAGGGCTACAAGAGCCCTCCCTTTGATTTTGTGTTGATCTTTTGTGCGACTCAGCCGGGTAGAGGATCTCTCCTCTACCCGACCTCATTCCCTCACTTCTTGCTTATGGGCAAGTCTGAGTTAGCTGGAACGGAGCAGACTTGTTGTCCCCAGGATTGGTTATTATGA
>DASYSA010000443.1:0-3063 GCA_036003885.1 Blastocatellia bacterium | reverse complement strand
TGCCCGCCAGCACGTAAACTAGAAAAGTAACTACGAGGTGAGCCGCCACCGAGGTCAGATGCCACCAGAGCGGATTCAGTCCGAACAGGGTAAAATGGATCAGCAACCATAATAGAAAAATGGGACGATAGTAATTGCTCGGCTCGCCCGGATTCACATATTGCCAGATATCGCCTGCGAAGTAGCGAGGCGCGAAATGCCAGGACTTCACAAAAGGGTGAGCGACGATGAAGTCCTGATCGTCAAAAACAAATCCGTAGGTGAGAGTCTGCGCGTACACCGCAAAGCTCAGGAGGAGAATAATCGCAGGCGCATATCGTGCGAGCCAGTCGAGCGCCCCAGCGTTCTCGCCAGCCATCTCACCTATGGGCGTCGAATATCCGTTCGCCGCATCTGACATAATCAACCTCTTTGACCTGACAGCGGCCGGTCTGTTCAGATTCCGAGCCAGCACCGGCGCGGGAATCGCCGGGAGCATGTCAGCCGTGCCAGATATCTTTCGTGCCGTCGGGTTCTCGTTTCGCGTTTCTCGTTTCGCGTTGTCGACTTCGGATGGGACGGCAAGACTCGAAGGCGAGGAACGTAAAACGAGAAACGAGAGATAAGCTTTGAAGGGGCTGGTTGAAAAGATAATCCTGCTTCTCTTCGTAGGGGCTCGATGGCAAACGGTTTCTCGTCAACCTACAGGTGGACTGGAACCTCTGCCTTCTGCGCGCCGACAAGCGACCCGGCATGGCTCCGCGCCCAGCGATCAGCTTCAAGCACCGATTCAATACTCGAACAGGGTTCGGTATTGTGGGCCTCCATTGTTGAAGCGATAATGCGTGGAATATCCATGAACCGGATGCGTTGATCGAGGAAAGCAGCAACAGCAACTTCGTTGGCCGCGCTCATAGCGGCGGGCATTGTTCCACCCGCTCGCATCGCGTCATACGCAAGTCCCAGACAAGGAAACCGCTCCAGGTCCGGCTCGAGAAACTCGAGCCTGGAGAGCTGATCGAGTCGAAGCGCCGGCAGGTCGGTCGGAAGCCGCTCGGGGTACGTAAGAGCGTACTGAATCATCAATCTCATATCGGTCACGCCTAGCTGGGCAATGATCGAGCCGTCAACCATCTCTACCATCGAGTGGACGATCGACTGCGGATGCACGACCGCCGAGATCCGATCGGGCTCAAAGCCGAATAGCCATCCGGCCTCGATGACCTCGAGACCCTTGTTCATCAGTGTGGCCGAGTCGATCGTGATCTTGGAACCCATCTGCCAGGTTGGATGATTTAGCGCCTCCTTGACCGTCGCTTCACGCATCTTCTCGATGGAGATTTCGCGAAATGGTCCTCCGGATGCCGTCAGAATCAGGCGCTTCACCTCATCCAGCCGCTCGCCGCGCAGGCACTGATGGAGGGCATTGTGCTCGCTATCGACCGGCAGCAATTCCGCGCCTGAAATCCGAGCCGCGCCTGTCATAAGCTCACCGGCCATCACAAGCGTCTCTTTGTTTGCGAGACAAACGCGACGGCCCAGCGAAAGCGCCTTGTAGGTTGGCAGGAAACCGACTGCTCCGACAGTTGCCGAGACCACGATGTCCGTGCCTTCTCCGCAAGCGACTTCGATGAGACCCTCGTCTCCCCAGGCTATTTCGGGAATGCTGACCGCAGCCGCGCGTAGTCTGGCTCGGAGCACGGGCACATCGCCCTCGCTTGACACCGAGACCAGTTTAGGCCGAAAGCGAAGAATCTGCGTGACGAGCTTGTCGAGATCGCGCCCGGCAGCCAGCGCACTGACGGCGAATCGATCGCTGAGTGACTGGATAACTGAAAGCGTGCTTTGCCCGATTGAGCCGGTCGACCCAAGTATGCTCACTTTCTTCATAGCGCCCCGATCAGCTGTCGAATTCTAGCACGCGCGCTAACATTATTAAAGAATGGCTCATGAACACGACAACCAGCCTCAGGTTGACAGCACTGAGTTGCAAGAGTGCTATAATCCGCCCTTGCAGTCGGCGGATCAATCAATTCGTTCAGCATGCGCATACTCATAGTCAAGCTCAGTTCCATCGGCGACGTAGTGCACACTCTGCCGGCAGCCGCCACACTGAGGCGAGCATTTCCCGATGCTCACATAGCCTGGGCCGTAGAGCGAAGGGCGAGCGCCATCCTGAAGGACAGTCCAATCATTGACGAACTCATCGAGGTCGATTCTCGGGCCTGGCGCAGCCATTGGCACAACAGGGGGACTCTCACGGACCTCACCTCAACTCTGAGGAGTCTGCGAGGAAGCATCTCCGGCGGCGCACCCGAAACCTTCGATGTGGCGGTAGATTTTCAGGGTCTCATCAAATCGGGCCTGCTCGCCTTTGCATCACGCTCGCCGCGTCGCATCGGGTTCGAAACCGGCGAGTTGCGCGAAGGGGCCTCACGATTGTTTCTGACTGAGCAGGTCGAGACCAGTCAGCTCAAACATGTGATCGACAAGAACCTGGCGCTTGCTCACCGGATTCTGGCGGATTACTCTCGGCACACTCAGGACGGATCATTCGCCGGCGAGGACGCGACGCGTGACAAAGTCGGGGCCGAGGATAGAACCCACAACTACGAGTTTCCTATCTCGGTGACCTCTTACGACGAAGAGTTTGCTGAGCAGGCTGTGGGTGGTTGGAAGAGCCCCTTCGCAATAATCAACCCGGGCGGAGGCTGGAGCACGAAGCTATGGGCCCCCGCGCGCTACGGTCAAGTAGCGGATTGGCTGAATCGTGAATGCGGAATGAAGGCGATCGTCACTTATGGACCAGGCGAGGAACCCCTGGCTCATTTGGTTGCATCAACCTCACGGTGCGGCGGAGTCACGCCTCTCGCTTCGACACTGAAGCAGTTCGTTGCGCTTGCGCGGCGCGCCGAATTGTTCATTGGCGGCGACACCGGTCCGCTTCATTTGGCCGCTGCATGTGGCACTCCAATTGTAGGGATCTATGGGCCCACGGCGCCCGAACGCAACGGCCCTTTCGATCCTCGAGACGTAACAGTGGGCAGGGACCTCTGGTGCCGCGCAGATTGCCACAGGCGAAGT
>DASYSA010000442.1:0-3529 GCA_036003885.1 Blastocatellia bacterium | reverse complement strand
GCGGTGGCGCACCGGCAGAGCCGTCCGGCAACGATTGGACGCTCAGCGACGAAGCCATCAAGAACCTCGGCTACATGCAGCTCAAGAAGACTCACGACGCGGCCATGGTTTTGATTGAACGGCTGTACGGGTCTCGGCCCCGCTATAACTATTTCATCGGCACGTCTCAAGGTGGCCGTGAAGCGCTGACCGTCGCTCAGCGTTATCCCGCCGACTACGACGGCGTTGCCGCGAACGTCCCCATCGTCAGCTTTTCGTCATTGATGCTGGCCCCGGAACTCATCCGCATCCAGGAAAAGCCGCTGGCCAATTGGGTCACTCCTGCGAAAACCGAAGCCATTCGTGCCGAATTCGTCCGGCAGTGCGACAAGCTCGATGGACTTGCGGACGGCATCATCAATAACTACATGGCGTGCAGAGCCATCTTCGACATGAGCCAGGGCGCGCCGAATCGCAATCCCTGGGCTGCCAAGAGATGTCCGGACAACACTGATCCGAATCCGCAGGATACGAGTGCCGCCGCGTGTTTCACCGATGGGCAGATCTCCACGCTCAAGCTCGTCTACAGCCGGTATAAGTTCGCGACGCCCTTGGCGCATGGATCGAAGACGTTCGGCATGTGGGTGCCGACGACGGATCCTTCGGGCAGCGGCCTCATTGCCAATGTTCGCTTCAACGGACAGGAAGGCGCTGCCCCTAACGCGCAAAATCATTCGCATCTTGGCGTGCTCGGTGTGACGGGATTTCTGATGAAGGACACTACCGCCAATCCACTGGACTATGTCGAAGGCGGCAAGTGGAACACGCGTCGCGAAGAACTTTCTCAATGGCTCGACTCCACGAATCCCGACCTGTCGGCATTCCACAAGCGCGGGGGAAAGATGATTGTCGCAATAGGCACCAACGACTCGCTCGCGTCTCCCGGGGCGCAACTGGATTACTACCAGTCCGTGCTCGACAAGATGGGGCGCGCAAACGTCGACGAGTTTGCTCGCTTTTATGTGATTCCGCAAACAGGACACGGACTCACCGGTTCCAGCTACACCAGGAACGGCGATGGCGGCGCAATTCCCGCGACACAAATTCCAAGCCGCTTCGATCGCATCTCCATGCTGCTCGACTGGGTTGAAAACGGTACGGCGCCTCCAAAGTCGGCGACACTGACCGGCAACGCGGGGACTCTGCCGCTTTGTTCGTATCCCACATATCCACAGTACAATGCGGGAGCTCCAAGTGACGCCATGTCATACTCCTGCGTCGCGCCGTAGTTTTCACGGAGAGGTCTTTGGATGGCCATGCGACCAAAGATCACTTGGATTGGATGTGGCGTTCTCGCCTTCTTTTGTGCCGCGGTTAAGGATAGCGCTGCTGGCTTTTCAGGAGAGATTCATGCTGCGATGGGAAACTGGGTCGGGCGCGCGGAGTTCGAGGAACCCGATGCCGATCGCGACGACCTGCCAGCCGTGGCGCCGGTCGCCTGACCAAACACCATGCGATCTGGAGCGCACCGCCGAGCGCGATCCGCGTCCGAGGAGACCAACATGTCCGTCACCAGCCACACCGAATCCGGAATCAGCATCCCGAAGACCAGCAGCCACTTCCTCGACACCACCGGATCAGGCGACCGAGGCCATGGCCGGCTGCGCTACCTCACCGGCGGAACGGGGCCGCCGTTGGTCCTGCTGCACACCGTACGCACCCAAGCCGAGCACTTCCGCCACGTCATCCCGCTGGTCCAGGAGCGATACACCGTCTACGCGCTCGATCTCCCGGGAATGGGCGACTCGGAGATCGTTCCCGGCGCGTCCTACGAGGAGCCCGCCATGCGCGCCGCCGTAGAGAGACTCATCACGCAGCTCGATCTACGCGACGTCACGTTGCTCGGCGAGTCGATGGGAGCCGTACTCGCGCTCACCACGGCGGCTGATCTCCCTGAGCGAGTTCGGCGGGTCGTGGCGATGAACCCGTACGACTACGCCGGCGGAATCGCCAGGTCCAGTCTTCTGGCTCGACTGATCGTCACCGGCGTCCTCGCGCCCGGTATCGGACCGATGCTCGCCCGACAAGAGCCCAAGCCCATCATGCGCGCCGTGCTCCGTGGCGGCGTCGTCGACCCGAGCGCCCTGCAAGAGGACTACCTGGATGAACTGCTCAAGGTTGGCCGGCGACCTGGCTACCCGACTGTCGCCCGCGCCGTGTACGCGAACCTCCCCAGCCTCATCGCAGCACGGCCCCGCTACCCCGCGGTCAGCGCGGCGGTCCACCTCATCTACGGAGAGCGGGACTGGTCTCGATCCTCAGACCGACAGGCCAACAGGAAGCTGCTCCCCGCCGCCGAGTTCACTCAGGTGCCGAACGCTGGCCACTTCATCGCCCTGGAAAGGCCCGACGTGCCAGCCAACCTGCTGAACTCCGTGGCTTGAGGTGGATCGCGGGTGACCCGACCCGCACAAGCCATTCGGACATTGCGTGCGCGAGTGCGGCCGTGACCGGCCAACCTTGAGCGCGACCGACGTCTTCATCGACGCCGTCGAAGGGCTGTGCCTCCGTGATGGCTGACTGTCAAACAAGTCTCGGCCAGACTTGGGATCGACCGCGGCATTATCAACAAGCGCCGCCTTCAAGGACAGATCGAGGCGCGCCTCTGCAATGACCACGGCCAATGGGTATACTGGCTGCCCGAACCGGTAACCGGTCTTTCAAACGATAAAATAACGAGCGTCAGTTTCACTGCGGGAGATGCGGTATAAAAACTGTCCTTCTTCGCCGGAATACGCATTCCGGAAGGGTAGGGACAGCGAGCGAATCATGAATTTCGACGAACTAAAAGCCGAAGCCTTAAAGTCGATTGCAGATTGAACAAAAAGAGCCTTCCATCTGCCGAACGTAGGGCGTTGCGGGACGGAGTCCCGCTGGGATGGGTGGCGGAACGCCGAAGGCGTGAAGACAGGGAACCCACGCCCTCCGGCTTTGAGAAGCTGGAATCAGTTCACAGGTTATTTGTCGTGAGGCGAAACCGGTTTTCGGGGCTAAGGAGGACCGGCCTCTTCCGAGCCGGTTGAGCCGTTGAGTATAGGCATCAGGGAACAATCTCGCTACACTGCTCAAGTCATGAATAACTAAGTCGTTTATTATTAGTTATATAAGTAGGACGGAGGAAGGGGGATTCGAACCCCCGGTACGGTTCCCCGTACAGTGGTTTTCAAGTCGAATCCCTCGCGCGACTCCCACCAACTCAGCCCGACTAGGCCCAAGAAAAGTATCACAATCCGCCAAGCTCATTCGGGCTGAGTTGAACTCTTTCCGGAACAGTTCACGGACAGAAGACGGACAATTCCCTTTTCTAGGCCACGATTATGGGGCCACTTCTGAATCAGGCTCCGGATGTGGTCGAGTTTTTTCCATTCCATTTCTTGCGCCAATGAGGCGAAGCTTGCCTGCAGAGTTGGCTTCCTTACCATACTGACCAGTCTCAATTACTCCGTTTCGACCATCGCTATGGCAACGAGCCTCACGACCACCGGGTACT
>DASYSA010000441.1:0-5198 GCA_036003885.1 Blastocatellia bacterium | reverse complement strand
AGAAGAAGGATCTAGGATTTAGGGTCTAGGATCTAGGCAGGATCTGTGCTAGATCCTAAATCCTAGATCCTAGATCCTGCCCCAGACTCGCAGGGAGACGTTGATCTGCTTCGTCGTCGGCTGGGATTCGATCTCTGCGATCGCCCTCCGCGCGTTGCCCTCGGACGTGCGATGGGTCAGAAGCACAATGGTCGCTCCTCCATCGAGTGTTGTTCCGCGTTGAACGAGACTATGCAGGCTGACCCTATGATCCCCGAGCGCGCGCCCGATGTTGCCGATGACTCCAGGGCTGTCTTCGGTCTCGAGCCGCACGTAGAAGGCGCTCTCTCCCTCATCGACATTGCAGACCGGAACCGGATGCGGGTCTATCTCGGGCTGAAAGTACGGCGCGAAGTCAGGGAGTTTGAGCGCGCTGGCAAGGTTTATTATATCGCCGACAACCGCGCTGGCCGTGGGCATCTGGCCCGCCCCCGGGCCCAGTAACATGATCTGACCCACCGCACTGCCCTCTATGAAGATCGCGTTGTTGGCGCCTTCAACCGACGCCAGGGGGTGATGAAGCGAAACCAGCATCGGGTGGGCTCGTACGTCCAGACAGCCTTCGCCTCTTCGCGCAAGCCCTATGAGCTTTATCCGGTATCCGAATTCGCGAGCGATGTTGATGTCGATGTCGCCGATGCGGGTTATACCCTGGCGATAGACATCGTCGGGATTGACGAACCGGCCAAAAGCCAGCGACGCGAGAATGGTGATCTTGTATGCGACATCAAAGGCTTCGACATCGTTTGTCGGATCCGCTTCCGCATATCCCAGTTGCTGGGCTTCGGCCAGAGCAGCCTCAAAGCTGCTTCCGGTCGCTTCCATAGCAGTGAGGATGTAGTTGGTCGTGCCGTTGAGGATACCCGCAACGCTGGAGATCTGATTGGCTTGAAGTCCGCGCTGAAGAGTTGAGATGAGCGGTATTCCGCCTCCGACGGCTGCTTCGAAAAGGACGGTCACATTATTCTGATTGGCAAGCTCGAATATCTCGGGGCCATGCTTTGCGATGAGCTCCTTGTTTGCCGTCACGATCTGTTTTCCGAGCCTCACCGCGCTGGTGATCAACTCGTAGATTGGAGTGATCCCCCCGGCCACCTCAACGATTATTTCCACCTCGGGATCATTGACCACTTCCCAGGGGTCGCCGGTCAATCGGACGGCAGGCAGGTCGACGGCGCGCGGCTTCGACATATCGCGAACAGCCACCCATTTGATTCTGAATCTGGGATCGCGGCCCAACAGCTTGATCACACCGGTGCCGACCGTGCCGAGTCCGAGGATCCCCAAAGTAATTTTCGCCATTTGCTCTTCAGTCTCTCCGTTCGGGTCCCCAGAGTAACCGACTTCTGCTCGAGCGTGCAACGGAAGAAATGCGAAATGCGAATTTCGAATTTCGAAATTCGCATTTCCCCGTCTTTGACAATGCCAATTGGCCCGCCTATTATAGATTCGCGTTCGGGCAGGGGATGACATGAGAATCTCTAAGGTTTACACAAAAGCCGGGGACGGAGGCGAGACTGCGCTTGTCGGCGGCGCGCGAGTCAGCAAAGCAAGCGCGCGCGTTGAGGCATATGGCGACGTAGATGAGCTCAATTCCGTGATAGGTCTTGCTCGCGCACACCTCGAGGATCAGCAGGTCGATGAGGTGCTTAGTCTTCTCCAGAACGATCTGTTTACTGTCGGAGGAGATCTGGCGAGCCCCGGCGACATTCAAGTCCCGCGCATCGAGGCGTCGTTTGTAAAGGCGCTCGAAGAAACAGCTGATCGGTTCCTCACCCAGCTCGAGCCGCTCAGAGAGTTCATTCTTCCCGGCGGTTCAACTGCAGGGGCGACCCTGCATCTTGCTCGGACCGTTGCCCGTCGAGCCGAACGGCGAACGGTGTCGCTTGCCCAAACTGAAGAGATCAATTCGCTTGTCATCGTCTACCTCAACCGGCTTTCCGACCTGCTGTTCATTCTGGCCAGGGTCGTCAATCAACGTGAGGCCGTTCCCGAGAGGATGACTGACTTCAGCAAAAGGGCGAAGAAGAACTGAGCGAAGCAGCTCTCGTACGCAACCTCCAAATTCATCATGACCTGGTTTAAGAAGAAAGACGGACCCAAGCAGCCCGACCCGATCCCGAATGAAGAGCGCACGGTGCGCACCGAGGGGTTGTTTGTAAAATGCCCCGGCTGCGAGCAAATGCTCTTCAAGCGCGAGGTGGACGACAATTTGAGTGTCTGTCCGAAGTGTGGTCACCACTGGCGCATAAGGGCGGTCGAAAGATTGAAGATGACGTTCGACGATGAAGAGTGGCAGGAACTCGACGCCGGCCTGAGTTCAGATGATCCGCTGTCATTCATCGACACCAAGAGCTATAGGGATCGGCTGCGCGCGATGCAGAAGAGCACCGGAATGCTCGACGCCCTCATCACCGGGCAGGGCCGCATCGGCGGACGCCCCGCTATCGTTTGCTCGATGGAACTGGCATTCGTTGGCGGCTCGATGGGAGTGGTCGTGGGCGAGAAGATAACGAGAGCCATCGAACTCGCGCTGGAGACGAGATCGGCGCTGGTCGTCTTTTCGGCCTCGGGCGGGGCACGGATGCAGGAGGGCGCGATCTCGCTCATGCAGATGGCAAAGATATCCGCGGCGCTTGCCGTGATGGACGACGCCGGTCTGCCGTTCATATCGGTGCTCACGGATCCGACCACAGGCGGAGTCACTGCCAGCTTCGCGATGCTCGGGGATCTAAACATAGCGGAGCCCGGCGCGCAGATCGGGTTCGCAGGCCCCCGCGTAATAGAGCAAACGATTCGGCAGAAGCTGCCGGAGGGATTCCAACGCTCCGAGTTCCTGCTCGATCACGGGATGCTGGACGCCGTCGTCGAGCGGAAGGATCTTCGGGAGTTCATTGTGAGCTCGCTGAAATTCATGAACCGAAATGGCAAGTGAAAGGGATTTTGGATTTTAGATTTTGGATTTTGGATTGGGGCGGGTTCTTAACTGACATTCGATCTCCGCAATCCGCAATCCAAAATCCAAAATCCAAAATTCAAAATTCCTGATGGACTATAAGGAGTCGGTAAGTTATCTGTACAGCCTGGGGCACGAAGTGCTCGCGGCAAAGTTCGGGCTCAAGAACATTCGAACTCTGCTCGAGTGGTTGGGCCATCCCCAACGCTCGTATCGGACGGCGACAGTAGCGGGCACCAACGGCAAGGGATCGGTGGCTGCGATGATCGAAGCAATCGCCCGAGCAGCAGGTCATCGCACCGCTCTGTTCACCTCTCCGCATCTCCTTCGCATCGAAGAGCGCATCAAGGTAGCGGGCCGCGAGATCTCGACCGACAGCTTTGCGGCGCTGGCCACGCGGGTTCGCGAAGCCGGTGAAGCCCTGGTTGCTGAAGGAAAACTGCTATCGCCTCCAACCTTTTTCGAGCAGGTGACCGCGATTGCATTGACCTACTTTCGCGATTGTCATGTAGATCTCGCAATCCTGGAAGTAGGGCTTGGCGGACGGCTCGATGCGACCAACGCAGTGGATGCGATACTGTCGGTGATAACGGCGATCGACTTCGACCATCAGGATCTGCTGGGCAATACGATCACCGAGATTGCCGGCGAGAAAGCGGCGGTCATCAAGCCGGGCGTGCGCGCGGTAATAGGAAGGCAACAATACGAAGCGGCAACCGAGGTGTTGATGAATCGTTGTCTCGACGTCAACGTGCTGCCGGTCTTTGCGAACGAACCTGAAAACGTGACGGTCGCGGATCTGGGCCGGATAACTTTTGACTATGCAGCGGCGCACGCGAACTACAGCAGAATCATGCTGAGGCTTCGCGGGCGGCATCAGGCGCAGAATGCGACCGCTGCAATCGAGGCTGCCGAACTTCTCGAGGAGGTAGGCTTTTCAATCTCCCGCGAAGCGATTATCAAGGGGCTTCGCGAGGTGAAGTGGCCGGGCCGCCTCGAGCTGATCGATGACAAGCCCTTTATCTTGTTCGACGGTGCGCATAACCCGGCGGGAGCCAGGACGCTCAGGGCCTACCTGGATGAGTTCTGGCCCGGCAAGGTGACGCTGGTCTTTGGCGTTATGGGCGACAAGGACATCGACAGTATGGCCACGGAGTTGTTCAGCGCAGCCCAGACGATAGTCCTGACTCGGCTAAAGGACCCTCGCGCGGCTGATAACGCCAGGATGGGAAAAGCCGCACTTGGGACCTCAAGCAATGTGATATTCACGGAGACGGTCCGGCAAGCGATGTCCTGGGCGAGAAGCGTAACTCAACCGGACGGCGTGATCTGCGTTGCGGGCTCGCTCTATCTGGTCGGTGAAGTCAAGCAGTTGATAGAAGGCGAAGACCAGTTCGCGAATAGATGACGAGGAAATTCGAAATGCGAAATTCGAAGTGCGAAATTCGAGATCCCCAATTTCGCATTTCGAATTTCGAATTTCGCATTTCCTGATTCCCATGTCTCACGAGCTAATTAAGAGAGAATACATTCACAGGGGCAAGGTGCTCGATCTTTCTCTGAGCAGATTTCAATCGCAGGACAAAGGCGCGGTCACGATTGAGGTCGTTCATCACAACGGCGGCGCCGGCATCCTTGCCGTATTTGAAGACGGAACCCTGGCGCTTGTTCGCCAGTGGCGCTATCCGCTGGGCCGATATGCCCTCGAGATCGCTGCCGGCCGCATCGAGCCCGGCCAGACTCCCGAAGAGACCGCTGCCCGAGAGCTCGAGGAGGAGCTCGGCTACAGGGCGCGAAACTTTCGCAAGGTTGCTGAGTTCAATGTCGCGCCCGGCTACTGCGAAGAGCGAATTTATCTCTACCTGGCTACAGGGCTTGAGAAGTCCGCTCAGAATCTCGACGAGGATGAAGAGATTGAAGTGGTTCACCTGTCTCTCGACGAGGCGTTAGCCAAAGTTGCCAGCGGCGAGATTGATGACGCGAAGAGTATCATCATGCTACTTCTTGCGGCTCCGATTCTGCGCGCCGCCCCAACTCCTTGACCTCGCCATGATCCACTCGCTAGACTCGGTTCCGAAGCTGCAGTAACCTCGCGCTTCTCTGAAAGGGTACTAAATGGGAGTCGAGTCACTACCGCTGGGGGCCTGCCGCATTTGCGGGACGCCCCTGGACCCGACACGGTACAGTAACATCTGTGCCTCTT
>DASYSA010000440.1:0-11217 GCA_036003885.1 Blastocatellia bacterium | reverse complement strand
CATCTCATTTCGCATTTCGCACTTCGAATTTCGCATTTCCCCGGGGGGTAGTATGGGTTTTTATGATTGGGACAAGATGAAGCCTGAGGCGATATCAGAGCTTTATCGACGAAAAGTTGCATTGGGTGAGAACATTATGGTCGCCAGAGTCGAAGTGATGCAGGGCGCTGTGACTCAGACTCACAAACACGAGAGCGAAGAGGTAGTGATCGTGCTGACCGGCAAGTGGCGATTTCATCTCCCGAACGGAGAGGTCACGCTGGGGCCGAATCAGATGCTGTCGATCCCGCCTGGCACGGAGCATTCTTCCGAGGTCCTTGAAGACACGGTGGCGATAGACATCTGCACGCCCACGCGGCTAGACTGGATCACTGGTGAAGATCGCTTCCTTCATCGCCATCCCGACGAACTGCTGTGGGCAGTGTGAGGAGATAAGAGATGCAGCTCGACATCGCGGTCTTGCCGGGCGACGGCATAGGTCCTGAGGTTACTTCCGAAGCCCTGAATGTGGTACGCGCGGTGGCGGAGAGGTTCGGCCACGAAGTTCAAAGCCGCGAATATCTGATCGGTGGCTGCGCCCTGGACAACACCGGGACGCCGCTGCCCCGGGCGACCATCGACGGTTGTCTTGCAAGCGGCGCGGTTCTGTTGGGCGCGGTTGGCGGGCCCCGCTATGACAGCAATCAGCGAGGCCTGAAGCCTGAGGATGGGCTTCTGGGAATCAGGCGCGAGCTTGGCGCCTTCGCCAACCTTAGGCCTGTAGTGGTCTACGAGGAATTGGCTGAGGCGTCGCCCCTCAAGCCCGAGTTGGTCATAGGATGCGACATGCTGATCGTGCGAGAGTTGCTTGGCGGGCTCTACTTCGGCATGCCTCGCGGATTCGAAGGCGGTTCGAGCGGACCCTTCCGAGCCTACAACACAATGGCCTACACGGTTGCGGAGATCGAGCGCATAGCCCATGTTGCCTTTAAGGCGGCTGCACGCCGGCGCCGAAAGGTGACTTCGGTGGACAAATCGAATGTACTCGAAGTCTCTCAACTGTGGCGGCAGGTCGTCACCCGCATCTCAGGCGAATACCCGCAAGTAGAGCTCGAACATCTGTTGGTCGACACCTGCGCTATGCAACTCATACGCGAGCCGCGTCGCTTTGACGTTGTGCTGACTGAAAACATGTTCGGTGATATTCTCTCCGACGAAGCCGCGGTGATCGCCGGCTCGATCGGAATGCTGGCATCCGCGAGTCTCGGCGGCCGCGTCGCGCTCTATGAACCAGTGCACGGCTCCGCTCCGGACATCGCGGGCAAGGGCAAGGCCAACCCACTGGGCGCTATTGCGTCGGCCGCGATGATGCTGCGCTATTCATTTGGACTTGAAACGGAGGCTCGTGCGGTCGAGATCGCGATCGGGGCAGTGATTGCCCGTGGAATGCGCACGGCCGATCTGGCAACAAGCGAGGGTTACTCCTCGACCGGTGAGGTCGGCCTGGCGATCTCCAGCGAGGTGGCCGGCCAGCGATTGGCGGCAGGCGGTTAGCGTAAGAATCCACGAATAACGCTAATAGCGCGAATAGGGCATTGCTTTCAACTCGGGGGGTTCAATTAGCGAGATTCGCGTTATTCGCGGATAGTCTCCGTTGATATAAGAAACTCATGGAACTGATGCAACTCGAAATGTTTGTCGCGATGGTCGAGGAGGGTAACTTCCACAAAGCGGCCGAGCGAGTCTTTCGCACTCAACCCGCCTTGAGCATGTCGCTGCGCAAACTCGAACAGGAGATCGGCGCCCCCCTGTTCGACCGAACCAATCGCAATGCCTATGTGCTGACCGATTCGGGCGACGTGCTCTACGACTACGCCAAACGTCTTTTGAACCTCAGGGACGAAACGCTGACTGCGCTGCTGCAATTGCACAGCCTGCAGAGCGGGCGAATACGCATCGGGGCTAACGAGAGCACGAGCCTCTACCTGCTTCCGAGGCTCATCCTGACCTTCCGGGAACAGAATCCCAAGATCAAGATCGAGGTGTTTCGGCAGGTGTCAGCACGTCTGCCTTATGAACTTCGTCAACGCAACCTCGACTTTGCGATCCTATCGTTTCTTCCAGACGACAGCGACCTCGAGGGCACCCTGATCATGCGGGACGAGTTGGCGCTTGTCGTCAGCCCGCAACATCGACTGGCAGCCCATTCGAGGGTTCACATCAGGGAGCTGGGCGCCGAATCCTTCATAGCCCACAACGTCCACTCACCTTCTCGCGAGAAGGTGATCGACGTGTTCAGGCGGTTCCAGACGCCGTTGAACATCACGACGGAAATCGCTACCATCGAGACGATCAAGAAATTTGTGGCGATGAATCTGGGCGTGGCGTTTGTTCCGCGAATGTGCGTTCAGGAGGAAGCGACGCGGGGTGAATTGATCGTCGTGCCGGTTGAAGGCTTCCGTCACGAGCGCACTCTGTGGGTGGTCAGGCGGCGTACGGATGCGCATTCGCATGCTGCGCGCGCCTTTCTGGCCGTGATCAACTCGCTGTCAGAGTCGCTGCTTCGGGATCCGGCGGACGGAGAGAAGGAGGCTACGCTGGGCGCCGAGGGCTCCGGTGGAGAGACTGCGAACGATGTCGTCAACTAGCATCGAATGAGTAGTCGACCAGCATCGAATGGCTGATGAAGGACGCGTCACCGCAGATGCGCACAGGCTTGGTTGCAGAAAACTAGTAGAATTGTGGGGTTGTGGCGCAAGGGGTTGCGCACAAGTCGATCATACTAATTAGCTGAAATGGGGGGAACCGTGAAGAGGTTGAGAATCACTTTCGCACTAATTTTCGTAGGAACAGTCGTAGGACTAATAACGACCCCGTCGTTGGCATATCCGCCATTCGTGGAGCAGGCTAAGAAGTTCGGCGCCAAGGATTGTCGATTCTGTCACCTCAAGGCTGAAGGTGGAGAGGGTCACAATGCGCGCGGCAAGTGGCTGCTCAAAGAGAAAACGCGACGCAATGCGGATGCGGTCGATCCGGAGTGGCTGGTGGACTACAAGCCGGCCAAAAAGTAGAAGGGATCAGTGCGAACCGGACGGCTAAAACAACCACGGAGTGGTTGAATGTTTGTAGAAACCGACGGCGAGCGATACCTACCCGAGCGGGTGAAATGTCTATAGCATGCGAGGAGTTCTCACCCCAGCGGGGTGAGAGGGCCCAACCTCAAACGGCCAAGAATGAAAAGTGAGGGGCGGCCTCGAGGCCGCCCCTGCACATCTGCCCTAACCTTCTTGCCTGACTGCCTCAGGCTTTCGTCTTCGTCAATGCTGCTCCGTTTTCGTTACCTTCGCTGAGGCTCAAGCGCTCGCGGAAGAGGTTCAGCAACAGCAATGTCCCAAGTCCCCCCGCACCTTCTCCGCTTCCACCCGAGGCCAGCACATCAGGTGTGATGCGAACGTTCTTCTCGCCTATCACTCTCAGGGTCTCAATGAGTGAGACACCCTGTGCGCCAAGCGCTCTTACCTGCTCGGTATAGGCCACGCCTTGTGCCTCACCCATCAGTCGCACCTTCTCGGCTTCGGCCCTACCTGTGGCCAGGATGTAGTGCGCCTCGCCGTCTGCTTCAGCCTTGCGCTGTTCCGAGCGCTTGCCCGCGATCTCTACGCCGACCGTCGCCTGCATAAGATCCTTCTGATTGTTTGCGTGAGCCGTCGTCTTCTCCAACTGGATGCGCCTCTCTTCAGCCTCTCGCTGAGCGTCGAACATACTCAACCGCTGCTCCGCGAGTACTTTCTCTGTTTGAGTCTTCATCAGCTCTTCGGGCAGATGGATGTGACAGATCAGAACATTCACCACGTCCACGTGATACTTCAGCAGGTGTGCCCGCACTCGAGCCTCCGCCCGTTCCTGCTCTTCGTGGCGGTTCTGCAGGTACGCCATCGCCGAAGACTCGGATGCCTGATTTCGGAAAATCGAATCTATCAGCGGGTGCATAACGTTCTGAACAAGCCGGTCGATTGAGCCGATCTTTGCAACCATGAAAGGAGCATCTTCGGGTTTGACCCTGAAGACCACGCGCACTTCCAACTGCATGGTGAATCCGTCCTTCGAGATCACTTCGAATGGGTTGAATGTGTTCCCGACCTCCTCCGCAGTCCACTCAACCGTCTGGTTTGTAGTCGGTATGACTATAGGAGTCATCGCAAGCGTGTTGACGTAGTAGCGGCCGGGACCTACAACCGTCTCCTGAATACCGCGATATCCGCCGGGCACCACGTAAGCCTCATGTGCTCCTTCGTCCAGGCGGCAATCCGCGGGATCGGTATTTCTCAGCTCCTGCGCAATCTGGGCCACGCTCAAGCCATCGTCGGCGCGGTCGAGCCGCGCTGCCGCGGCTGTTACCTGCTCCGTCTCTTCACGCTCGATTCTCTCGCGGATTTTGGCCGCCATTGCCTTTCGTATTTCTTCCGATGGGTCCTTGCCGACATTCGAAACAACAACAGCGACTTCGCCGGGCTTTACCTCCTTGGCGCTTTCGAAAATCACCTTAAACAACATGGGGTTCACATAGTAGATGCCCGGCAGCAGGATATCCTTTTGCGGGCCGCGCTGCCCGCCTCGGCCGATGAACTCATGTCCGGCCTGAAAGTTGTGGTGTCCTTCGATCGTTGTGGCAACGTAGTCGCGTGGGTCCAGGGTCGCGCCATCGAGCGCCTCGACGAGGCCGATCTGATTCTCGTTGATCACAGTTGCTTCGGCCAGACGAACGGAAAACAGGCCGCATTTGTTGTCCCCGCCTTCGAGCGGTATCGAGTCTGTCAGGATACGATAGGTTCCAGGCGTGAGGATATCCACCTGCGGTCCCTTCTGTCCGTCCGCGACTATGAACTGTTCGGAGTCCTGAAAGTTCCGGTGGGTTTCAATAGCTCGACCCAGCAGTCGACCGGCGTCGAGTTGCGCCCCATCAGCCGCGGTGACAATGCCGACTTTGCCCTGGGGAATCACCGTTACTTTCGCAACCGATATGCGAAACAGGTAAGGGTGAATCGGCCACAAGCCGGGCGGGAGCGTGCGAAGTTGAATGCCTTTGACTCCTCCCTGGGTAATGAACGCGATCGGGTCCTGAAAGTTGTTGTGCGCATTCATCGCGCGGTCGGGCGCGAAGACACGGCCTGGCGGCATTGGATCTCCGTCTATGGCTTCGATCACGCCCAACTCATCGGAACCGATCTCGACCAGGGGGACCTTACGGACCACTCTCTCGAAAGGCCACTTGATCAGGTGGAGGCCCGGCTTGAGCACCTCGGCCTGGATTCCCACTTCGCCGGCAGTGGCCACGACCCGGCCGGGCGGCATTCGGCGGCCCATGTAGCGCCGTTCTTTGATCGCGATCTCGCGTCCGCCGACGTTGACGAGGACGCGTGTGAAGATGAACACGAGGACGATGAGGGCTATCGCGGCTTCGATTATCAATGGGAGGAAGTTAGTGTTATTCATGGCTATGCTCTTTCATTGCTTCTGGCAAACTCTCGTGCTTTTGTCGAATTGAGGCCGGCCTGGGCGCCGTCGCCAGTTGACGGCGAGCCTCGGCGAGCCTCTGTCTCAGCGCGAATCCGGTCCCCGCCCGCCTGGCTTCAGCACCGAGCACCCAGTACTCACTCTCAAACAACGTGCGCAACTCCTCAGCTGATACCTGGGGTATTCGACCCTCTGACCAGAGTTGCAGGATCGTCTCGACTGCTTTCTCGAAGATGGCGGCCTGATCCGACAGGGCGGCGAGGTGCACTGTGTCGGCTGCCCGGCCACGGTCGGGACTGGCCTTGTACTGCTCTATCACTCGTTCGGCCAGCTTTGCATTGGCGGGCAGGTCGCCGTTTTCAAGAATGCGTGTGACGAGGCTATCGAAGTCTTGCTGACAAGAAGACGTCCGCTCAATCAGGGCATCGAGCACGGCGTCATAAAGGCGGGCATCTCGCATTGCTCGAGCTTCTGCGAGGGTCGCCTGGTCGCCCTCCGCGGCTCGATCGAGTAACGCCTGGACCTCAACCGATGCATCGGGACGTCCAGGAGGGATGTCGTCGCCGAACAGGGCGTTGGGTGGGCGCTCCGAGAAGTTGAACTGAGGGGATCCTGGAGGCAGGCCGCGCTTCGGCCACAGCGCGAGGGCGAGTCCGGCCAGCACCAGCGCCAGCACGACCAGGATCAGAATTGTGAACATTAGCTTAAGCCTTAGAAGCTCCGCGAGGAGCTTGCAGAGAGAGGCGCGTCCTTTGGCCCCTGTTCATCGAGGCGCCTCACAGTGTTCCGGTCTGCTCTATGAATCACGACTGCCCTCGACGCGGAGGTCACCAGTAACATGACGGCCAGAGCGCCAGAGGTCAAGGCTTCTCGATCAGGCGCGTGCGCCTCACAATTTTGACCATTCCCACGTTGAGCGTGGTGTCAGGCCCTCGATTCTGCGATTCCGCGTTGACCGTAGCAAAGACTCTTCACTGCAGAGGACACGACGGAGACGGAGGGGAGCAACGAATTAGATCAGAATCGCAGAATCGAGGGTCTGACCCAGTCAGGCTGCTGTGCCGGGCTATTCGCGCAAAATCGTGATGCGCACCCCGATCAGGCAGGTGGCGGGCGGCAGGGGGCGGCCACGGCCGCCCCCAAAAGAGAGAGAAAGCTTCAATCTGCTAAATATCGAACCGGGATCAAAGACTGCCGGTCTTCCCGGCCGAAGCCGTTGCGGGCTTCGGTTCGGGCGCGTCGATCGGCGGCATCTGGCCCGGGATTGCAACCGGGGGCACGGGCATCGGGCCCCAGTCCAACTTCCCGGGCATAAGGCTCTCCGTGGAGTTCAGAGCCTGATCCCAGGTCACGATCTTGCCTGTGTATGCCGACATTCTCCCCATGATTGCGGTCAGAGTGCTGTGCGCGACGTTCTTCAATTCGTTGATCGGTTTACCGGCGCGGATGTTTCCGATCAGGTCGGTATGCTCCTGCTGGTACGGCTCGTTGTCCTTGGCGCGCGGGAATTGCCAGGGCTTATCGCCTTTGATCTGATAACGCTGCGATGCCTGCGTCTGGCATGAGCCTTTTGTGCCGGTCAGCGCTTCGGACACGTTCTTGTCCGTTCCATCCTGCTGGCGAGACATGCTCATCAGGTGAGCGCCGTTTTCGTACTCGTAGTCGATGGCGAAGTGATCGAAGATGTGACCATAGGCTGGATCCGTTCGGGCCTGTCTTCCGCCAAATCCCAGAGCACTGATTGGATGGCCGTTCATCGCCCAGTTGACGACGTCGATGTTGTGCACGTGTTGCTCCACGATGTGGTCGCCCGACAGCCAGGTAAAGTAGAGCCAGTTGCGCAGTTGCCACTCGAGATCGCTCCATCCCGCCTCGCGGTCCTTCTTCCAGAGGCCGCCCTGATTCCAGTAGCAGCGAGCGGCCACGATCTGGCCGATCTGGCCGTCGTGAATCAGCTTCATGGTTTCGAGGTAGCCCGTCTGGTGTCGCCGCTGCGTGCCGGCAGCGATATAGAGACCCTTCGCCTTCGCGGCGTCATACGTAGCAAGCACGCTGCGAATTCCCGGGCCGTCAACTGCAACCGGTTTCTCCGTAAAGATGTTCTTTCCGGCTTCCACGGCGGCTTTCAAGTGAATCGGCCTGAACCCCGGGGGCGTCGCCAGGATGATGTAGTTCACGCTGCTCGTGGCGAGGACTTTTTGATAAGCGTCGAATCCGGTGAAGCAGCGATCGTCAGTCACGTCCAGCTTGTCGGCCGCAACTTTGGTCGAGAGCGTCTTGCGGCTTTCGTTGAGGCGGTCTTTGAAGGCGTCGCCCATAGCGACCAGCTTTACGCCCTGGGCTGATGCGAGCACGTTGATAGCAGCGCCGGTGCCTCGCCCTCCGCAACCGATCAGACCGACTCTGATCTCATCGCTTCCGGCGGCAAAGGCTCCTGGAAGGGTGTTGAGGTTAGCCGCGATCGTCGCCCCGACTGCGGCAACGGTCGAGGTCTTCAAGAACTCGCGGCGTGAATGTGCGGGTTCCTCTGATTTAGACATATTGAACTCTCCTCTCTGTGTGTCGTTTTACGGTTTGCGTTTTACGTTTTGCGTTTTACGTTTCTGGTGTTCGTGTGTCGTCCTCGTCTGACTCTTGCGACCCGTTGAGCTACTACTAACGTAAAACGCAAAACGTTTCGTACTAGTCAGGACTCTGTCTGGTCACTTTCGAGCGCAGGCCCTTCAAATTCTCCTGCTCTTCCAGTGACCGCACAACTCGAAAACCCACCGTGATCGCTTCCGTGTGCCACCAGATGCTCTGCGGTCTCTGCGGGTCCCGTTTGCTCCACTCTTTTCTCGAAGCTCGCCGCGCGGCGCTCCTCAGCGGGCCGGCCTCGTCGTCCCACGAACCGCCTCGGACTGCGCGCGGATATCGTACCTCCGTCGGAAGCAACACCGGAGCAATCGCCGGCGCCGGGGATTTGAATGTACTGTAGAAATCCTTGCTGTATTCATCCAGGCACCACTCAGCGACGTTGCCATGCATATCGAACAAACCCCACGCGTTTGGTCTCTTCTTTCCGCCAACGTGAGGAGCACTGTCCGAGTTGTCAGTGTACCACCCATACTCGCTCAGTCTCTTTGCGTCATCGCCAAACGAGTAAGCTGCGGTCGAGCCTGCTCTGCAAGCATACTCCCACTCGGCTTCCGTGGGGAGGCGATAAGTCTTTCCGGTCTTCCCCGACAGCCACCGGCAATACTCCATGGCGGCGTGGTGGGTCATGCTGATAGCCGGTTGCTTGCCCTTTCCGTAGCCGAACGACTCGTCCGCATAAGGCGGAGTCGGATACGTGATCGCATCGGCAGTCGTCTTGTTGTCAGGTGCCTTCAGCTGCCGATCCTTGTTCAAATCCTTACTGAACGCGAACAGATCGTATTCGTCCCAGGTCACCTCCATCGTCTGCATCCAGAACGGCCGGATGGTCACCTGGTGTTGCGGACCTTCATCGCTCCCTCGCCCGGGTTCACTCGCGGGACTTCCCATCGTGAATGAACCGCCTGCAATCGGGACCATTTCGAATTTGACATTGGCGCCCGGAATCGTCTCGACGTAAGGCTTCATCTCCTCGGACGAGTTGCCGGCTTCGAAGAGGGCGCCCGTTGGGCTACCCAACGCAGCGGCGAGAAGAGACAGCATGCCGGCGATCGATATCAAACACCCTCTAGTCATTCAAAGACCCCAACTGCGAGCATATCTCTTGACTCCTGGGCTCCGCCCGCGCGCGAGCCCTCCTCTTATTAACACCTCACTTCAGTGAGGTGGCGCACGACTGGGAGGAGCTCCAACCGTTTCAACGGTTTCCTCTTCCGGAATCGAAAGACTGTTGAAACAGTCGAAGAGTCTTTCGCGCCACCGCAACACCTCGATAAATCGAGGTGTTAATGAGAACCGATGTTCCCGCGGCCTTGAAGTTCCTCCTGTGGTCGCACCTCATCGCGCATAACGGCGTCAAAAAGAAATGTGCTTTTCGGGTGGGCATGTTAAGATTCCGCCTAACCGACTCAAGCTAATCTCTGAGAAGCAACAGGTGACTACGATGCGCTGGCGGACGGCTGTCTGCTCATTATTGCTGCTTACATACGGCTCTGATTACACGCCTGCGCTCGGGCGTTTCGAGTTCACCGAATCGCATATGGGAACACGCTTCCGGATCGTCGTCTACGCGGCCACCGCTCAAGCCGCGAGCCTCGCTTCGAGCGCTGCCTTCGAACGAATTGCGCGACTCGATGCTATCATGAGCGACTATCGTGAAACCAGCGAATTGATGTTGCTCTGCAGGCAGGATGCGGGCAAAAAAGTGAGGGTAAGCGAGGATCTTTTCCGCTTGCTGGTGAAATCGCAGGAGCTGGCCAAGAGATCGGAGGGCGCCTTTGACGTTACGGTTGGTCCGCTGGTCAAACTCTGGCGGCGGGCGCGCCGAACAGGTGAACTTCCGGACAAGCCGAGACTTGCCGAAGCGTTGGCGTCGACCGGCTACACAAGGCTGCATCTCGACCCGCAGGACCGCTCAGCCAGGTTAGACAAGAGTGGAATGTCTCTGGATCTGGGCGGCATCGCAAAGGGCTATGCGGCCGACGAGGCGATGGCGGTGTTGAAGGAACACGGAATCAGTCGATCCCTGGTTGCCGCAGGCGGAGACATCGCTGTGGGCGCGCCTCCTCCCGGCAAGGACGGATGGGTCATAGCCATCGCGCAGCTCGAATCTGTTGATGCTCCGCTATCGCGTTATCTCTTGCTACACGACGCGGCGGTTTCAACGTCTGGAGACGCAAATCAGAACGTCGAGATCGGCGGAGTTCGGTACTCCCACATCGTCGATCCCAGGACTGGGCTTGCCCTTACGGGCCGCAGCAGCGTCACGGTCGTCGCCCCTGATTGCACAACCTCGGATGGGTTGGCGACCGCCGCAAGTGTTCTAGGTCCGCAAGAAGGATTGAAGTTGATTGATTCGACAGCCGGCGCGGCTGCCCTGTTCGTTAAGGCCGAGGGCGAACGGATCCTCAGTTTGGAAACAAGCCGCTGGAATAAGATACGAAAGACGGACGCGAAACAGGCGTCTATTCAATAGCGATTCTTCATGTGCAACTCACAGCCACCAGGAGGGCCAGAATGAAAAGGAGAGAGTTTGTGAAGTCTTCAATAACAGCACCACTCGTTGCCGGCTCGGCGTCTTTCACCGGTCTTGCCGGCGGTTCTCAGGATCGCGGCAATCCGAAGCCCGAGTATTACGAACTGAGACTCTATCACCTCAAGCGCGGGCCGCAGGTGAAAAGGATAAACGACTTCTTTCGCGACGTCGCGCTTCCGGCGATGACACGGAACGGGCTGGGGCCGATTGGCGTCTTCGATGTGTTGACCGGCCCCGATAGCCCCACCCTCTATATGCTGATCCCGCACAAGTCGATCGATTCTTTCGCTACTGCATCGGCGCGCATCTACGCCGACGCCGAGTATCAAAAGGCCGGCGCAGGTTTCCTCAACGCATCGCCGACGGACCCTGGTTACTCGAGGATAGAGAGCTCGTTGATGATAGCGTTCGATGGAATGCCGAAGCTCGAAGTGCCGGCAGCTGCAACGGGCAACAAGCCAAGAATCTTCGAGCTGCGAACTTATGAGAGCCATAGCAAGAAAGCCAACAAGAAGAAGATCGAAATGTTCCACAGCGGCGAGATCGGGATCTTT
>DASYSA010000439.1:0-15881 GCA_036003885.1 Blastocatellia bacterium | reverse complement strand
GACGCCGGCTATCACACCCGAAGCGCTGACCAGAGTGCAGTCGGTAGTCGTAGGGCTTTGAGCCGCAATCACCGTTGCATTCAGAGTCTCGCGACAGAACCGAGCCTCGACTCTCATTCCCACTCTCAGGTCTGACAACCTCGCGGGCTGGCCGTTCAAACTGATCTCCGTCCGATCAGTTACGTTCAGGTACACGGGCGAAGTCCCCGTGCTGGTGGTGATCGCCACGTGGCCGCGTTCCGCATCCACACCGGCTATCACACCCGAAGCGCTGACCAGAGTGCAGTCGGTAGTCGTAGGGCTTTGAGCCGCAATCACCGTTGCATTCAGAGTCTCGCGACAGAACCGCGCTTCGACTCTCATTTCCACCCTCAAGTCTGACAGCCGCGCGGGCTGGCCGTTCAGACTGATCTCCGTCCGGTCGGTGACGTTGAGCGTGAGGGTGTTAGGCGTGGCGCTCAGAGCTACGGCCAGATGTCCGCCCTCCGCATCGACCCTTGCGATCACACCGGAAGCGCTGACCAGAGTACAGTCGCCGCCTCCGTCTTCGCTGTGAGCCGCGATCACCGTGGCGTTCTGATTCTCCCTGCAGAAGCGGGCCTCGACTCTCATCCCGACACGCAGTTCCGAAAGTCGCACGGCTCGGTCATTCAGGCTTATCTCAGTTCGGTTGGTAACGTTGAGCGTGACGTCATTGGCGCCTTCTGCGGGATGAATCACCAGGTGGCTGCCCTCGACGTCTACGCGGGCGATCGAGCCTGCGACTCCGACGAGCGTGCACTCAGTTCCGCCGTCGCTTCGAGCCGCGATGCTGAAAGCTTCAAAAGAGCTGACATTGAATACGACCTGCGCCGGCATCCCCGGTTGAAGCCTTCCAAGGCCGGCCCGCTCGCCGTCAACCGTAATAACCGTTGAGTCGGTCACGTGCACTTGTACGGCCGCGCCTTCAACAAGCGGACTGATGGTAACCGTGGCCGATTCGAGATCGACCGCCCGGATCAAGCCCTGCACTTCGCCACGCGAGGTCGCGGCGATTCGGACTGCCTGCAGCGATGCAACAACATAGCTGGCACCTACTTCGAACCCGCGGCGCAGATCTTCGAGCATCGCAGGCCTGTCATTGAGGGAGATCGGTGTGCCGGGGGCGACGTTCAGCGTCAGCGAACGGTCGCCCTCTCCGGTCGCGATGGTCAGGGTGCCAACGCCGACATCTCGGACGATGCCTCTCACCTCCGCGAAGGACTCGGCCTGGACCCGGACCGCATCCATGCTCTCGGGATTGTACATAGCGCCCGCGCTATAGCCTCGAGCCAGATCTGCCAGCCCGGCCTCGCGGCCGTCCAACGTAATGTATGTCTTGGCCGATATGTGGAGAGTCACCGGCGCGCCCTCATGCATGGGCACGATCGTCAGCTCTCGATCGCCGACTGCCGAGATGGCTCCTTCGACTCTCTCAAATCGCACATCCTCGCCTCCGGTCGCAGTGATCGTCTGAGCGAGAAGGCTTTCTGAATCGTATTTGGCCTGAGCCTTGTCGGTTATTTGCAGGTCTCCGATTGAGGCCGGTTGTCCATTGCGGGTTATTTCAGTTCGCTCATCGGTCTTCAGAGTTACGCTTCCGGCGCGCGCCGCAATGGTCACGGTGCCGGCGCTCAAATTGACATCTCGGATTACGCCTTTCGCTCTGGCAGCTGCCGCGACATCGGTGACAAAAATAGTAAAGGGGGTAGAAAGCAATAGTCCAATAATGACCAGTGATCCCAGTTTCCTCATTGTTCGTTCCTCTTTCCCTGAAAAGTGCGGGCTGCGCAGTCCGGGTAATGGAGCGGGAGAGCGAACGTAAAATACATCCAGGGGGCTTTTTTTCCGGTAGGTTAGATCTTTCCCGCGAGTCCTTTTCTCAGTTTATCAAGGCATCTGGCCCGGGTGGGTCCCACAGAGGCCACGGGAATCTTTAAGTCACGGGCTATGTCGGCGTAGGAGGGATCCTCTTTGTCGTAGAAGAGCATGGAAATCAGTTTGCGGCATCGCTCGGGCAAGCCGTCCACGGCCTCGCGCAGAATTTGCTGCTGTTCGAGGAGAGCGCTCTCTTCGTCGGCCAGGGGTCCGCCGGATGGAATATCACTGAACTTATCCCGCTCGTCGCCCGGGTCGCGCGTTTCGCGAGGTCCTTCGCGGCGCCATTGGGCAGCCACGCGCCAACACTCGCGAGTGGTGGTTGTTATCAGCCACGAGGCGATCTTGTCATGCTTGCGCAGGGTGGGAAGCTTCTCGAGCAACAGCACGCAGACCGATTGAAAGACATCGGCGGCATCGACGGTCGAGAAACCCTTCCTGATCGGAATGGAATAGACAAGCCGCTGATAGCGATGGATGAGCGATTCCCAGGCGGCCGAGTCGTTTGCAAGGCAAGCGGCCACAAGCTCGCCGTCTGTCAAACGAACAAGCTCAACAGGGCCCTCCGTCTTTGCCTGACGCTTCATAGCTGGAATTCGTCCGCCGCGAAGAAGAGAGCGCTCTCGTGCTGCGGCGTCTGGGAAGAGGGCGACTCACTGCGGTTAGACGGCCAACGAGAGCGTACCTCAGTGGTTCTTGTAGCATACGAGCCTTGAGTTAGCAACACAGAGAGCCCTCATCAGTACTCGATTGCAGCCCTCCACACGCTAACCGGGGGCTTCGGATGTTTTGTTCTGTTTTTTGGCCGGGGATCTTTCGGTGTTCTGATGACAATGACACCAACGTTCATGGGCGCCTTCAGGGGCCGTCCCTGGCGAGGGTCTTAGCGAGGAACGATGGGTGTTGGTAAAGACTGGATCAGACTCTCGGTCGGAGCGCTCTTGAGGAAAAGCTGTTCAATGTAGTAGCCATTGTAGGAGTCTATCGCCGCGCGTACTGTTGCGCCGGCGCGCGTGGGAGTGTTACTAGGACCTCGTTCAGCCAGAGCTGCGACACACGCCCTGATATGCTCGAGGCTGAAGGGCTTTGCCATGAACGCGTCGGCTCCCGCGGCATAGGCCGCGACATCTGCCTGTGGCAACGCACTGATGATCAACACGGCGGTCCCGGACGTTTTCAGATCGCTCTTGAGGGTCCTGCACACTTCAATACCATCGATGGGACCGGCCATCACTACATCCATAATCACCACATCGAATTTGGCAGCATCGAGCCATCCGAGGGATCCCAGCGCGCTCCGAGCAGCGGTGACCTGGTGGCCACAGGCAGTCAGATAGGACTCCAGGAGGGTCGATATCGCCGCTTCATCGTCGACAACCAATAACTTTGCCATTACTACTCCTGTTCTTTGGGACAAGAAAGAAGCGCGGAAGGTGAGTCGTTCGCTCGACCTCACCTCGAGCGCTCCACAGAGAAACGTAGCAATGTGTATTCCACACGACAGCTAAATGTATCGGGGCGTGGTTCCTTCAGTTATGGTCGGCCGGCTCGAGACGTGGGGAACAAGTACTCAATCAATCTGCCTTACGGTGGCGCATTCCTCCCTCAGTAAGCTTTCATCCAACATTGGGTATACACCGAAGCTAATCTCGCGAATAGCCGTCAATCAACAGGACCAAACGAGCACAAGAACTCCTGCTCGTGGTCGAGTGACACTTCTGTTTGCACCTCCCTTTCACCAGGAGGAGGTGCTTTAGCGAAGATTAGCGTTATTCGCGGATTGTCCGGTCATCTAAGGCACGATCCATGGGAAGAGATAGGCCTGTAGCATGACCTCTACACCCACCAGCGCAGCTAATACGAGACTGTGGAGGAAGACGTAGCGCAGGATCTCCCCTTCAGTACCTTGTTGGCCGGTCGCCACGCCGGCTACAACGATGCTCTGCGCATCTATCATCTTGCCCATAACACCACCGGAACTGTTTGAGGCCGCCGCCAGGAGCGGAGAAAAGCCCAACTGCTGCGCCGAGATCTGCTGCAGATTCCCGAACAGCACATTGGAAGAGGTATCGCTCCCAGTCAACGCAACACCCAGCCATCCAAGCATCGGCGAGAAGAAAGGGAACAAGACGCCGGTGCTCGCAAATGCCAGGCCCATTGTGGCATCCAGCCCTCCAAACCGCGTCGTAAATCCTAATGCCAGCATCGCGGCAATCGTCAGCAGTGACAAACGCACCCGTTTCAGCGTCGCCAGAAAGGTGCGCAAGAGGGTCGCCGGGCCGAGGCCCAATAGCAGCCCCGAGATTATGCCGGACAGCAACAACGCGGTGCCGGTCGCCGAGAGCCAGTTGAGAGTAAACACTGCTTCCTCGGCCCTGGGTGCGGACACCACGGGAGGAGTTCGCAGAACCGCCTTGTCCAGGTAGGGCACGCTGATCTTCACAATCGATATGTTGTTCAGGAAATTCTTAACCTGCGGCACACCCCACAGGAATACCAGTATCGAGAGAATCACCCACGGCATCCACGCGATCAACGCCTGCCGCCCGGTGGGCGCCTGTAATGCCGCCACAGTCACAACCGCCTCAGGCTCGGCTTCCCCGACTGCCTTCACAGCCGACATCGGTATGCCCGCCGCTTGAGATTCGGTCTCATCGGCGAACCGCCAGACCGAGCGCGGCTGCCAGAAGCGCAGCAAAATCACCAGTGACAGAATCGAGCATATCGAAGCGACGATATCCACCACCGAAGGGCCATAGAAGTTGCTCACCAGGAATTGAGGGATGGCGAAACTCAGTCCCGACACCAGGCAAGCGGGCCAGACTTCGCGCATCTTGCGCCAGCCCGCCATCGCCCATATCAACCAGAACGGGATGATCAATGAGAACAGCGGAAGCTGGCGTCCCACCATCGCGCTGAGATCGTTGAGCGGCAGCCCCGTCACACCTGCCAGCGCAATTATCGGCGTGCCGAGCGCACCGAAGGCGACCGGTGCCGTGTTGCCGATTAGGCTCAGTCCTGCTGCCGGAAGCGGTTTGAATCCCAATCCGATCAGCATCGCAGCACAAATAGCGACGGGGGTGCCGAACCCCGCGGCGCCTTCGATGAAGGCGCCGAAACTGAACGCGATCAGCAAAGCCTGAATGCGGCGGTCACCTGCCAGCCCCGCTATCGTCTGTTTGATGATCTCGAACTTGCCGGTCTTCACCGTGATGTCGTAGACGAAAATAGCGCAGAGCACGATCCAGCCGATTGGAAACAGGCCATATGCGGCACCGTTCGCCACTGCCGCTAAGGACAGCTTGATTGGCATTCCGTAAACAAAAACGGCTATGAGCAGGGCTGCTGCCAGACCTGCCAGCGCCGCCAGGTGAGCCCGCACGTGGCAGAATGCCAACAGTCCGAGCAGGACGACAATCGGTAAGGCCGCGACCAGAGCGGAAAGCAGCAGACCACCCAGAGGGGTGTAGACCTGGGACCACGACATATCTATTCGTCTCCCAATTTTTGATTCGTCGGACTTCGACGTATTAATCGCAAAGCAAGGCGTTAAACCAGGCTCTCTCTTCACGGCGCTTGAAGAGCCGGCGAGCGCGATGAGTCAGAAACGCTACGACAGATCATTGCCGGTTGCAACCCCGTAGAGAATTTTGAATTTTGGATTTTTGAATTTTGGATTTTGGATTGCGGCTGGGGTTCCAGGGCTATCCCAGCTCTAACGTCTCCTCCAATCCAAAATGCAAAACCTAAAATCCAGGATCACGCTACCTCCGTCAATCCAAAATCTAAAATCTAAGATCCAAAATCAAGCAGTGTCATTCATCTCGCACCTTAGCTGTGAACAGAGTCACAGCGCGTGGATTCCAGTTGGGCTAACTTGATGGCGACGGAAAGCGAGATTGCCGGAACGGCAGTCTTCAGTCCGGTCGGCGAGTGGATCCAATCCATTCGCCGAAGAGATTGAAAACGACATTAAGAGGAGAAAGATCATGAACAAGAGAACGTTCTGGAGCACGATGCTGATAGCACTAATGGGTCTGTCACTTCCCGGTATGTTGCTGGCGGAGGAAAGGCAGAGTCACACCATGACCATTGTGGGGCTTGCCCCCGGGCGGACGCTCCGCCTCAAAATTGCCAACGATCAGCCGCGCACTCAACCGTCCGGCCGCGTCCGCATTCTGGCGCGCAATTCTCGCGGCGAGATCATAAAAGACACCCAGGACACTGTGGTGCCGGCTGGCGAGTCTCGGTCATTCAGTTTCAGCCTTGATGATATGAAATCGCAGGGCGAACCTGGAGTATCTTGCAACTTCGAAATCCAATTCCTGATAGGCGATTTCACCCCGGCGGAAATCAGCCGGATATTACTGATTTCGGCTGAACTTGTGGACGACAGCACGGGCAAGGCGGACTCGCTCATCTCGCGTTCTTCATCGCCGGGCGGCGCGCAGCCCTGTTGGAGCTTTTGCGGTGCGCTGCTTTGCGTCCACGTATGTCTTCATCCTTTTGCGAGTTTCGTCACCGCCAACTGGCCATCGAACTGAATCTCAAAGGCGGCGATCGTTTCATCTCGGGACGGTTGCCGCCTTCCCTTCCCTCCTTCGCGCTCCAGTGAAAGGCCAACCCCTGAATGACAGATCTCTGCGCCCTCCTTTGAGTAACAACTCTGCGGTGGGGTTTTCTGAAGCGAGTCAGCCGATTTACGCGCTACAGTCCAGCCGCCAACTGGAGAGTGGCATGCTGGTTTACCGCGCTCGGCTCTCCCATGACTTTGGGCGAGAAGCTTCCCCTGAAGACATCCAGCCGGTACGCCTCTTCATTGATTCCATACTTCTGATATAACTCGGTCACAAACTGATCCCAGCCCATCAAATGTTCAGTGCACTGTGCGCGTACGTCCTGCAGGGTCTGTTCACCACCAGACACATTGCCAAGGAAGTCATTCACGGCAGACATCAGGGCGATCAATAGCTCACCGTCGCGCGCTACCATCCGGTCGCAACGCTGAGCATCGGCTCTCGAAAGTTCTATGATCCCTCTGTTGTGGCAAGAGAGGAGGGTGAAGCAAGCAACGATGACCGTAGACGCGACGATTCGTCTTTGCATATTGACCTCCGGAAGACTACGAGACTCAGCAAAGAGTATTCGACGAGGCTGCGAGATATCAACTCGGGGTCAGGCCCTCGATTTTGCGATTCTGATTTGGACGGGTTCCGAACTTCTGTCAGTGTTAACAGTCTCCGATGACTTCCGGCTAGCGTGAGCCACCGGCTGAGAAAATGCCTCTCCCAATTCGGCTCGGAGTGCCGAATCCGCGAAAACTGATCCGACCAGATATTCATTGGCCTGCCGCTCAACCCTCTTGTGAACTTCTTCACACAATGACTGTGAATTACTTCGCTGGTGATTCTCAACAACCGCGATAGATTGTCCGCGTCGAACAATTGAAAGACCACTAAGAAAGGAGCCAGATCCAGATCGCCAATCGACACTGCGCACCATCGAGGTTCTCAATCGCCGTTTCGGTTCTGCGGGGGACTGGCAGCTAAATCGCCATGAGTCGAAACAGTCATTCATCAAATTACGGATTCCAAGGAGGTCCTGAAATGCCCATCCAAACCATCGCTTTCGCTACTGCAAACGGGTCATCAACCAGCCGGCGCATCAGCCTGTTCGCCATTGCCTTCATCGCCGTCGTCTTGAGCGCGTGCGCCCCAGTGCAACAAGGGAATGATCAATGCAAGGATCTTAACGTTAATCTTATCGAGCTCAAGGACGCGAAGTACAAGACGCTGCCGGTCGCCGAGGGCGGATTGAGCGACGAGTTGCGAGCGCAGATCGATGACAAAGTTCTGGAGTTCATGGCATCAAAGGAAGTTCCGATCGCCGGATGCGCCATTGCAATCACCCGGAATAACCAGATTGCCTATCTCCAGGGCTACGGTATGGCCGATGAAGCCGCTAACCGGCCTTTTACAATTGCCACGCCGTCTGCGATCGGGTCTATCTCGAAGACGCTCACCGCTCTCGGTCTGATGGCGCTTGTCGAAGAGGGAAAGCTGGATCTCGATACCCCGCTCCTGAACCAGATGGGACTTGTGCCGGGCGTCGACGTGGGTTGGACCGGCAATCCAACACTCAGACAGGTCCTGGCGCACAAAGGCGGCTTCAAGGCTGGAGCACCCGCGTGGAATGCTGCCGCCTTCGATGATGGGCCCAGCATGTCGGCGGCTTTCCCCAATATTCCGTTTCCAAGTTTGCAACCTTTGCTGGTGTTTCAAGGCTACAAATCCGAAGCGGGCAACGAGTCGCCGGCGCAAATCGGAACACCCAGGTACTCCAATGTTGGCTACTGCGTGGCGGGTTCTCTTCTCGACTATCGAAGCAAGATGGGCGACATCCCAGCTCACATGCAGGGCTACGAGCGATATGTCTGGTACCGCGTCGGCCGCGGCTCATCCGCTACGGAACCGACGATGATCTCGGCTTCTCTTGCCACCGACTTTCGAACGTCAGACATCAAAAACCTTGCGCATGGATACGATGTAGACGGCAGCTCCTTGAATTTCGGCGACTCGACCAATGACGGCTGGGGCTGGGAGGGCCCTCCGGGCGGTTGGGTTCTGACAATTGGCGATCTGGCGCGCTTGATGCTCATCCTCCAGTCGGACGCGGTAATCAGCAAGGCAACCATCGACAGTCAGATGCGTCAGAACAACGGCGTTCTGTTTGGCGACGGAACCCGCGCCGGCCTTGGATTGGAGTTGGCCGGTGATTCAAGCTGGTTCGGGAAAGGCGGCGACATCCTCGGCTATACCGCGGACTTCAAGATCTGGCCCTCCAACATTGGTACTGACTGGGGCGTGGCCTTCATCTGCAACCAAAGGTTCTCGGGAAAGCGGCTTACTTCTCAATTGCACGACCTTCTGTCAACGACCCCGGGAGGAAGCAGCGGCGGCGAGGACGGGCAAGCACATGATGTTCGCGACCCCATGGTTGAACTTGCAAGACAGTATGAGCCGCTTGTGCGCCAATTTGCCGGACGGTATCTTTCGCAACAAGGAACGCCGGAGGAAGCGTGGAGCCGAGCGAAGCAGGAACTCGCCACCTATCCGAATGGAAAGCGGTTGGTGAGCCTCTTGGAGCGCGGCGATTTGGCGGGCGCGTTACGGTTACTGCCAACGGTGGTTCCGGCAGACTGATAGTCAATTGGAACAGCAAACATAGTCCCAAGCCATCCGGAGCAGGCCGGCGTTGAGCGCCGGCCCTGCTCCGTACAGTGTCCCGCGGAACTGAGATGCGTACCCATCGGGTCGCCATTCAAATGATAAGTATCAGAACGCCGCTGATCATCAAACAGATCATCCAGAGCAGGTCGAGATTAAACCAGGCAGTACGCAGCATCGCCAATCCGAACTTCTCGTAGACTAACAGTGCGATAAGCAGTGACACTAGCAGGTGTCCTGAGCTGTGCACACCCACGGCCGCCAGCCATTTCAGCGGGTGGGCAAATCCTGTCATCTGCTGGGCGGAGACGTGGCCTGCATGCTCCATATGAGCGCCCTGCGTTGAGTCTGTTTGCCAGCCGAGCAGGATCGGTACCAGCATCAAGCCGGCTCCGTGCGCCGACGCCATAAGGAAAGACCAGAGAGTAAGGTCTATGAAACCGACCCGCATGCCCACCCACTTCGGGTGGCGCGACCGAAAGATCCGGTAGAAACCAAAGCCGAAGAGACTGCCGCGGCGCCATAGCGTAAGCGGGCTTCAGTTTGCGCGTATTCGATAACCTCTAGATCAGATCGCTTCACGTGAGTGAGCGACAACCTGCTACGTTGCCTTGAAGTCAGATATCCGCAGTGTATCTGATTGAAGTTGCTTGGCTGAGAACATACGCTCAAAAGGAATCACTCCCCTTTTCTCCAGCTGGGCTCTCAGCTTATAGGCGTACTTGTGTGCGAAGGTCTCTTTCTCGCTCGCCGGTTTCCTGGCGAACTCACCTTTACTGTGAGAGTAATCAACGTGGTGGCCGATTTCGTGTAGCAGCGTTCTATACAGTTGCGTGGACCGGACAGAATCCAAACTCAGCGATATTATGTGAGACCTCTTGGTCGCTGTAATATTGTGTCCATCTCCCCGCAATCTTTCCAACTCCTTCTGTTTGTCCGGCGCTAATGACTTTTGCCAGCGAATGGGATTCGCTATGTCCGCAGCCTCGAGAAAAATTGCACTCCCTTTGTAGTCATCGATTTCAACGTTTGGAGCCCATCTGCCCCATACGCCATTTAGAACTTCCTCTTTTCGTTTCGGCTGCCTCAATACGATCAGCTCAATGCCCTCAAGATCCGATGGAGTCACAAAGTGCAAAACGTAAATGATGTCATCTACTGTGCAGGCGTGATAACAACCTTTTCTGGTTTCCTCAACAAGAAATGTTATTGGGCGGCCTTCAACAGCACGCAATACAGTTCTGTAGTTGCACAAATTCTCGTAATAAATCGTTAAATTGGGATGCCATCTCGTTGGGATTACCAGCTTGTTGTTTTGACCGTGACCCCGTTTGGCGGTGCCGATGTTGCGATTTCTGCGAGTTGCATCTCTTCCTGATTTCATAGGATCAAGCCGGCAAGGCCGATTGACGCCGCTGAAGGAAGCGGCGGACCACGAGGTCGCGCTCGAGACCGATCGCGATCTCGTATGCGCGACGGGCTTCGCCGTGTGCGCCTGTCCTCGCCAGCAGCTCCGCGCGCGCAGCCCAGTAGGGTTGGTAGTCGGCGAGCCGCACGTCGGCCTCCACCTCATGCATCATCTCGAGAGCGATGTTGGCGCCCTGCAATTCCGCGATTGCCAGGGCACGATTGATGGCGACCACCGGTGAGCCGGTGAGCGCGAAGAGTCCGTCGTAGAGCTGCACCACCTCGGCCCAGTTGCCGTGACCCGTGCGGCGACGATAAACGTGCGCCGACTGCAGAGCGCCTTCGAGCTGATACCGGCCAATGGATCGCAGAGCGCCGGCGCGCCGAAGTAGCTCCTCGGCCTCAGCGATCATCTGCCACTCCCACATCGCCGGATCCTGATCGGCAAGCGGAACGTATTCGCCGCCCCCGTTGCGGCGCGCGCGACGCCGGGCTTCTGCGTGAAGCATGAAGGCAAGCAGGCCCAGCGCTTCCGGTTCCTCCGGCAACAGCTCGGTCACGAGCCTGCTCAGAAATATAGCTTCCTGTGTCAGATCGCGGCGGGCAATATCGGTCCCGCCAGGGTCGGTCCAACCTTCCGCAAAGACGGAGTAGGAGGCGTCCAAGACGGCGTCGAGTCGCCCCGCAAGCTCCTCGCGCTCCGGGATGCTAAACGAAATGCCGGCTTGCCGAATCTTGTCCTTGGCACGGACAAGTCGCTTACTCATGGCCGCTGGAGACGTGAGGAACGCCGAGGCGATTGTCTTTGCGTCCAGCCCCAGCACCACCTGCAGCATCAACGGTGCGCGGACGCCGGCTTCGATGGCCGGATGCGCGCAGGCGAACATCAGTGCGAGACGACGATCCGGGATCTCCGCATCAGCCGCCGCGGCGTTCAACCCCTCCGCAAGGAGCTGCAAGTGCCCGGTCGCAGCCTCGCCGTACCCGCGCCGGCGCATACCATCGATCATCTTTCGGCGGGCGACGGTCAGTAGCCACGCCTCCGGATTCGACGGACAGCCATTCCGCGGCCAATCTGCCAGTGCAGCAACGAACGCTTCTGAAAGGGCGTCTTCGGCGCCAGCCACATCCCTGGTGCGGGCCGCGAGAAAGGCGACGAGTTTACCGTAGCTGCGGCGCGCGACCGTGTCCGCCATGTTGCGCGCCTGCGCGTCGCCGTCGTGGGAGTTCATAACTTCGGAATTGTTAGTGCGAGACGTTTGCATCGTTCCCTTCGGTTTCATGCACTCGTGGGCCTACGTAGAGATTTGAGTCCTTGACGCCATCGGCTCGTAGCACAGAAAGACATTCCCATTTGCGAAGGCCCGCGTCCTGGTGAGTTTCAGGTTCAGCTTCTCTTTGATGCCGTCGAACATGGTCCTACCCTTGCCAAGTACGATAGGATTCAACGCGATTTCGTATTCATCGATCAAACCCTCCTGCGCCAATTGTGAAACAATGCTGCCGCTTCCCATAATCACAAAGTCGCTTCCGGGCTCGCCCTTCATCCTTCGTATTTCCGCCACGAGGTCTCCCTTCACCAGCGTCGTATTGTTCCAGGCCGCCTTGTCCAGTGTTCTCGAAAACACGACCTTCGGAAGACTATTCATCCGTTCGGCCACAATCGGAAAACTCTTGATCGCATTCGGTGTCGGCCAGAAGCTTGCCATCATTTCATATGTGATTCGGCCGAACAATAGCGTGGCTTCGCCTTTTGCATTATCTGCGACAAATGCATTCCACTCCGCATCCTGCTTGTGGGCCCAGCTCATGTCGCCGTTCATGTCCGCGAAGTAACCATCGAGCGTCACCTGATTGAAAACGATTATTTTACGCATGAGTTCTCTCCTTTCTTAGTCCCCGCGTTCTTTGAAAGCCTCATCACTTGCGGCTCACGCCTGGCCGCTCGGAGTCGCTTGCTCGAATTTGCTCGAGCAACTCAGTAAGCTTCATTTCCGAGATTGGACGCACCTCGACGACACCGTGAAGTGCGGTCGGGCAGCGTGCTGCCCACGAGATCGCGGCATCAAGATCGGCGACGTCGATAATATGAAAGCCACCCAGCTGCTCTTTCGAGTCGGCGTAGGGACCGTCCAGCACCTGGGTCTTGCCATTCACGACCCGTACGGTCGTCGCCGTCGAGGTGGGCTGCAGGCCGTTACCGCTCCTCAGGACGCCCGCCTCCGCCATTGCCTCCACGTACGCTATGTACGCTCCCAACCAGTGTTCTTGCTCGGCCTTTGTCAGTTCGGGCCAGCCGGCCTCGCCCACGTAGTCCATCAGAATGTATTGCATGTGTAGTCTCCATTTTGAGTTTTAGGCGGGCACCATGTTCCGCCATTCGAATGACGTTCGAGCCCTCCGCGATTTGGACAGCCGGGCCAAGATTATCTTTTCCAACGTCAGTTTGTCTAATCACCCAACCGGCGAACTATCGCTCCTGGCCCACATCTCCCGGTATCCGGCGCACGGTTCGACGCGGCAGACTTGTCACAAGAACTGCGATGAATGGGTTCAAATTATGTTTCAGCGAAAGCCTCTACATGCAAATTGATCTTGCATTGATTGCAGCCGCGTTGGCGTCTAAACTGGCAGGAGCTAAAAATAAGGAGGCTACAGAATGTCCACCAACTATGACGCAATTGTGATTGGAACCGGCTTTGGAGCCACTATCGCTGCAACGCGGCTTGCTCTCAAGGGCAAGAAAGTTCTTATGCTCGAGCGCGGCACCTGGTGGGTCACCCCGGAAAAGCTGGGCAAGCCCCCGCAATCAGCAAAGGACCCGATTCCTGTTTGGGCGAAGAAAAACAACCAACCAGTGCAGTACTGGGCCCGCCCGGATCACAGAGCAGGTCTCCTGGATTTCTTTGCAGCAATAAGAAGCTCTCTTAATAAGGACGGGCTTTATCAGTATTCAATGTTCAAGCAGGCTCACATTCTGACCGCGAGTGGTGTGGGCGGCGGTTCGCTTATTTATTCGAATGTGACCCTGCGTCCGGAGCCGGAGATTTTGCAAGGTATCGGTCTGAACCTCGGAGATCCGGAATACCAGGCTGCGTACTCCTGGATGCAGGACTACCGTGGAAAGCTGAACAAAATCGTCACCAAGATACCCTTGCCTGGCCGCGATGTGACTAATCTAGGCAACGATGATTATTTATATCTTGACCGAAGTCGCGCGTTGAAAGACGCGGCCGCAAAAGTGGGGCAAAATCTCGGTATCCAAATTCCCTGGCAGCCGCTAGACCTGTCGGTGATCGAGTACACGGAAGATGCGCAGCACAATTCGTCAGGCGACGGCGCTAAGACCCACACTCATTGCGAACGGCAGGGGCGCTGCATCCTTGGGTGCCTTCCTGCCGCGCGACATACGCTCAACAAGACACTCTATCAACGCCTGCTTTCGGATCCCAACTCCGGCGTGACGCTGATGCCGCTTGCTAAAGCATTACACATAACTCGAACTCCAACTGGATACAAGGTGCGGTACGAGGATCGCCGTGATGGCGGCGCCCAGAAGGACGTTGAAGCGCCGATGCTATTCCTGGGAGGAGGAACCCTCGGGACAACCGAGATTCTTCTCCGGTCGCGTGACAAGAACGGACTCGCGCTCAGCGATAAACTCGGCTCACACTTTTCGACAAACGGCGACTTCGGAGGATTTGTAGTTGATACGGCGAACGCGGTCTACAGCACCAGAGGGCCGATTAACACGTGCCACATCCACGCAAAGTTCGATGGCTTACACGTAGCGATAGAGGACAGCGCAATACCCAGCATGTTCGCCGCTATTGCCAGCACGGCTCTCCAGGCGTTGGACAATGCTACAAAGCGCGCTGGCTTCCTCGGTCAGATGAAGTTTGCCTGGCAATTCGGGATGCTGCCGGATTTCAGCAACCTGTTTCCGAGCATTCCCGACACCAAAGATCCGAACAGTTTCAAGACCGAAGCAGAAATGGTTTCCAATATCTTTTTCTTCAATTCCATGGGACAGGATGATGCGAGCGGTAAGATCTTCCTGGATCATGATCAGATTCAGGTAGATTGGGATACGCCCATAGCAAACAATCCGGTGTTCCAGAAGATCGAAACGCTGCAGAAGGCCTTAGCCGAGGCCATGGGCGGGAGGTATGTTTCTTTCCCACTGTGGAGCGGCTTTGCTAACCGCAAGCTCACGATCACTCACCCGCTGGGAGGTTGCCCGATCGCGCCAACCAGTTTCGATGGTGTCGTTGACGATTTTGGCCGTGTCTTCGATGGTAGCAAGCCGAAAGGATCGACGGATACGTTGCCCGGTCTGTATGTTGTCGACGGCTCTGCAATCCCTGGAGCGCTCGTCGCTAATCCGACCCTCACGATAGCAGCACAGGCGATCAAGACAGTTTCAAATGCCTTGCCGTAGACGTCGCTGAAAGCACCGACCTCGGAGGGGTCGTCCGGAGTTTGGGCATTCTAACGCGGATCCATCTGAAATAATCGATCACCCCAATGAGAATAGACTTGGGAAGAGGGACATGTCCCCGCGACTCTTCGCTCAGTCAGCGCCAGCGGGGACAAGTCCCTCTTCCCTCTATTCTGCTTAAAGTGATTGGTGCACCGAATGTCCAAACTCCAGTCACTTCACCAAACTCCCAATTCTGAATGGAATTTAATCTAGCCTTCCTCTTAAATTAATCTGCCGGTGCTAACTTCGGATTTTGTAGGAATTCCTTGATGAGAATCCTGCTTGTAGAAGATGAAGAGAAGGTATCGCGTGTCATTGCTAAAGGACTCGTATCCGAGAGCTTCGCGCTAGATACTGCAGGCGATGGCAAAGAGGGACTCGAACTTGCGCTGGCTTATGACTACGACCTGATCATCCTGGACTTGATGCTCCCTGGTCTTAGCGGGACGGAAGTCCTTCGTGCAGTTCGGCTCGAGAATGACCATGTGCCGATTCTAATGCTGACTGCACGAGACGCGCTCTCTGACAAGGTTGTACACCTTGAAGCAGGGGCCGACGACTACCTGACCAAGCCCTTCGCCTTCGCGGAGCTGCTGGCACGAGTCAAAGCGCTCCTCCGCCGAGGATCGATCAGTCGTCCAAACGTCCTCCGTGTGGCCGACCTTGAGCTCGACAGGCTGTCTCAACAAGTGAAACGGGCGGGGCAACGAATCGATCTCACGGCCAAGGAATACGGGTTGCTCGAATACCTGATGGCGAATGCGGGCCGTGTCCTCTCTCGAACCATGATCATCGAGCATGTGTGGGACCAGAGCTTTGATGGAGCGACTAATATCGTAGACGTGTACGTTCGCCATCTTCGGAACAAG
>DASYSA010000438.1:0-4414 GCA_036003885.1 Blastocatellia bacterium | reverse complement strand
CTCGAGGATTCTATCCGCGAAGTCCGCAAGCAGATCGACAACGCTCGCTTTCTCTCGCTCAAATACGTATTGTCGTTCGGCGCGGATAAGCCCGAAGAGTTTGCGCACTACTTCAAGGTGATGAGCGACGCGGCAGCCTACGCGAAGGACAAAGACATCAAGCTCGCGATGAAGCCACACGGTGGGATTAGCGGCTCGTCGGCAGAAATACTCCGCGTCATCAAAGAGGTCAATCATCGCAACTTCTCGGTCTGGTACGACGCCGGCAATATCATCTACTACACCGGCAAAGACCCCGTAGCCGAGATTGATCCGATTGCCCAGCACGTCACCGGCTTCTGCGCGAAGGACTGCGCCGAGCCCAAAGGCGATGTAATGATCCAGTTCGGCGCGGGCAAAGTTGACTTTCCGTCCGTGTTCAAGAAGCTGAAATCCGCGGGCTTCGACGGACCGGTGATGGTGGAATGCTGTAAGGTGGGGCAGACACCGGACGAGACCTCGGCCAATGCCCGCATCAACCGCGAGTTTCTCGAAAAGGTTATGGCGTCGATCTAACAGTGAACCAGGTTTCCGCCAAATAATTATTCGGCGGTTAGAAGACGCTTGAATCCAAAGAAGAGCCCTGCTGAATCGTTATCTGGAGGCCGGTATGTCTCAAGAGAATGTACAGACAATACGCAGTATTTATGAAGCATTCGCGATGGGTAATATCCCGGCGGCGCTCGCTCTGATGGATCAGGGTATCGAGTGGAGGGAGGCCGAGAACTTCATCTACGCGGACCGCAATCCTTACGTTGGGCCGCAGGCGGTGCTCGAAGGAGTGTTCATGCGGCTGGGGTCGGACTGGGAGGGTTTCACCGTCACCCCGGAGGAGTGGCTCGACGCCGGCGATCACGTGGTGGTGCTCGGCTTTTACATCGGGACGCACAAGGCGACCGGCAGAGACGTGCGGGCGCAGTTCGCTCACATTTGGGGCGTGACGCGTGGAAGAGCGGTTCGATTCCAGCAGTATACCGACACGAAACAGTTCGCGGACGCGACCGCTGGATCGTGAGCGGCACGAAACGGCGGATGCATCTTTTTCATCGAGTCCGGCCGGAGTCGGTGAGCCTCAGTCGACATGTCGAATCTGTCGGAGAGCCACGACGTGACGAAAACCTATCGAAAAGGCGCTATCGGCGCGTTGATGGACGAGTACGAACGCGCCTCATCAGACCTCAAGCTTCTCCTGCGAGATATTTCTGAGGACAGGTTCATCGAAATTCTTGATACGCAGACCAAAGATAACGATTGCCGCTCGACTCAAACCATCATCACTCACGTACTCGCGGCTGGCTATGGCTACGCCGATTACATCAGAGGAGTTCTTGGCATCCCGGCATCGCGCCCCGACAGAAGGCTCCTTTCACGGCCGGAAGTGGAAGCTCAACTAGATGCCATGGTTGAATACACGGTACACACTTTGGAGGGACGGTGGGAGATGACGGATGACGAGATGATGAGCATGGTTATTGATTCAAGATGGGGTGTGCGGTATGACCTCGAACAGTTGTTGGAGCACGCAATAGTTCACATTCTTCGGCACCGCCGGCAGATAGAGAGACTCATTCAGAGTACAGGGATGGTCGGGTCGTCGGGTGTGTAGGCGTTGCGAGGGAAGAAATGACGCCCGCTCAAGCAATGGCATTTGTCGAACACTGTGGCGTGGTGCTCGTATCAGCGAGGGGACCGGTTCCGAGGCTGACCGAAGCGATCGTCAACGAGCCCATCGAGGGCAGTTGGTGGGGACATCCGAAAAGCCACCACATCTTTGCGATTCTTGAGGCCCTGGCCGATTCGGAGGACATTCTCGTGTGCCGATTGGTGGGTGGGAAGATTACACTCGTGCATCGGCGCCTCTGGCCCGCATTGGTTCGATCGGCCAGCCGATTCCCATCGAAAAATGTTTCAAAGGTACGCCAGGAACATACAGATGCCGGGCACCATGTAAATCACGAGATCCCTTTTCCTGGATGGGTTCCGGCGGAAGTAATTGAACAGGCGAAGGGCTTGGGTGAAGAGGAGGCTCTCGCACTCCTTGGTCCCTGGGCAATTGCGCCAGACGCGACGCTCAAGGGGCCTCGCCGCTTGCGGCGCCTCCCATGACTCGAGAAGGTGATGCGTGCCGTTCTCGCGGCCGGCGGCGACCCGGCGCAGAGCGACAATGAAGGGAGCACGCCTATCGATATCGCGCGCGAAAACGGCCGTGGGAAAACTGTGGCCTTGCTGAGAGAGTGAACGGCTCTAAGGGTACGCGGACCCGAATTCAGCCTCGCGCGGCTGAGTTGTAGGCGTGTGCGAGGCAGCCGCAGATGAAAAAGAGCGCCCGGTTCCACTGGTGTGGCCGGGCGCTCTTAACTAATCAATTGTCGGTCTTTAGTAATTCTGCAGATTCAGAATTGCCGACAGCACGTTGCCCAGGAGGCTACCTACACCGTTTGAGTATCTGCCGTACTGCGACCGGCTATAGTAGCCGTCTTCGTATCCACGACGGAAGCCCTCGCGGAAGTAGTAGCGGTAGTCGTTCAACTCAACGTAGTACCCACTATAACCATAGGTGGCGTCCTGAAAGGCGAACGAGTCCTGGTAATTGAAACGCCAGCGATCCTGACGGTCCGACTGTCCGGCCCGGAAGCCCTGCTCGTAGCCCAGATTCAGAGCCTGCCGGAGCATGTCTGCGCCGTACTGATTCACCTGGTAGTATCGCCCACCTCGGTTGTACCGGTACTGGAGAGGCGCGTAGGTATAGCGCCAGCTCTGTAATCGAAGCTGATCCTGACGCAGCCGTTCCAGATACAGTTGCTGATAACGCAACTGATTCAGACGCCGCTGTCGCTCGAGATCGAACTGTCGCTGACGTTCAATTCGCTGTTGCCATTGCTGTTGCTGTCGATATTGGGCAAGCCGCTGATCCCTGTCGTGCTCATTCCATCGGCGTTCCTGCGCCAGTCTCTGTTGGTCGTTGTACTGTTGTCGCGCCCGCTCCAGGCTTTGTTGAGTTAATCGCTGCTGTTCAAGCCTCCGACTCTCCTGGCTCTGCTGTTCCATCTGGCGGCGCCTCAAATTATCCTGGTTCTGCGGCACTTGCTGTTGCTGCAGCCTGCGGTTGTCGGTGTTCTGCTGATTCTGCTGTTGCTGCTGTTGCTGCTGCTCCTGCTGCCGTTGCTGCCTTCTTAGAGCCCTCTGCTGCTGTTCTTGTTGCTGTTGCTGCTGCTGTTGCGTTTGCTGCTGTTGCTGCTGCTGTTGCTGTTGCTGCCTCTGGGCCTGCTTCTCCTGTTTCCTCGCGGCCTTCTCTTGTTTACGCTGGGAATCCTGTTGGAGCGGACTCGCTTGAACGCTCGTCCCTAGAAGCAACGCTCCGCTGATAACCAACGCCCTGCTCGCTTGACTCAATTTACTCACTCTCATGACAACCCCTCCCTGGTATGACCTCAATCCGACCAATGCATACCGGCCATACCTATCTGCAAAATCCGTTCCTCGTTGCTAACTATTGGTTCAGCGTGAGTTTCAACGCTCCTGCGCACTAAAGCGGGACACCGTTTCGTGCACAGGTAAACCGCATGGGTTACAGATCGATGCACCGAGCTTCGGCCCGGAACCACGTTCCTTTCCTCGTTCTTCCACGACCGACCTCAAGCCAGGTTGAACTTGAGCTACCTCGGACGGACACCGCCGGGCTACCGACTAGCTGCTTTTTGCGACCTCGACGGAGAGATCCAGCTTGATCGTCCTGGGAGGCAGGCATAACTGGTTTGTGCAGGATTGGAACCTTACTTCCACTTGGAGCTTGTAGGTTCCCGCAGGTGCGCGGGCAACTACCCGCACCGGAAGCGTAAAAATAACTGCCTCTTCATAGAATTCCGTCTCGATATCGAAGTTATCGTCGTGAGCGGTCAGCGGGGCCGGCGATTCTACCGGGCCTCCCGCTTCAAAGACTTGATCCGGCGGGAGGATGATGCGCGTTGGCCTCGGACCACCCGCCGGCTGTTCAGTGGAATAGAGATGCCAACCTTGCTCTATACGGGCTTCGATCTGTACTTTGAAGACGCTACCCGGCTTGATCGCCTGCGAAGGCCCATCATTGTTCAGGGCCCAGCTGATGGGATCTGGAGGCTTCTGATCGGCGGCCCACGCGGTTGATAAACCGAGAAGCCCGGCCAGCACTTGCCGCGCGAAACGCCGGCGCAAATCTTGACGCGTCATCATCAGGTCGGTTCCCTTACTTGGTCGATACAGTCGGAAGGGAGCCAACCTTCAAAGAGACGGTCTGCAGAACCTGCTTGGTCTTGTCGTCCTGAACGAAGGCGACCACCGAGAGATTGCTCGGATTTATCATGTGCTTCTTTTCGGCGAATGTGTATTTATCTTCGCT
>DASYSA010000437.1:0-13792 GCA_036003885.1 Blastocatellia bacterium | reverse complement strand
CTTCTCGCCGTGGCAGAAGGCGCAGTTGGGAGCGTATAGCTTTTGGCCGCGCTCCGCCGCGACCGGATCGGGCGCTGGTCCCAGCCCCAGAAATTCTCTGATATTACCTCGGCCACCCGGTCTATCCCCCCTGCCGGGAGGAGGCGGACCCTCCTGTGCGCTGAGATGCACCACCGTCGCAGCGAGAAGCAACATCAATACGGCCACGATACAGAGTTTTCTCAGGTCATACATGATGTCCTCCATGAGCCAGTTCCTGGAGTTCGCCATAGCAAAAGCCGCCCGCGTTGTCGGAACAGCAAGGCCGGCGCCGGCATAGAAGCCCGTTCAGTTGGCGGGCCGTCGTATCGCAAGGATCGACTCACGCTTTAATCCATTACCCCTGTCAACGGAATCCTATAGTGGAGAACTGATATGACGGTCAATCTTTTTTTGCGAAATCTTCGGAGCGGGGTAGCTGCAGCGCTATCGATCTGCGTCTTGCTGGCTCCCGCCGCGTCCGCCTGGCAGAGTACCGCCACGGCTCCCAAAGTTGCAAGGGCGCTCGCTCCCAATGAGCGGGAGCTCGGGACAAGGGTGAAAGCAGAGACGATTCGCGAGGTGACCAGCAGGCTGGCCTCAAAAGAGATGGAGGGACGAGGTACCGCTACGCCGGGGGGAGATCGCGCGGCCCGCTACCTCGCAGATCGCTTCGCCAATCTTGGAATCAAACCGCTGGGCGACAACGGTACTTACCTCCAGGCGATCAAGTTCAATAGCTTCGAGACGCTACCCGAGTCAACGTTAAAGGCCGGCGACACAGTCCTCAAGTTCCGTGACGAGTTCGTAGTCGCGCCGCCTTTCTCGAGCGACAGCGTAGACGCCACCGGCGCGATGGTGTTCATCGGCTACGGTATTATGTCCTCGACGCTGAAGCGCGATGACTTTGCGGGTTTGGACGTTAAGGGAAAAGTGGTGGTGGTTCTGGGAGGTCATCCAAAAAATGTGGATAAGACCGCATGGGATAAGGCGACAGGCCTGGAGGCTCTGATCGGCGGTTTGGTCATGCGAGGAGTCGCAGGGATAATACTGGCCGACCTCACTGTAAGCGGATTGTCTTACGATAAGATTGGAGAGTTTCTTTCGCGCCGAAGAGTGGAGCTCGCCGAGTCACCGGCGACGCCTGCGATGCCGTTCAAGCTCCCGCCAATTGTGCTGGTCAGCGCAGATGGCGCTCGGAAGCTACTCAGTGCTGGCGGGTCGAACTTCGCTGAGTTGAAGGAAAAGGCGGAGTCCGGAGAGTTCGTCTCGCGAGACTTGAACAAGCCGGTGACGCTGGCTCTCAGGTTGAAACGTGAAGATGCAATCGGCAGTAATGTAGTGGGCCTGCTGGAAGGGTCCGACCCAAAACTCAAGGAAGAGGCAGTTGTGTTCAGCGCGCATTACGACGCGTTTGGGACGGCTTCAGATGGGCGGATCTACTTCGGCGCTGCAGACGACGCGCTCGGCGTCGGGGTTGTGATGTCAATCGCGGAGGCATTTGCGAAATCGCGGCCCCGGCCGCGCCGCTCGATCATTTTCCTTGCGGTTACGGGCGAGGAGCATGGTCTGCTGGGCGCGCAGTACTGGGTTAAGCATCCAACCTGGCCGATCGAGAAGGTTGCTGCCGACATTCAGTTCGACGGCATAGGGAGCGAGACTTATGGCCTGGTGAAGCGGGTCATCATCTATGGCGCCGAACATTCAGAGCTCGGGTCGATAGCCGCGGCGGTGGTCGAGGCAACCGGAAACGAAGTGACGGCCGACCCTTTTCCAGAAGAAGGCGCTTTCTATCGCTCGGACCATTACGCGTTCGTATTGAAGGGCGTCCCCGGAATCATGATGCTCGGGTTTCCCGCCGGCGATATGGTTCAACTCCGAGACCGCGCTAAGAAGTGGTTGGTTACCGACTATCATCAGACGACGGACACAGTTCGCCCGGAGTGGAACTGGGAAGGCCCGAGGACGCTGGCACTGGTCAGCGCAATAGTAGGCTTGCGAGCGGCGAGTGCGGACGCTATGCCGGCGTGGGTTTCGACGTCACCATACAACCGGCCGCGGGGAACGAACCTGCCTCCCCCACCTCAAGTGAAGCAGTAGTCTGTACTGTGGTCTTTCGACCGCCTTCGGTGAAATCGTCGAGGTGGTGCTGCGAGATCGAGATGAAGAGATCAGAAGTTGCCATCAAATAGAAGGGTGGGCTGGAGAGTCTGTTCGCCTAGGTGTAGTTCGTCCACAAGACTTCGATCCGGGTTCCCTTGGTCGCATGATTTGTTCGCGGGTTGCAGATATATTTGTGCCATCGCTTCTTAGGGTACAGCCGATCCAACAAATGACAATCATAATTTGACATGGCGACTTTTCCCTTTGCCGAGTTCAACGTATCTCCTAATTGCTTGTGCTGTTCATCTGTCATCTCGTACCCGTATGCCTTTGCGTCGCCTCTTGTGTCGTGAACATACGGAGGATCACAGTAGAACAGAGTGGAAGGGGAGTCATAGAGGGTAATGACGTCAATTGCCGGGCGGTTTTCGATTTGAACCCGAACGAGACGCTCAGCAATCTCCGGAAGCGCTGCAATTCCGCCGAGCCAACGACTAATGACGCCGCTCATTCCTGCACGGCTTGTGTTCTTGCAGTTGGCCCAACGTCCAAGCGAAGCTGTTTGAGCCAATCCAGTGCGAACTTGCCTGGCACGAATATAAAACCTCCTTGCCCGTTCAACCGACGATGCTTCAGGGTCGAGAATACAAGCGGAGGCGAACTCTTCACGGGAAAATGGGGTCAGTGCGATGCCGCGAGTAAGGGATTCATAGTCGTCACGCAAGACTCGGAAAAAATTGACAACTTCGCCGTCAACATCGTTGTACGTTTCGACAGGCGCCGGGTCTCGGTTGAGCAGCACGGCAGCCGAACCAGCAAAGGGTTCACAGTAATGATGGCATTCGGGCAGGAGTGGCAAGAGCCAATCAAGGTGTGAAAACTTTCCGCCATACCATCCGAACGGAATCAGCTTCTTACGATACCCCAGCCCCGATATCGGTGGAGGCGCATTCCTTCGCGCAGGTTGACCACCGATTGAATCAGCCACACTCACAGCCCGGAATGTCTTTGCAATATCATCTCGCACCAGTCGTTCTCCTTGATGCCTGCTTATCTCGATTGAGGCTCATTCTCCACGCGGTGCCGTATACCCAGGCCGCGTGTGCGCAACAAGCCGCCGGTTGCCCGTCGCATTGACCTGCACACTTATCGCCCGAAATGTTCCATCCCGTTTAGAGTTCGCCGGATAGTAACCAATCGAGTACTGGGTGCGGAGATCCGTGGAGATCTGCTGGGCAATCGCGTGTACTTCAGCAAGTTCCTTCGGAAAGAAAGCACGCCCGCCGGTCTCGGCCGCAAGTCGGCTTAGCAGTCCCTCTGCCTTATCCTTTTCGCTCTTCTTGAAGACCCATGCACCATCGTTCTGGAGGTCCTTGGTGAAGCCAATCAGGTAGATCTGTACGTCGGTCTCGCGCAAGCGGTTCACTACCTGTTCGAACTTATAGTAGCTGTTCTTATCGACGCCGTCGGTCACAAGAACGACCGCCCTACGCCTGTTCCTGGCCTCGGTGTGAGCATACTCCGCCGCAAGGTAAACGGCGTCGAGCAGCGCTGTCCGTCCCCTTGCCGTGAGCGCTTGAAGCGTGTCAGTGACTTCGGTTGCGTCTTCGGTGAATTCGGACAGTAACTCGGCCTCGTCCTTAAACTCGATCACCGCCATCTCGTCGCCGGGCCGCCCATCCTTCACAAGATTGACGGAGGCTGCAATAACAGTGTCAAGCTTCGTCTTCATCGAGCCTGACGTGTCGATCGCAAAGACGAGCGAGGCAGGGATCTGATCCCTGCTGAAAACCTCGATCCTCTGAGGAAGCTTGTCCTCGAATATCTGGAATTGATCCTCCTTGAGGTCCAGCACCGGCTTGTTCACAGTCGCATCGGTGACCGTTACGTCAAGCATCACAAGATCCGCAGTGAGCCTTATTTTTGACTCGTCCTTGTTCTGAGTCGGCGCGTCATCCGGCCCGACTGGCTTCCCAGGTTTTTGAGTTGCGGTCTTGTCCTGCTGCCGGCCAACGGCCCACGCTCCCGATGAAGGCGTCATCACGCCTGCAAAGAGCACGATGACTGCTGTTCCTACAGCGACGATGATGCTTTTGAGAATCACCGCAGAAATTCTACTCAACACGTGGTCTTTTGAAAACAGCCGGAGACCGCCGCCGGCCAGCCGAGGGGCGCTCAGACCATCACCCAGAGAATGAAGAGGATAAAGTCTTCACGGGCGAACATGATAGACTCCTCACTTCTCAGCCGGGCAGGCAGCAAAATCTCCTCTCGCGCGACTTCTTATGATTGGAGCATTCATAATAGACAAACCTGAGGGTATGACGTCTCACGATGTCGTCGACAGAGTGCGACGCATCCTTGGCACTCGACGAGTCGGCCATGTCGGCACGCTGGATCCATTCGCAACAGGAGTACTCGTCGTGTGCGTAGGGCGCGCGACCCGGCTGGCGCAATTCCTCGTACACCTCGACAAGGAATACGAGGCAACGGTCAAGCTGGGTTTTGCCACTGACACGCAGGATCGCACCGGCAAACAGATTAGTCCTCTATCGGCATCCAATGCCGTGAGCATTGATGATGTGAGTCGAACGCTCAGTGAATTCATTGGGCCTCAATTGCAGACTCCACCCATGTTCTCCGCCAAGAAAGTGGCGGGTGAGCGACTCTACCAGGCGGCTCGAGCAGGCCGCGACGTCGAACGAAAGCCGGTGCCTATTCTCGTCCGCTCGATTGAGTTGATGGGCCCTCTGAGCGACGAGCCTGATGGCACCCGTGACTTCAAGGTTCGAGTGAAGTGCTCGTCGGGTACCTACGTCAGGACTCTTGCATACGACATCGGCAATCGTCTCGGCGTGGGGGCTCATCTCGCTGAGCTAAGGCGGAATGCGGCAGGGCACTTCCACATCGCGAACGCCCTGACGCTCGAAGCCCTGGAGACAATCCGCGAGCGGGAGGAGCTGGCTGACGCGATTGTGACTCCGGCGGAGATGCTGGCCCATCTGCCGTCGGTGAGACTGGCGCCGGAGGGTGTCGAGCTGATTGCGCACGGGCGGCCGGTCGATGTGAGCATGGATGATGATGGGCTGCCAGTCCGAATCTGTGACCAGGAGGGATCTCTGATAGCCGTTGGCCACTATGAGGCAGCCGGCCAGTTGCTGAGGCCGCGAATAGTCATAGCCGAAGGAGATTAGCGACGGATATTGTGCGCATCGAACCAGATCCTCGAGGCATTTCGCGCGCCGGGATGAGGAAGCGATTGCCATAAGATCATCAGAAAGCGGTTGTTAAGGGCCACGCTTGCGCTCTGTGCTATAATCTGCGCAGTACTGACGACCGGTGTTTGATAGATGGCCTGAGTAAGTTTGGCGAGATGCTTCGCTTGTGAATCATCGAGGTTGAGCGCGCATCCAGTCGAGCCACGAGCAGCCGGACCCTTACCTCCGACTGTGCGCCCGCAAGGGCGTAGACTGAGTGTCGTCCGAACTCTCGCAATTTTGAGGAGCGCCTGCCGAAGGGGTCGCTCCGGTGCAGGCGCGGCTCAATGAACGGCCCACGGGACCGCTCGATACCGGCCTCCAGGGCGAGTAGTCGAGCGTCGCAGGAATACCGCGGGATCGGAGGTAATAAATGGAAGACAACAAATTCAATATAAGCGATCTCCTTGAAACACATCGCCGGGACCGGGAGCGCCTGGCATGGGAGGGCACATTCCGCGACTACTTCGAGCTTGTCTTGCAGAATCCAAACGTGTGTAAACTGTCGCACGCTCGCGCCTGCGACATGATCCTCGCGGCTGGGGTAGATAAGGTTAACGAGGGCTCGCGCGACGAGATCTGTCGCTACAATTTTTTCAGCGATGACTTATTCGGAATCGAGGGACCGATCTCGAAGATAGTCGAGTACTTTAAGTCGGCGGGCCAGCGGCTGGAGGTGCGCAAGCGCATCCTGCTTCTCATGGGTCCGGTAGGCGGAGGCAAATCAACCATCGTTACCATGCTCAAACGCGGGCTGGAGAAATGGTCGCGTACCGAGCTTGGAGCGGTTTATGCGATCAAGGACTGCCCGATGCACGAAGAGCCTCTTCACCTGATCCCGCCCGAGCTTCGAGCCGAGATAGAGCGGCATTATGGCATCTACATCGAAGGGGAGTTGTGCCCGCAGTGCCGGTACAACCTGGAGCACGTCTACCGCGGCCGCCATGAAGACGTGTTGGTGCACCGCCTCCTCTTCTCCGAGAAGGACCGGATCGGCATAGGCACCTTTGCACCTTCCGACCCGAAGTCTCAGGACATCACCGAGCTGACCGGCTCGATCGACCTCTCAACTATCGGCGAAGTCGGCGTCGAATCAGACCCCCGAGCCTATCGCTTCGACGGTGAGTTGAACATCGCCAACCGCGGGCTGATGGAGTTCGTCGAAATGCTCAAGGTTGATGAGAAGTTTCTCTACAGCCTGCTCACGTTGAGCCAGGAACAGAGCATCAAGACAGGCCGCTTTGCGATGATCTATGCGGATGAGGCAATCATATCCCATACCAACGAGAACGAGTACAGCGCTTTTGTCGCGAATCGAAAGAGCGAGGCGCTCCAGGACCGGATCATCATGATCAAGGTTCCCTACAATCTGAAGGTCTCGCAGGAGGAGCGAATCTACGGCAAATTGCTCAACCAGTCGGATGCATTGCGCAACATCCACATTGCGCCCAACACGCTCAAGATCGCCGCGATGTTTGCAGTGATGACACGCCTGGAAGAGCCGAAGAAGGCTAGCATCGACATCGTGAAGAAGATGAAGCTCTATGACGGGGAGGACGTCGAGGGGTTTAAGTCGAAAGACGTGCGGGAGCTTCAGGAAGACACGATTCGCGAGGGCATGGATGGCATAAGCCCGCGCTACGTGATCAACCGGCTGTCGAACGCGCTGGTCCGCGACAACATTACGTGTATCAATCCGATCGATTCGCTTCGAGCCATAAAGGACGGCTTCGAACAGCATTCCGGAATCTCGGGCGAGCAGCGAGAACGTTACTTGAATCTTGTAGCGACCGCCAGACGAGAGTACGACGACATCGCCAAGAACGAAGTGCAGCGGGCGTTCGTCTATTCGTTCGAGGAGATGGCCAAGGGGCTGTGCGACAACTATTTGGACAACGTCGAAGCCTATTGCAACAAGGAGAAACTGAAGGACTCCATCACCGAAGAGGAGTTGGAGCCGGACGAGAAGCTCATGCGTTCGATAGAGGAACAGATCGGTATCAGCGAGAACGCAAAAAACACGTTTCGGCAGGAGATCCTCATCAGAATCTCGAGCTACTCTCGCAAGGGCAAGTCCTTCGAGTACAAGTCGCACGAGCGATTGAAGGAAGCGATCGAGAAGAAGATCTTTTCGGACCTGAAGGACGTCGTGAAGATCACAACCTCGGTGAAGACACCGGATAACGATCAACTGCGGCGCATCAACGAAGTGATAGATCGGCTGGTCTCCCAGCACGGCTACTGCACGGTCTGCGCGAATGAGCTTCTCACTTACGTCGGAACGCTGCTTTCGCGTTAGCGACGCTGGGTACGCACGCTTCCAGCGTGCCGTACCTGCAACGCCCGCTCGCTGGAGGATACGCGCCTGCGAAGACCGGCACGCTGGAAGCGTGCGTACCCAGCGTGCGTACCAACCCTACCACGCCCGCATTGCCCGACCGGGACTTGCGGGCGTTGATTTAGATAGTGATGAGTGCGTAAAGGGTGACAAGTATGTCAGTCCAGCGAAACGACTGGTCATTGCAGCGAAAGGGCCAGATCGATCAGGAACGCCATAAGGAACGCGTCCGCGAAGCCGTCAAAAAGAACCTCGGCTCCATAGTCTCCAACGAGTCGATTATCCTCTCGGACGGCAAACGGGTCGTCAAGGTTCCGATCCGCTCCCTCGACGAATACAAGTTTCGATATGACTATCGCAAGCGGAAACACGTTGGAACGGGCGACGGCAAGAGCAAAGTGGGAGACGTAATCGCGCGAGAGGGTCAGCCAGGTCAGGGGGCCGGCAAGGGACCCGGCGCGGGCGATCAGCCGGGTCAGGAGTACTACGAAGCTGAAGTCGATATCGATGAGATCGCCAAACTCATTTTTGAAGACCTGCATCTGCCTTATCTCGAAGAGAAAGCCAAACAGGCCGTCCAGTCCAAAACAACCAAGTTCACGGAGATTCGGCGGGCCGGCATACTGTCGAATCTCGATAAACGTCGCAGCATAATGGAGAACATCAAGCGACAGGCGCGCGAAACCGGCGACGCTCGAATGGGTCGCTTCAAGAAGGAAGATCTCCGATACAAGAGCTGGGAAGAACAGACTCAGTACGAATCGAATGCCGCCGTCATAGCCATGATGGACGTGTCGGGATCAATGGGCGAGTTCAAGAAGTACATCGCGCGTTCGTTCTATTTCTGGATGGTGCGCTTCCTCAAGACGAAATACGATCAGGTGAAGATCGTTTTTATCAGCCATCACACCGAAGCGAAGGAAGTGACCGAGGAACAGTTCTTCACCCAGGGCGAGTCGGGCGGAACCGTCGTCTCCTCCGCCTATCGCCTCGCACTCGACACAATCGCGGACCGCTTTCCCACCAGAGATTGGAATATCTATCCGTTTCACTTTTCAGACGGAGACAACTACTACTCCGATAACGACGAGGCCGTACGGCTGGCGGATGAGCTGATCGGAACCTGCAACCTCTTCGGCTATGGCGAGATCGGCGAAGAGGGCGCGGCGAGTTATCGCAGGTCGTCAGGCGCTCTGCTCTCCATCTTCAAAGACCGTCTCAAGAATCAGGAACGGTTCGTCGGCGTGCGGATCGACGATAAGGAAGACGTCTATCCGGCGCTTAAGGATTTCTTCGGCAAGCGCGGCGAGGAAGCCTGACCTTCAATCACGGTATGACACAGCGCGGGCGAAGAGAAGATCGGTGGCTCGCTGAAGCGCCGCGCCAGGATGTCGAGCCTCAGGAATACTATGATCGATAGAGAAGTCAAAGAACTGGAGGCAGCGGTAGAACGGATATGGGAGATCGCCACCGCCACGTTCAAGTTGGACCCTTTCCCGGTCCGCTTTGAAATAGTGCCGGCGAGCGTGATGTATGAAGTAGGTTCCTATGCGCTGCCAGGGCGCTACTCGCATTGGACCTTTGGCAAGGCTTATCACCGGATGAAGATGATGTACGACTTCGGCCTCTCCAAGATCTACGAAGTGGTCATCAACTCTAATCCTTCTTACGCGTTCCTGCTCGAGACCAATTCGCTGGTCCAGAACATGATGGTCATCGCGCACGTGTTGGGTCACGTCGATTTTTTCAAGAACAGCGTCTACTTCTCGCGCACGAATCGACGCATGGTGGACGAAGCCGCGATGCACGCCCGCCGAATGGCGGAGTATGAATTCACCTATGGTCGCAAGGTTGTCGAGGAGTTCCTCGACGCCGTTTTGTCGATCGATGAGCACATCGACCCCAACTTCTTCATTAAGAAAGATGTCCCCGAGGAGGAGAAGAGCGAAGCAGAGAAGGTTAAGAAGAAGAAGCCGGAGGGTCGTTACGACGACCTTCTGTCGAAACTGGAGATCGCCGGACAGGACGAAACTGTAATTGACGCCGACGGCACGCACAAACCCAGCCTGGCTTCGCCCGAGAAGGACCTGATCTACTACATCATGAAGAATTCGCCGGTATTGAAGGATTGGCAGCGCGACGTGATGGCAATGCTGCGCGAGGAGATGGAATACTTCGTTCCCCAGATGCAGACCAAGATTATGAATGAAGGCTGGGCAAGCTACTGGCACTCGCGGATAATGCGTGAGATGGACCTGTCTACGAGCGACCACCTTCAGTTTGCCGAGTTGCACGCCGGAGTGGTCTCCCCGCACAAGGGTCAACTCAATCCCTACTACCTCGGATACAAGATATTCGAAGACATCGAGAAGCGATGGGACAACCCTACCGACGAGGAGCGGGAGAAGTTCGGCCGAAAGGGAGGCGAAGGGCGCGAGAAACTCTTTGAGGTCCGCGAGCTGGATAATGACATCTCTTTCCTGCGCAACTATCTGACCGAAGAACTATGTGAAGATCTCGACCTGTTCGTCTACGAGCTGGTAGATGAAGAGGACTGGACGGTGACCGAGAAGAAATGGAAGAAAGTGCGCGATCAGCTCGTCGCGAATATGACGAACTTCGGCTTTCCTTATATCGAGGTTACCGATGGAGACTACGACGGCAATCGCGAGCTCTATCTCAAGCATCGCTACGAGGGAGTGGAGCTCGATATGAAGTACGGGCGCAAGACTCTCGAGTATGTCTATAAGCTTTGGGGACGAGACGTTCACCTGGAGACGGTAGTCGACGAAGAGCCGATCGTTATGCACTACGACGGCAGCGAGCACGATGAAGACTGAGCACATTTCGAATTTCGAATTTCGAATTTCGAATTTACATTCTGAACCCCAACTACAATTCTAATCGGAGTGTGAAATGAACCATCGAGGATCATTGGCAGTTGCTCTTCTTCTTGCCGCAACAATCCTGACCCTTTGCATATGGCCGCGCTCCTCGCGAGCCTGGGGAGACGAGGGGCATCGCTGGATCAACCAGGTAGCCGCAGCCCACCTGCCATCGGACATGCCCGACTTTTTTAAGAACGCCGCGCCAAGACTTGCCTTCCTTGGACCGGAGCCGGATCGCTGGCGCGACAGCAAGGAACTCTACACCGCCCTTCGTGAGGTGAATGCTCCGGACCACTTCGTCGACATAGACAAGCCCCAGAACTTCGAAGCGTTGCCCGATGACCGCTACAAATACGCTGACTGGCTTCGCGCCGGCGGTAAAAACCCGAAGGAGATCGGATTCCTTCCCTACTCGATCCTTGAAGGGTATGAGAAGGTGCAGGTGCTGTTTCGCCAGTGGCGGGACCCGCAGCGGGCTTCCGAGCGCGAGCAGATAGAGCAGAACATCATCTACTACGCCGGCGTGATGGGACACTATGTTGCGGATGGTTCGCAGCCGCTTCACACCACTATTCACTATAACGGCTGGACCACCAGCGCCAACCCTGAGCTGAATACGCGTGAACCACTGCACGGACGATTCGAAACCGAGTACGTCAGGACCCAGATTCGTCCTGCGGACTTCGATAGCATGGTCAGGCCCGCCACGCGCCTTCCAGACACCTTTTCGGACATCATGAAGTATCTGTTCGAGTCGCACAGCCAGGTCGCAAAGCTCTATCAACTCGAGAAGACAGCCCGCTGGAACGACCAGAATCGGGATCCAGACGCAAAGCGCTTCGTGACGGCGAGGCTTGCGGCCGGTTCCCAGATGCTGGCCAATCTATGGTACACGGCCTGGGTCAACTCGGAGAGCGCACTCCCCCCATCCCGGTAGATAGATCGCCCTTTGCCGCGTTGATCAACGACAGGAAGGGGCCTCCACGAACTGCACGAATGATTCGTGTCAATTCGTGGAATTCGTGTGATTCGTGGCTTAGCCTTCAGGTGCCTCCGCATCAAAGAAAAAAAGTTGGCAAGCACGGCTGGCTCGGTCGTTCAATTGAATAGCGGGGGCTCTCAAGCCAGAGCACGGGCTGGAACGTTAAAAGTTATCTTGAGAGCCCCCTCGCTTCTTAGAGCATAAGGGAATGTGATGAAAAAGAGTTTACTCTTGGCTTTCGCGCTGGTTATCTGTCTATCGAGCTTAGCTTCAGCGCAAGGAATAATTGTCCCGGACGACTGTCATCGATGCCCGCCTCATCCTCGACCTCCGGTTCCGCTTCCGCGAGTACTCAAGGTCAAGTCGGTCAAGATCACGACTAAGATCGACTCTCAGGTTGCCACAACACGAGTAGAGCAGGTCTTCGAAAATGACACGCCGTACACGCTCGAAGGCTCTTTCTTTTTTCCCATACCGGAGAGCGCGTCACTCTCCGATTTCGCCATCTACGATGGGGATAAGCGAATGGCCGCGGAGGTCATGGAACGGGGGAAAGCGCGCCAGATCTATAACGAGATCGTCCGCAAGATGATCGACCCGGGCCTGCTCGAATACGCCGGCAAAGATCTGTTTCAAGCGAGCGTCTTTCCCATCCTGCCTCGGAGCACCAAGAAGATCGAACTGGCCTACTCGCAGGTGATCAAGAGCGAGGGCGGGGTTGTCGCCTATCGCTACGAACTCGGCTCGGGCCGCCGGATGCTCCAGCAGCCGATCGGGCAAATCGCCGCCAGCGTCGAGATTGACTCTCAGATAGATCTCAAGAACATCTACTCGCCTTCGCATAAGATCTCCGTGTCCAGAGATGGCGAGAAGCGCGCCCGTCTGAGCTTCGAAGGGTCAGGTGAAGAGGCTCAGAAAGACTTTCTGCTTTACTATTCACTTTCCGAAAAGGACTTCGGGATCTCCCTGATCACTCACCGCGAGCCGGGCAAGGAGGGCTACTTCCTGATGCTCATCTCTCCCAAGCTGAACATCAGCGAACAGGAACGAATCGCGAAGGACGTCATCTTCGTGTTCGATACATCCGGTTCGATGAGCGGAGAGAAGATCGAAAAGGCAAAAGCCGCCCTTCACTTCGGGGTCGAGTCGCTTTCGCCGCGCGACCGGTTCAACATCGTATCTTTCTCCGGCGAAGAGCACCTGATGAAAGGCTCGCTCGTTGAAGCCGGCAAAGAAGCCAGGCAGGAAGCGCGTTCATTCATCGACAATCTGCGAGCCGAGGGCGGCACTAACATCAACGACTCGGTTGTCGCCGCTATGAAGCAATTCCAGCCGGGCGAACGTCCGGCGATGATCGTGTTCGTCACCGACGGCCTTCCAACGGTCGGGACCACCGACGTGAAGCAGATATTGAAAAACGCGGCCGAGGCTAACCGCGCGGGCGTTCGGCTCTTCAGTTTCGGTGTCGGCTACGATGTGAATACAAATCTGCTGGACAAGCTGGCTTCTGACAATCGCGGCACAAGCGACTACATCGAACCTAACGAAGATCTTGAAGTGAAAGTCTCGAACTTCTTCGCGAAGGTCAACTACCCGGTGCTGTCCAACCTGCATCTGGACCTGGGCGGCGTCGAGTCCGATTCGCTCTATCCGCGTGCGCTCCCCGATCTCTTCAAGGGATCTCAGCTCACTATTGTCGGGCGTTACAAGAACAATGCGAACGGGAGCACCGTCAGGTTGAGCGGCAAGATGGGATCGCGCGAAGAGACGTTTGCATTCGGAGGCCAGAATTTCCCAAGCGAGCGAGGCGCGAACCAGTTCTTGCCGAGACTCTGGGCAACGCGGCGCGTCGGATATCTCCTCGAACAGACGAGACTCAATGGCGAGAACCGCGAGCTTGTCGATGAGATAGTGGGTCTTGGAACTCGCTTCGGCATAGTCACCCCTTACACCTCTTTTCTGGTGACTGAGGATATGAAGGACGCGCGCGGCCGGCCAGTTCCCTTCCCCCAAACCAGAATGAACGAGCATGGTCGAAGAAGCGAGGTGGGTGAGACTTCGGGAGCGATGTCGCCCGGTGTCGCGGGAGGACCAGCGGGCGATGTGCAGCGAAGTAAGGCAGAGAAGTCTATGAAGCAGTCGGACTCGGCCGCAACCCCAGACCAGTACATGCAAAATATTCGGACGGTAGGCAGTAAGACTTTCA
>DASYSA010000436.1:0-3645 GCA_036003885.1 Blastocatellia bacterium | reverse complement strand
TCAGAGGTCAGAGGTCAGAAGTCAGAAGACGGTATGCAGAAGCAGTCATCAGTCAGGCAGTGGGAAGCCCTACTTGGGGAGGTTCAGCGGGTGGCAGTCGTGCTCTGCTGCAGACCACTGTCTGACCTCTGACCTCTAATCTCTGACCTCTGATCTCTGATCTCTGATCTCTGACCTCTGCTGGAGAGATTGAGCAATGATATCGAACTTTTTTATTGACCGGCCGATCGTTGCTATGGTGATCGCGATCGTCACCGTTATCGCGGGCCTCATCGCTATGCGGGGGCTGCCCCTGGCGCAGTTTCCTCAGATCGTTCCGCCCCAGATCATCACCTCAACGTCCTACACCGGCGCGGACGCAGTGACCATAGAGCAGTCGGTTTCCACCCCCGTCGAACAGCAGATGAATGGTGTGGACAACATGCTCTACATGCAGTCCACCAACGCAAACGACGGTACGCAGCAATTGACCGTCACGTTCGACGTGGACACGGATGTCAACACCGATCAGGTGAACGTGCAGAATCGCGTGGCGCAGGCGCAGCCGAACCTCCCGACCGATGTGAACCAGTTCGGCATCAATATTCGCAAGTCGACCGGGCTCCCGATGCTCGTCATATCGCTCTTCTCGCCCCAGCACACCTACGACTCCCTTTTCCTCGCCAACTATGGAAACATCAACATCAACGATACCCTCTACCGCGTGCCGGGTGTGGGCGAGGTAAGGCTCTTTGGCGCGAGCGACTATGCGATGAGGATCTGGGTCAAGCCCGACGTACTCGCCAAACTCGGATTGGCGGTTCCTGACATCGCCCGCGCTGTTCAACAACAGAGCGCCGTCAACCCCGCTGGACAGGTGGGCGCCGAACCCGCGCCGAAGGGTAAGGAGATGACCTACACCGTACGGGCGCAGGGGAGGCTCTCAACCCCGGAGGAGTTCGGCCAGATCGTCGTGCGGTCGAGTTCCGACGGCTCCGTGGTTCGATTGAAGGACGTCGCGCGCATCGAGCTTGGCGCCCTGAACTATCAACAGAGGGCGCGAGTGAACGGCCAGCCGGGCTGCATCATTGCAATCTTTCAGGCCCCTGGATCGAACTCGCTGGCTGTCGCCGACGGCGTGAAGAAGACAATGGCGGACTTGAAGGGCAGCTTCCCGGCCGATCTCGATTATGCCATCACGCTCGATACTACTCTTCCCGTCTCCGAAGGCATCAAGGAGATCTTAAAGACGCTCGGCGCCGCGATGGTCCTCGTGATACTTGTTGTCTTCCTGTTTCTGCAGAACTGGCGCGCGACACTCATCCCAATGATTGCCGTGCCGGTGTCGCTGATAGGGACCTTCGCGCTCTTCCCATTGCTGGGCTTTTCGATCAACACGCTCTCGCTGTTCGGCCTCGTCCTGGCGATCGGACTGGTGGTCGATGATGCGATTGTTGTCGTCGAAGCAGTGGAGCACCATATCGAAGAAGGTATGGGCCCACGTGATGCAACGCTCCAGGCAATGAAGGAGGTCTCCGGTCCTGTAATCGGCATTGCGCTCATCCTGACTTCAGTCTTTGTTCCTGTCGCATTCATGAGCGGAATTCAAGGACGCCTGAACAAACAGTTCGCGGTGACGATCGCGATCTCGGTTCTCATATCGGCCTTTAATGCATTGACGCTTTCGCCAGCCCTCTCGGCGATGCTGCTCAAGCCGCGCAAGGAGACAAAGGGCCCGCTGGGCCGCGCTTTTGGCGCCTTCAATCGCGGCTTCGCGAAAGCGACGCGAGGCTACATCAGCCTGAGCCACGCTCTGATCCGCAAGGCTGTGATCGGCGTTGTGATTCTCGTTGGCTTCGCGCTGTTGGATGGCGTTTTGGCCCGGTCGATACCCTCGAGCTTCCTACCGGAAGAGGATTACGGCTACGTCTTTCTGAACTGTCAACTTCCGGCGGCGGCTTCGCTCGAGCGAACGGACCAGGTGCTGAAGAAGATCGAGGGGATCCTCGCAAAGACGGAGGGAGTGCAGTACTACAACACGATCGGTGGATTCAGTCTGTTGACCCGCATTTCGGCTAGCTACCAGGGCTTCTTCTTCGTGGCGCTGAAGCCTTGGGACGAGCGCCGATCGGATAAGCTCCAGGCCCGGGCAATCACTCAGACTCTGAACGGGGCGCTGAACAGGGAGGTTCCCGAAGCGACTGCCTTTTCGTTTATGCCGCCCTCGATTCCAGGATTGGGAAGTTCCGGCGGGTTCTCGTTCTGGCTCCAGGATCGAAGCGGGGGGACCGTCGCTTTTCTGGACCAGAATCTCCAGAAGTTCATTGAGGCGTGCCGCAAACGGCCGGAGCTCACGGGAGTCAACTCGCCATTCAGCGCCGCGGTTCCACAGATCTTCGCCGACGTCGACCGTGACAAGGTGCTGAAGCAGGGCGTCGCTGTGGGGGATGTCTACCAGACGATGCAGGCCTTCCTGGGCGGGCTCTACCTGAATCAGTTCAACCGCTTCGGCCGCCAGTGGCGAGTGTTTCTCCAGGCAGAAGGAGAGGAGCGGCTTACCGACCGGGATATCGGACAGTATTATGTCCGTAACAACGAGGGCAGCATGGTCCCGCTATCGGCGGTCGCGACTACTCGGCGGATCAGCGGCCCTGAATACACAACCCGCTTCAATCTCTACCGCGCGGCACAGGTGCTCGGATCAGCCGCGCCGGGATACAGTTCGGGGCAGGCTATAGCCGCGCTCGAACAGGTTGCGAGGGAGACCCTCCCGCGCGAGATCGGATACGACTGGGCGGATCTCTCATATCAGGAGAAGAAGGCCTCGGGAACGGTCGGCATGGTTTTCGGTCTCTCGCTGGTCTTCGTTTTTCTAATCCTCGCCGCGTTGTATGAAAGCTGGTCTCTGCCGTTCTCCGTACTCCTCTCGGTCCCCATCGCTATCTTCGGCGCTTTCCTCGGCCTTTTGCTGCGAGGCTACGATCTCGACGTGTACGCCCAGATTGGACTGATCGTGCTGATCGGACTGGCCGCGAAGAACGCGATCCTCATTGTCGAGTTCGCCAAGGCTGAGTTCGAGAAGGGACGCGATCTTGTAGATGCGGCGCTTGAAGGCGCGCGCCTGCGCCTGCGGCCGATCCTGATGACGTCCTTCGCCTTCATCTTAGGCTGCGTGCCGCTTTGGATCGCTTCTGGCTCGGGCGCGGCGTCGCGGCGCATCCTCGGCACCGTGGTAATAGTCGGCATGTTTGCCGCTACCGTAATCGCCATCTTCATCATTCCGGTAACGTTTTATATGGTCGAGAGGCTTTCTGGTGCTGCGAAAAAACGGGCGATCGACCCTACTCAGCCCGAGGCGCCCGCACCCGCAACAGGGGACTGAGCGTACTCGCAGAAGGTGCATAAGAAAATGAACCAGAGGTTGATTATTGTCGTCGTAATTGTGAGCCTGCTCTCGGGCTGCACCGTCGGTCCGAAATATAGGAGGCCCGCGGTCAAAACACCCGAGGTATTCCGGGGGACCTCGGATGCCACCGCGCCACCGGATCCGGCGTCGCTTGCTGACATGAAGTGGTTTGAGGTCTTCAAGGACTCGCAGCTCCAGGGGCTAATCCGCGCGGCTCTGGTCGAAAACTACGATCTTCGCGATGCCGTCGCCCGAGTGTC
>DASYSA010000435.1:0-5024 GCA_036003885.1 Blastocatellia bacterium | reverse complement strand
GGCGAGATGTACTTTGCGTCGCGTTCGAGTATCGCTTTGGCCTTCGGTCCGGGCAGGGCAGTCCGGATCTCGGGCAGCTTGAGTTCAAGAAGAGTCTGCATGGCGCCTCCTTCCAGGAATTGATGCTGGGAAGAACTGTCCTTAGCTATTTAAGATGATCTCGGATCTGGTAATAGGAGAGAGGAGGGCTAGTCGGCGAAAAGATCTCTTCGAATAGAAATGGGGGCGCGTCTTATTGTACGATTCATTGATTCTTTGCCTCCCTTTCTGAGATTGAAAGGATTCTAGCACGTGCGAGACGGGGAGATCAAACCAGGACAAGGAGCGTCAAGATGACATGTCGCCTTGTGTTAACGTTCGAAATCTGGCAAATCATCGTAGGAGTTAGACAGCTGCAATAAAGAGGGGTAGGTGGAGAGCCGCAGTCGAGCGAGGTCCCAGGCGGCGATCTATCAGCGGACCGAGTCAGAAACAGTGGAGAGCCGGGCGCCACACAAGAGATAATGAAATCAGTAATGATCACAGATCCAAAACGAAGCAGCCGCGTGGTCTCTATGGCGGGATTACTGGGATTCGTCCTGGGGTTCCTGCCGCTTGTGGCATTGACCTTCTTCTCGCCGGGATTGCGGTCGGAGGGCGTCCGGGGTTTAGCAGTCTTCGCCCTTGGCCTTATTACGTTGGTCCTTCTGATTGTCAGGGCACGACAGAAGAAAAGGTTCTGGATTCTGGCGGCAATTCAGGTGCTTTTGCTCACCGGGGTGTTGATCGAGACATTCTCCGATGCGAGGCTGTATATCGGGACTTAGCCATTGACTGGATGCCCGCCACGCGGCCGCCACGCGCGCGTTACCGGCGGCCGACTTCCTCGTAACTCTTGCGAACGTCGAACTCTTGCGGTGAAGCTCGCTGGAGAGAGGCTAACGACTGCCCAATGGACTGATCTCCGAACCCGACCATAGGGATTCCGGGTCACCTGCAGGTGAATCTCTTTGCAGTGATCCTCAGGTCGTCAATGAACCACCCGGCATACCCGTCCTTCACCCCGGTCGCGCCGTCGAAGCCCGCCAGAAACTGCAACTTGATCTTGTGGCCCGCGAACTCGTCCAGATTGATGACCACTTGAGAAAAGACTCCCGGCTTGCCGCGCGAGGTCCACGCGAACCGGTTGCCCAACGGATTATCCGAAGCCGCGGTAACCTTGCCGTCATACCCGCCCACGATGGCACGCGAGCCCAGATCCTGCCACGACGCTCCACCGTCAGTTGAAACCTCCAGTACTCCTCCGTCGAACCCGGGTTCAAAGTTGAAGATATGAAAGAAGGTCAACCTCACCTGGCCGGCATCCTCCGGAATGGTGGCTTGCTTCTTCATAAACATAGTCGACAGTTGCGCATCGTGGCCGTCGTCCTGGCCGGGATCAACTGCGTGAAAAGAGCTGTTGCCGCTGGTGCTGACGCCGGTGGCTATGCCAAAGCCCCTCTTCATTTTCCACTTCACCCGCCCGCTATCGACGTCGTCCTCCAGAATCACACTCTGTGAAGATTCACGTCCCACGCGAAGGCGAACCGGCAGCGCGAACTGCCCGGCGCTGGTGGTCAAGCGCAATTGAAACTCGACAGCCGATCCGCAGGCCAGGCTGGAAGGGACTCGAATCGCGAACGGCGACGAGGGGGTCGCCGAACCTCGTGCGGAAATAACGGGGTAAGACGAGGACGCGCTTGGACCTCCAGCTATTGCCAGAGCAGCTGAAGTTATGATGGCCTCGGCCGAACTGGACTGGTTGACCACTGTGATTGAGATAAGATCGGTTTCGTCAGGTATCAACGAGGCGTCGACCGCACCGCCCGGATGGGTCACGGTTGCGCCGAGGGCGACTCCTTCGACTTCATCGACTGCGAGCACGGGCAGCGTGGCCTCGTGGCCGTTGGTGACGACGAGCGCAAAGTCCTGGTCGAGATCGATGCCATTGCCCGGCACCCCGTCGCCGGCTATGACATTCGGCCGGACTCGGATGACGAAGGGTCCCGTAACGCCTGCGGGAAGTCTGACTCCCTGGGTGTTGTTGAGAAAATCGAAGCCGCCGCCCGGCGTTGAATACTGCCCCGAGAAATGATTGCCTCGATAGGTGACTCCTCCCACGATGACCTCAAGATTGAGCTCATTTACATAAGGCGCATTGGAGAAGGAGACGCCCGGAGCATCAGTCCAGGTCAGCATCACGCGAAACTCCTTCGAGGGGTCGGTTACCATTCCGGTTATCTCGAATGGTGAGCCGCCGCTTTGCGTGAAAGTGCGCGAGGGCGCCTCATCGTACAGGACGCGATCGGTTGTTTCGAACATTCGGCCCAGGTTCAGCAAGCCCCACCCCTGGTGCGCGCCGGGCAGGTTGTCACTGCCGTTCGTGCCGGTCACGTAGCTTGTCGAGTTGAGCAGCAGGGCTTTCACCAGGGCCGGACTCGGAGCTGTTCCCAGGCGAGCCCGCAGCCACTGAAACGCGAGGGCGGCCCCTCCTGCGACGACTGGCGCGGCCTGGCTCGTTCCCGTGGACCAGGTGTACAGGGTCTGGCCTAACGGGAAATAATGATCGCACACTCCGAGGTCCTCCTCTGACTTGACGGCATAGGCCGGGTCTTGAGTCGCCGCTCCGGTCATGTGTGAGCCAGGAGCGACCAGATCAGGCTTGTTGCGGCCATCCTGGACAGGCCCGAATGAAGAGAAGTTGGGGACGTCGAGCGCATTATCCGCTAATGCAGGACCCGCCCCGCAGCCATCACGCAGTGGGGTGCCATCGGAGTCGGTGGCCCGAAAGCTCTCGCTGGCGCCGACCGCAATTACATTCTTGCTGGCCGCGGGCATGCTCATAGAGGCCGGAAGGTCCTGACCGTCGTTGCCGGCAGAGAAGACTACGATCATCTCCTGATTGCCGGGCGTATCCACATCGGCGTCGCGGACCCGGGCGTCGAACGCCCTGCACTCATCGGTGTACAGATTGCAAAACCCGGAGTCGATATCACAGACCCCCCAGCTATTGCTGGTGATGCGAGCCCCGCCGCGATATGCAGAGGACAAGAAGTCATTGTAGGTGAAGTTCGTCCCGAAATCCCCCTGATCGTTGAACAGCTTCGAAACGCCGATTTGCACGAAGGGCGCCACTCCCAGGCCATACTGAAACCCTAGGGAATCCCTGAATGCGTTGCCCGAGTTGTCGTTGAAGCCACCCACGATCGAAGCGTTCAGAGTGCCATGTCCAAAGGTATCGTGGGCGGGTAAGATCGTCGGGTCGTTCGGGTGAAAAGCGAAGTCGGATGAGAAGTCGTGCAGGTAGGAAAGGCGCGTCGAACCCGTGCCATCGCGAAAGTCCGGATGCGTCCGGCTCTCGATTGCCGCCCCCCGGTCGAATCCGGTATCCCCGATGTCGACCGCAAAATCGAAGGGTGCAGCAAGTCCAACCGAAGTCAAAAACGACAGGAATCCAGGCGTCGCAGGTTGGCTCACGCGGATGTTGTTGATGGTCTGCACTGAGACCGCATTTGCAACGATCTGATTCGCTCGCTCGTCGTGAAGGGTGACCTTCGCCCAGGGCTCGATGGCAATGACGTCAGGGAGAGCGGCCAGTTCGGGCAGCCTTAAGGACTCGACGAGAAGCCTGATGTGAACAGTATTGGCTGCTCGAAATTCGGGCATCAGTATCTTGCGAGACATTGAGGTGATTAGGGCCAGCGTCTTGTCCGCCTCGGGAGTATCGACGATCTCGACGGCTACAGGAATCTGTTCAATCGAGTCGAGCTTTAATCGAGGATCGAGTTTGTAAGCCGGATGAAAGGGTCCATCCCACTGCACCAGATCAGATCTTGATGCGCCCGCTCGGAGGCGATTCTTCTGAGATCGCGTCGCCCAGATGAGGAAGCAGTTGTTGGGAACGTAGGAGACGATCTCTGCACCGGTTGCCTTGAGAACCCGGATCGCGTCCGCGGTTGGAAGGCCCGCCAGTTGAACGAGGTGAAGCGATCTCGCCGGCGAGTCAGCTTGTCGGAGTGCTTCGCTCACCTGGGGGGCCGCACCAGTGGTGTCGATCTGGCCTGCCTTGAGCAGCACCACGTTCATGTCGTCGCTCAACTGGGCTCGCTCGAGGGTTGCTGAGTCAAGCGAGGCCAGTGTCTCGTCGGTCACTTCGATAAGTGTGGAGGAGGGCAGATCCCTGACTCGCCGCGCGGATCGGGAGGATAGCAGACGGGCTTCGATCTCACTCTCAGCCCGGGGAATGACTAGCTTGTGTAGCCGGCCCGGACTGCGATAGGAGAGCGGTTTCATTGCCAACCTGGCCGCCGCCCGCCTCTGCGATATTGAGCCGCTTTCGGTCCGGCCGACTACCCGCTGGCGGTCATTGTTTGAGGAAGTTGAAAAGGCGCCTACGAGGGCGAGTATCAACAGAGATGTCGTGATTATCGAGGCCCTCGTGATCATCGCTTTCATTCCAGGATCTCCTTGCCGAACGTTCCTGAGGCGCTACGCGGAGGATTCTCCAAGCGTGTGTTTCGACAAGCCGGCACCGAAAGTGGCGTCGCTCGACCGGGCTTTGCCTTGAAGCGCGTTTCAGACTGACAATAACTCTCATCGAATGTCTCAACCCTGTCAAGCGAGTAGCGAGTTGCGGCTACGAGTGGGTGCGCGTCAAGATTGTGCGCATTCCCCACCGACGGCGTAGTAGTGAACAAGGAATTGAGACTTGACTGGGGTCAGACCCTCGATTCCACGATTCCGATTTTAATCGTTGCTTCCCGTGTGCTCCGTCTCCGTCGTGTTCGCCTGAGGTGAAGAATCTTTTTGCTACCTCAAGCGGTGCCCGGCTATTCGCGCAAAATCGTGACGCGCACCCGCTACGAGTGCTTTGATTGACAAAACCCCGAACGCGCCAATAGAATCGGCGGACCGGCTTATGTGTGGTCTATCGAATTCCACAAGACAGCATCTGATGAGGGGCGTATTTCTCGCGTCGATCTTCATAGCCTGCAGCGCATCCGGCG
>DASYSA010000434.1:0-5776 GCA_036003885.1 Blastocatellia bacterium | reverse complement strand
CTCAGGAAATCAATTCCCGCAGCCTGTTCCGCCACATCTACCGTCGCCACGGTCTTCAATGCCTCCAGATCAATGATCTCCACAGTACCCGGTTCCGAACCGATTCCTTCGACGGAGATGAATGCGTAGCGATTATCGGGCGAGACCACTGCTCCATGAACCACTCTGCGTTTCGTTCGAATTCGACCCAGCTCGCGCCCGGCTTTCAGGTCTATCACTGAGACAGACTGGTCGCGCTTGTTGGTAGCGATCAATCGCCAGTCTTTGGTCACCGCCAGATTGTAGACGCCCGGCCGGGCCGCTATCCGGCGCTTGATCTTCCAGGATGCCGTGTCTACCTCGACGATCTCGTCCGACTTGTTACAGGCCACATAAACGGAACTCCCGTCGATCGACGGCTGCGCCCATGTGGGAGAACAAGAGATGTCTCCCGGCTTTGGAGGCTCCATACCGTGGCCGCCCGTGTCGTGGCCCGCGTGCTGCTCCATCCCGGAAGCCTTGAATGGACCGGTTGCCCCGGCCTCTTTGCCTTTTGTCAGGATGAAATGGCGCGACACCTGGAAAGTGCTCGTGTCGATCTCAACGAGCGCATCATCCATCATGCAAGCCGAGAATTGTCGCGTGCCCTGCGGGTTGATGCGTGAGCCGTGCGGCATTGTGCAAGTCTGGACTCGCGCGACCTCCAGCATAAGCTCAGTGGCGACGATCGACACGGACGAAGGCACCATATCGCCATGAAGATTGAAGTTGACTACATAAAGAAAGCTGCCATCGGGGGTGATGTCCATTGTCGCAGGAAAGTTTCCGAGCGTGACCCGGCCCAGAACCGCATCGTTCTTCGTCGAGTACTTCCACACAGAACCGAAGGGTCTGCCGTGTCCGAACGAGACATAGTAGAACTGCTTGTCTGGCGAAACGACTACTCCGTGAGGGCCATCGAGGTCTGTCGGCATCGCTCCGCTGATGAACTCTCGCTCAACCCGCGCGCCCTGGGGACCGTAACGGATAAGGACTATCTTGTCTGCCGACTCGCATACCACGAACACCAGGTAGTCCTGATCGGGTGGCCGCTGTGCAGGAACTGTTGAAGCAAGCAACGTGACCAGGCATGCGGCGAGAGCGGCTCGCAGTATGACGTTGTTGAAAGTAGTCTTCATCAGCCGGTCTCCACAATATCAGCTACTTGCTACAGAAACTCGAGGGTGCGGCGAACCGGGGTCATCTGAAAGTATCGAATTGCGCGTTTGCGGTCCTTCTCGATCTGGGCTCGCAACGCGTCAATCGACTCGAACTTCTGCTCGCCGCGCAGCCGGTGAAGAAACCTTACTCGGATCTTCTCGCCGTACAACTCGCGATCGAAGTCGATCACGTGTGTTTCGACGGTCACGTCGGGATCACCTCCAAACGTTGGCTTGTGGCCGATGTTGGTGATCGAGCGCCGCCATTTTCCGTCAACCAGCGTCAACGTCACGTAGACGCCGTTGGACGGAAGCACCATGTTGTGAGGCTTCAAGTTCGCCGTCGCGTAGTTGAGACTTGCCTTAGCGATCTTTCGCCCTTCGATGACCCGGCCCTCGATTCCGTATGGCCGGCCCAGCATCCGGCGCGCGAGATTCGCCCGGCCCGAGCCGAGTAAACGTCGAATCATAGTTGAGCTGACTCGGTTCCCGCGAATGAGAAGTTCGGGGACTTCCCCGGCTCCGCGACCCAACTCGTCCGCCACTTGCTTCAGTAATTCGAAACGGCCTTCGCGATTGTGTCCAAACGCGAAGCCGTGACCCAGGTACACCTCGCGGGCATCCAACTTGCCGAAGATTGTGTCGCGTAAAAAATCACGCGCGCTTACGCGGGCGAGTTCGGGGCCGAAGTGCAGAACTACGGCTTGTTCGATTCCGAGCCGTTCCATCCCTTCCATTTTTTGCTCAAAGGTCTGAAGCAGGGGAGGGGCTGTTTCGGGGTGCAACACGGCCCTTGGATGCGGATCGAAGGTTACCACCGTTGCGGCCAACCCGGTTGCCTGCGACCGCTCGACGACCCTGTTCATTATTTGCTGATGGGCCAGGTGAAGACCGTCGAACACGCCGAAGGTAAGGATGGTCGGCGTCCTGATCCCGAGGTCATTCTGGTCTCGAAAGACTATCATACGAAGCATGCACACAGGCACATAGCAGACAACGGGGCGCGCTCAATCGATCGCAACGTCGCGTCTATTTAACTCGAAACTCGAAACTCGAAACTCGAAACTCGAAACTCGAAACTCGAAACTCGAAACGCTAACTCACCTCTACCGTTAGTCCGTCATATGCGATATCAACGTCAGCGGGCAAGTGGCCGCTGGTCTCCTCGTGCTTGATATCATGCGAGATATGCGTCAGCAATGCGCGCCTGGGCTTCAGCCTCCCAATGTAGCCGAGTGACTGGTCCAGCGTCATGTGTGTCGGGTGAGCCTTGAAGCGAAGCGCGTCGATCACCAGCAAGTCCAGACCCAGAAGGCTGCTACAGGTCTCAGCCGGAATCTCATTGCAGTCGGTAACGTACGCGAAGTCACCTATACGAAACGCGGTAACCGGCAATCTTCCATGAATCACCGTCAGGGGTTGGACGTTGAGGCCGAATAGCGTGAAGGCCCCTTCGATGCGATGCGGGACTATTCGCGGAACACCGGGGTAAGGCGCCGGGTCGAAGACATATGAGTAAATCCGCCGCAGCCCCTGCCAGGTTACTTCGGTGGCGAAGCATGCAAGGGGCCCGTGGCGAAACATCAGCGGTCGCGCATCATCCAGACCAAAGCAGTGATCCGCATGAGCGTGCGTGAACAGGATGCTGTCAAGCTTCTTGATGCCCGTGCGCAACGCTTGTTGGCGGAAGTCGGTCGAAGCGTCTATCAGGAAACTGGAGCCGCGATGTTCAATGAGCACCGACGTCCGGAGTCGCTTGTCTCTCGGATCTTCGGACAGGCAGGTCTCGCACTCGCAGCCAACGGCTGGAACGCCGACCGATGTGCCCGTGCCGAGGAAGGTGACTCTCATCGCCTTCCGGATGCTGCGACGAACTGCATGCGCAGGTCCGCGAGCATGTTGTCTAGCAGGGTATTCTCTTCGGGGGCGAGATTGCCGCGCGTCTTCTCTTGAAGTATTCCGAGCAGGTCGATTACGTGTCTGGCCGCGTCGAGGTCGATGGTCCTGTCTTCTCCGGGTCCGGCCTCAATAAGGCCCAGGTGCATTGCGGCCTCGACGCCGAGCATGTTGGCCAGACCGAGGAAGGAGGCTGCAGGCAGGCGCGACTGTGAGGCGGTGCTTGCCTGGTCGTATGCCCTCGCGGCGCCCGCATTGGCACTCTGTCGCGGGGAGGCCTGGGAAGGGGTTCCGCCGCCGCTCACCGCCTCGGGTACGGCGTCGGGGTCCTTTTTCTTAACAGTTTCGCCGGGGAAAGAGAGAACATTGCCTGTGCTCTCGGGACCCTCCTCGCGAGCAAGCGGTTCGTCTGGTGGTCGTGTCCTGGGCGTTTCGATAGCCGGTGCTTCGTCAACTGTCGCGGGGTCTTTCGGGGTGCCGTCCGGATTGAACTTTCGACGGTCCGAAACCTTGAAGCCTGCGTCTCTCTCGTCACTCATATGTTCTGTCCTGTTAAGAGCCTACAGAGCCTTTCTTAGCTTGGATCTTGAAGGTGCAATGCTAGCACTGGCGCCGGGGAAATGCGAAACGCGAAATGCGAAATTTCGTACTTCGCACTTCGCATTCCGCATTTCTTATCTGAGTAATTATGTCTCAGTTCGCGCGCCGTTGAAGGGTACTCCAGCTACACTGGTTTATCATTCTCAGATCCTGTTCACCTCGAAGCCTTTGAAAACACACCGCGACCGGGTCTGAGAGAGCCTGCGGTTCCCCTCATTCCTCGTCGTGGCGCGTCCCTTGCTTTGTCTGAAGCATTGGGAGCCGAAGAAATTGGGGGATGGAGAATAACATGAGAGTCAGTACAAGTTGGGAACAGTCACACGTCGAGCCGATAGAGCCGCCCGTAGGCCCGACCCTTTTCCTCATCGTTGAGGAACAATCACAAGAGCCTGTGTACATCAACATTGATGTTGAAGACAGCCGAGTCGAGATGATACTGGAGTGTCTCGAATCGAGCTCGTGGCCAGTGCTCATTCCACGCGAGGCGACCTAAAACAATGGCTTCTGCGATCCCTACCAGTGTTGCACGGCAGGTCCTGGCCGAACTTGTGAGGCGGGGCGAGGTTAAGCCTTCGAGTAGAGAAGAGATGGCAGGCCGACTGGAGGACTACAGTATCTGGCTTGAAAGCTACGTGACAGCGCTGCTCTTCGAGGAGCTTGGCAGGTTGGGAAAGACTAGCGAGTTTAGGATTTTTCCGGACGAAAGCGACACCCAGCGCGACGAGTTTTTCAGAAGTGTAATCCCTCACTACGAAGAGTTCCTGGAAATGGCTATGACTCTCGCCGCCGAGGCTCTCCTGGGGAAACCTGAGTCGAGTTCGTCGCAACCCAGGCGATCCGACGCCTGACAGCGAAATCAACAGAGAGATACCAGATGAGAAGCCTCAGCGGCCGGGCATAGTTCCCCGTCAACTCCTGTATCACATATCGAGTTACATCCGCTTCGTCACGTTTTAAGAGATCTCGATCACCGTATCATTCCTTTTAGCCTCTTACTTCCGCAACTCACTCCGTTCTTGAGCTATTCGACTTTTTCCTTTTGCCATTCTCCGACTCGGTCATGTAAATTCGCCGTATGGTTAATCCAACAGGTGCGGCGGAGAGATTTGCCGAACTGGTCGAGTTGATCGCACGGCTGCGAGCGCCAGGAGGTTGCCCCTGGGACCGCGAACAGACCCACCAGAGTCTCAAGCCTATGTTGCTCGAAGAGGCCTACGAAGTCGTCGAGGCCATCGACGAGGGCAACGACGAAGAGTTCATAGGCGAACTCGGGGATCTGCTGCTTCAGGTCGTCTTCCACAGCCAGATCGCAACTGAAGAGAGCAGATTCGATGTAGCCGCTGTTATCGAACGCATCGCCGCGAAGATGGTTCGGCGCCATCCTCACGTTTTCGGTGATGACAAAGCCGAAAGCTCCGGCGAGGTCCTTCGAAACTGGGAGGCAATCAAGGAGGCAGAACTTGTCGCCAAAGGCAAGAAGGCCGACGTGGGCGGCTCCATGCTCGACAGCGTGTCAACCAAATTGCCCGCAGTGATGGAAGCATTTCAGATGACGACTAAGGTCTCGAGAGTTGACTTCGATTGGCCTGACGTTGCTTCGGTTCTGGAGAAGCTCGATGAAGAGGTAGACGAATTGAAGAGCGCCGTTGCTCGCGAAGAGAGGGATGAGCGAGAGATCGAGGACGAGGCGGGCGATCTGCTCTTTGTGGCGGTGAACGTAGCGCGATTGCTGGGCATCGATCCGGAGAGCGCGCTCAAGGCTTCGAACCGAAAATTCCGACGGCGCTTCCGCTATATCGAGGAACGCTTGCGCGAGCAGGGGCGCAAGCCTGCGGATTCGGACCACATCGAGATGGATGAGTTGTGGGATGAAGCCAAGCGGAAGGAGAAAGCATCCGCAGATCGCGCAGATGATACAGACTAAGGAGAGTGGGAGAGTGGGGGAGTGAGAGAGTGGACTTTGGCTTGCGGACTTTGGCTTGCCTCCCGACCATCACATGCGCCCGCTCCCCCACTCTCCCGCTCCCCCACTCTCCCACTCCCCCTCCGCCCTGCTGCTTGAAGCTTATTTCGGCGGGTGCTAGTATCCGGGCCGCAACCAG
>DASYSA010000433.1:0-3541 GCA_036003885.1 Blastocatellia bacterium | reverse complement strand
CGCGCATCCAGCTTGACGCGTGCAACTTGACCTGTAGGGCGGATCAGGCTTGATGTTTTGCGTTTCTCCACCTTCGACCGATGAGGTGGATCAAACGTCAAAAATCAAGCTTGACACCGCTTGAGTGGCTCCTGAGTGGACATTGTTATTGCGGACGCTTGCTTCTCGGAAGGGCGGCCGTTTGCCTCGCAAGCTCCCTTTTGAACGCTTGTTCTCTCTCCGCCACGTACTTCTTGTAGCCTTCCGGATCGATGAAAGGGGTCGCAGGCGTACTCGCGTTCAGCCGAGCGAATTTCGTTTCCAGGTCGAAGTAGCTGCCGTGCGCGCCAAGAAAAATGTCGCACGGCAGCGATTTCAAGACTCGGAACATCCTTTCGTAGTCAGCCGCAATCTGTGGATAGGACGTGTTATTAACAAGCTGGTAGCCAGGATTCACGTTAGGGCTGCCGATGATAACGACATTGTAGGTTCGCCCGGACTGGTGCACTTTCATCGTCCACGTCGTGCAGCCCTTCGTGTGGCCGGGAGTAAGGTGCGCGACGAGCACGGCGTCGCCCATCTTCACCTCGTCACCGTCGTGCAGCACGCGATCAACTTTTGTCGGCGGGTAAAGGGATCCGGGCACATTGCCATACTGAAAGTCGGTCTTGCCGCCCGATTCGACAACCGACACGTCGGCGTCCATGACAAGGTACTTGGCACCAGTGAGTGCTTTTATTGCAGCGCTGCCGGCGTTGTGGTCCCAGTGGGCGTGGCTGATCAACAGGAACTTGATGTCGGCGAACTTGAATCCAAGCTTCTCCACGCTGGCGCGAATGAGCGGGACGTTTGCTTCCAGATCGCTGTTGATCAGGATGTGCCCTTGCGGGGTGGTGATGAGATAGTTTGCGAGGCCTTTGCTCCCAACGTAATAAAGATTCCCTGCAATTCGAAATGGAGGGAAGGGCTCGGTCCAATCAGCCTGCGCATACACATTGCGTGAAGGACCGACGACCGCAACAGGAGCGCTCGCCAAAATGATCCACAGAGTGAGCCACTTGTTTCGCATGTTGTTCCACTCCAGTTATGTGTGTGAGTCAGACATGCAATTTGCCATTCAGCAGGGCTGATCGCTAGCAGGCAAATTGCATATTGCACGCACTGACCATCGACTTTCTGGAATCAAAACTATCGCGCCGGAACGAGCTTCTCTGCGCGAGCGAATCTCTTAAAGAAACTGCTGCTGTTCCAACGCGGACGCTGGGCGCGGTTGGCGACAACTTCGACGACCTGCAGATAAGCTCGATTGAAGCCGGCAGCGGCTTCAAAGTCGATCGGCTGCTGAAGATCGTCCGAAGGCGCATGGTATCGCTCTCTGCGCCAACGCTTGACGATATCGTGTTCGGGTGAGTCCTTGACGAACCCGACTTTCAGAGAGATGGCGGGCACGCCTCTTCGGATGAAACTGTACTGATCGCTCCGAACAAAGGCGCGACGCTCGGGTTCCGGGTCAGAGAGAACCTCGACTCCGACTCTCTTCGCCACGCTTCGCAGGTCGTCAGCCAGGTTTGACTCTTCGAGCCCCTGAACGATAAAGCTCCGAAATGGAAACAGTGGAAGGAACATGTCGATATTGATGTTCGCGACGATGCCAGTCGCCTGCACCGTAGGATGCGCCGCATAGTATTTGGACCCGCGTAGACCGTGCTCCTCCGCGGTAACTACCAGAAAGACCACGGACCGTCGAAGGCGCTGCTTCTTCTCACGAAAATGGCGGGCGGCTTCAAGCAACGTAGCGATGCCCGAGGCGTTGTCCATAGCGCCGTTGTAGATTCGATCGCCATTGATTGGCTCCCCAGTGCCGACGTGATCGAGATGAGCGGTCAGCACAACGTATTCGTTCCTCAGCCTGGGATCGCTGCCCGGCAGTATGCCGGCTACGTTTTGCGACTCGACGATCTTCTTCTCAAATCTGACCGACGCTCGCACGGTCGCTGGAATCGGAAACCGCGGAAGAGGCTTGCCCGCTTCGGCGAGTTTCATGATCTCAGCAAAGCTGTGGCCTGAGTCGACGAAGAGTCTCTCGGCCTTCGCCGGGTTAAAGGTCACCGCCAGTTGCTGCCCGGCGTTTTCCTCGAGCCCGGGGTCGGCCAGCGACAAGGCAGGCCGAAGCCGCGCGAGTTTGGAACGTTCCCAGGGGATGTCCTGGCCGATGGGATTCTGAATTCCGATGACGCCGATCACGCCGGCTCGCTTCAATGCTTCCCAACGGGTGTTCTGATAGTGCGCGCGCAGAGGTCCGGGTATCTCCGATGGCCCGCCCGACAACAGCAGCACCACTTTACCGCGCAGATCGAGTCCAGCCAGATCGTCATAGTTCAGCTCAGGAACGGTCAGCCCGTAGCCGACAAAGACGATTGGGGCCTCGGTACGCGGGGCGTGCTCGATGCCCATGCTGAAAGTTGCTTCTTCTCCGAGAACGATCGGTTCTTCTTTGCCGATCGATTCGCCTTTTGGATTCCTGATGATCGCGAGGCTGGACTGTTTCTCGACGATCTTTCGCGAAATGAACTTCACTGATTGGAAGTAGCCTTGGGTTCCGCCCGGTTTCAACCCGGCGCGTTTGAACAAGGTGGCGACATATTGAGCGGCTCGACGATGCCCTTCGCTACCGGTTTCACGCCCGGCGAGTTCATCGCTCGCGAGATATTGAATGTGACTTAGCCACCGTGAAGCGGGATTGGGCGTGGTGTTCTGAGCGACGGTCACCTGGCTGACCGAAAGCACGATAGTTACCAACAAGAGTGAGGCGCCTCGAAGCATAGTTCAACCTCCGCGGTAATTGCAGAGATAGCAAACTCCGAAAGCTGTCTTAATGCAAGCTACGTAGCGTCATTCCCTTTGAGATATTGGGCGTCTCTTTGGTCTTTGCGTGACACCGATCGCTGGTCAAGAAGCTCGGCGAAAGCGCATCCGCCCTCGAAACGATCAGCGGATTGCGCTGCCTACTGTCGCCCGAGCCGACTTTTCGCTTGACCGAGCTACGACCTTAGTCAATAACTCTTCTCAACGGGTCAAAAGGGTCTGCCTTGTGTTCAGTTGCGATAAGGCCGGGCCCGTCGGACACCCACCGGCCCACCTTCTTATGGAGCCAGGCACTACAATTCGGATTACACAGAGAGAATGGGGAGGTCTTGGCGATCCCTCATCCTTTTCAGTGAGAGTGGGTGAGGTGTGGTTTGAAGGCGGCGATCATTGGCCCGAGTTCCTTCCTGATGGGACGGTCGTAACTCCTCCTCCTCCGCCACCACCGCCGCCAATCCTCAGGCGCGGGCGCTCGCCGCTGCTCGTCTGGCTTCCACGACAATGAAAGTTGTATTGCCTTTGGCGACCGCCTCGAAGACCTGCAGATAAGCTCGAGTTAAGCCGGCGGCTGCTTCAAAGTCGATTCGCTGGAATCAAATCTCACGCAGAGTGCGATTCCAGTCTTAGGCATCGTTAGACCTCCACCGGTACAGAAGTGGCGGGCTCTTTTGAAAGGAGCTTCTTAAAATCTTCTACC
>DASYSA010000432.1:0-4865 GCA_036003885.1 Blastocatellia bacterium | reverse complement strand
TCGTGAGAAAGAGATTTCGCCGCACATTCTCTTGAAAGTAGCTGCGCAGATTGCTCAGAGCCTCCGCCGGAATGTCGGCTGAGCTGACCGTCCTCAAATTCCAGTACAGAAGAGGCAGCATGCCGTGCCGCTGCGCCAGCTTGGTCGACCGCTCCCAATCGATTCCTCGCTTGAGCGTCTCATTAATTTCCGCTGCCGTAGCATCATCCGTTGAGACGCGGGCGCAAGCCAGCAGCAGCTCAGCTTCGGGAGACGAGGGCGGAACTGCTGAGTGTTTGGTCGTCGGTTCAGACGCGCGCAAGGTGCTCCTCCAACGATTTGGCAAGCTCAGGCAAACTATCCAGCGAGCGACGAACATTCAGGCGGAAGATGGGCACGCGGTTGGCGAGGCGCGCGCGCCGCTGAAAATCCGCTGCCGCGTCCATCGCGCCGGGCACAGGGGCGCAGTAGGAGTGCCGCGTCAGTTCCATGAAGGCCTGGTGAGGACGCAGCGGTTCAATCTCTGCTTCCGATTGGCCGTCGGTTGGCGGCGAGAGAACGTAAAGACATCTAAGCGGCAGCAGCTCGCGCACGAACGCATCGTCTGTGCGGCGGGCACGCTTCTCACCCTGCGGGTGTATGCGTGGTAACTGCTCCGGCGCATCGCCGAGCGACGCCACAGCCGCCTCCGGCCAGAGCTTGAGCTGCGGAAAGCCGGGAAAGACGATCGGGTTCGCCGCTGATTCGATGTCGACCGCCAACACATCATCCGTCACCACCTCGTGTCCGCGACCGAGCATGGCTGCTGCCGTCGTGGACTTGCCCCAGCGCGGGCCTCCTAAAAAACCGACGGCATGATGATTAAGGGCGACGGCGCTCGCGTGCAAGACGATGCGTCCGCGTTGTTGCAAGAGCACGCCGAGCGCCGGGCCAGTGACGATGTTGTTGAGTTCGCGCGCCTCCACGCCCGGGGCCGGCTCGACGATGATCTCACGTCCATCGCGGATGATGAGCGAGGTAATACTCTCGTAAACGAAGCAGCATTCCCGCGGCGTGGCCCGATAAAGGATGCCCGGCAACTGCGGCTGCAGCTCGCCGCGCGCGATCTTATCCAGACGCACGAAAACATCTGCGCTTCCGTCATCGTCCAAAAGTTCCGGAAGCAGTAATTCAGAACTAATTCGCAGGCCATAGGCCAGGTAAGAATACATAGCGGAGTTGAATTGGCTGGCTAGTGGCGGACTGAGGCGGTCCGGCCATATACGTGTGGGACAAACTTAAGTTTGTCCTACGAATTGCTTCAACTCTTCAATCTCGGCTCGCAGCGCTTCGACGCGAGCGTCTCTTTCTTCAATCATCTTGTAGAGCGCTTGAATCGAAGCCAGAGCCACGCCATTAGCGTCAATCAGGTTGATAAAACGGTCGTTCTCACCCACGTTGAAAGCCGCGTGAAAATCCTGCGCCATCGGGCCGATGTGACGCACCGCTTGACCCTGTGCCTTGTAGCTCCAGCTTTCGATGGGTAGGGCCGCAGCACGAGATAGGATGTCGCTCGGATCAACACAGGCGAACCCCTCCTTAAGATTCCGGTCGCTGGGAGCGCTGAAAGCAGCAAGAGCAGCGTCGGTACTTGGGGGGCCCGCCCCCTGTGTCAATTTCTCGATAGTGCCGTGAACGATAAGCTGCGGAGGCGAGTAAGGCTTCTTAGCCGCTTCGACTCTCTGGTCTTTCTTTGGCAACTCGGGTTCGGTTTTCATCTTTTGCGCCTCCTTCGCTTTAACTTGATCGGGCGGCGACGCTCAACCTCCGCGCCCATTCGTCGCCAACCCGGTGCGTCGCAGCCACAGGGCCAGCGAGACGATTCTCCAGATGAGGAGTGTCGCTTCATTGCTACATTCACCGCCGAGGCATTGTTCGTACAGAGAACGCAAAGCAATAACGTCAACGAATTCGGCGACCGGTGACCTGTCTGCGAGGGACACACTATTACAAATGTTGCGGTCTATGGTCAATAGTCCATTATTAAAACTCGAAATCAGATTGGACTTCCCGCTGCGCCAGCGGACTTTTTCCGGGAGAAGGTCTGCCAGGGCGCGGCGCACAATCATGCGATTCCATCCCGATTGAAACCTCTGCTCCGGCGGCAGCGCTAAACAAAACTCCGCCACGCGCTGGTCGAGGAAGGGGAAGCGGGGCTCGATCTGAAATCTGGCGGCGGCGCGGTCAACCTGGGCGAGCGAAAAGGCGATCAGTCCGGGACGGCAATCTTTGATCTGCCGTTTCCGACAGTTTCGGATAGGCTCGCTCATCTCGGCCTGCTTGGCCGCGAGCCGTTCCGCCAGGTTGGTGCGCTCGGCAAACTCCGCATTGACGAGCGACGGAGCGGAAGGAGGTGATGGCCGTCGTGGTCGCATCTTCCGCCACGCGCGCAGCGCGAACGCGGGCGCCATCAGCTCAATGCCTCGCTGCCGAAGGATGTTGAGCCAGGAGATGCCGTGAAGCTTCGCCGTCGCGCGCGTCTGCTTCAGAAACTCTATCCACCTTCCGGTGTAAGCCAGCTCGTTCATATAAGCGTAGCCCAGGCCGACGATGAAATCACCGCCATGCCCGTCCAGCATGACGCGAATGTTCTCGTCATGCGCCGCCTGGTAAGCCAGCCAGTTTACGGCGTTCTGCGGATTCCAGAGCGGCTCGTCCATCTCTTCGGCTGCGCCTTCCCAATCGGTCAACGGGCCGACGCGGTCCGGATGCACGAAGTGATCCTGGACGCCTCCTTGTCCGATTACCGCGTGACTATATTCGCGCTCGTCGCACTCAGTCACGTCGTCATAAATCGCCGAGAAGGTGTGCAGCTTTTCGCCGGCCGGTGACAAAATCTCGCGCGCCACGCAGACCACTGAGGAAGAATCCATTCCGCCGCTGAGCATTGAACCGATCGGTGTGCTGCGACGCAAACGGCAGCGCACCGCCTCGGTCAGAAGCTCACGATACTTTTCAGCGTACTCGGCATCGGAGCTTAGACGCACTTCGCGTTCGGGATCGAGCGCCCAATATTGACGCAGCTCCAATCCATCGCGACTGATTGTCAGGGTGTGCGCCGGAGGCAATCGCAGAATGTCTTGAAAGAGAGTCGCGCTCGCGTCATCAAGCAGCGGTATCCGCGCGATGCAATCGGCCAGCCGCACTTCGTTCAGTCGACGCGGCGTATCAGGCAAACGCATCAGCGCTTTGATCTCTGAAGCAAAGATGAAAGACTTTTCGTCGTGGTAGTAACAGAAAGGACGGACTCCAAAATGATCCCGCGCGCAGAACAGAACGCGGAGCCGTCCGTCCCAGATGGCAAACGCGAAATCGCCGAGAAGGTGTACCAGACAATCCTCGCCCCAGCGCTCGTACGCGGCCAGGATAATCTCGCTGTCGGTAACTTCTTCGCGCGGTCGCTTCGCGATGCCGAGAGCGGCAATGAGCTCATCGCGATTGTCGATGCGAGCGTCACTGGTAATGGCCAGGTCACGCGCAGCATCGGCAAAAGGAAGTTTCTCGTGGAGAGACTCGGGAGTGGTGCGCAGCATACATTGTCCGAGTCCCACGGAGCCGACGCTCCACACGCCCATATCATCCGGTGCGCGGTACTTGAGGCTGTCCAACATTCGCTCCAGGTCGACGCGATCGACGACCCGGCCATCTTGATAGACGATTCCGGCGATGGCGCTCATGCTTGACTTTCTTCGGTCGTGATTAGGGGTGTGTAGCGGCCGAGGTTGGATTCACCGATGAGTACGCGACCCTGGCACTCCAGCCATGAGTGCGCCTCCAACCGCTTCGCGCCGTCTTTGGCCACGCCGAACAGCACCTGGGCCGCGTAGCCGTTTCGGGTCAGCAATGTCCGCGCAGCCAGCGCCTGTGTCAGGCAAGTGGCCCTCGGCACATACCTGCTCGCCGCGCGCACCGCCCAGGCGATTCGCTCAGGAGCGGGTTGCTCGCCCGCGCGCTGTGCGTCCGCCGTTTGAGTTTTACGAGACAGCAGACGCCGCAAGGTTTGAAACGGAAGCAGCCAAAGTCCGAGTCTCACTCCGGCCGTCAGGAACAGGGCGCTCAAAAGCAAACCGCGCTCAATTCCTGACAGGCTTAAGAACTTGCGCAAGCGTCGCATCCTTGAAACTCTTAACTGATCTCGACCAGGCCCGCGTCCGCCATCTGCTGAAGCCAGGCGAGCAAATCCTGCTCGCAGCGATCCGGCTCCACGTCGTACTCTGACACCACGGCATTGCGAATGTCGCCAACGGTTTTCGGTTCCTGGATCAGATTCCAGATGCTTGCCGCCACCGCATCGAGGCCGTAGTAGACGCCGGACTTGAGATCGAGAATGGCCGCTTCTCCCGCCAAGTCGCAGGAAGCCAGGTCTTTCGTGGCCACAACAGTTGAGTTTTCTGACAGGTTCTCTTTCATCCGGCTGTGAATCGCTCGCGCGAGAGCTTACACGTTCAAGCGAAGATTTCAAAAATGTTCCACTAATTTGATTGTGAAGGTTCTTGACTTCGGGCTGGGCCAAAGGCCATTGAGAGAACCGTCACACCAGAACAAAGGGAAATCGCGGAAGAGATAACCAGCAATCTCCGTTTGAAGCTTTCGGGCGCAGAGCAGGGACGTGTTTTAGGATCGCAAAGTTGTCGTTCAAAATAGTGCCCACAGGCGTTGCTGCTGATCAGGCTATGAAGCTAATCTTCACAAACCCCAAGGTCTCTCAAGTCTGACGACCAGTCCCGCGGAGCTGCACAAATGGATTTGCTCGAGACTCCCGATGGCGCGATTATGGCGCGATGGCGTGATTTTACGTAGCGATACCTAGGTTACTTTGACGGCTGCGGATTCGGTAAATACTGGGT
>DASYSA010000431.1:0-3665 GCA_036003885.1 Blastocatellia bacterium | reverse complement strand
ATGTAACAGGCTATTCCGTCTAATCCTAGTGATTCCCTTGTGATGGTAGAGGGAAATCTTCAGCTCCGTCAGAAGGAGTGTGAGAACTTCCATCTGCGGCGGAGGGAGATATTTCCGTCCCACGCCCAACAAGATTGCTTTTGCTTTTCTCTTCATTTTACTCGTCACGCTGGTAACTTGCATTCGAGAATAGTTGCGTTCATGCGCTAGGTTAAATTGGCGATTGCGACCGGAGCCTCGAGTTGAGCGGTCACCGCGTCGAACACTTCCTTCACTGTTATAGCGGTTGTCGCCCGCTCATCGTATCCGCGCTTGTAAAAGAATTCATCAAGTAAAGGAGAGATTACTTTTTTCTGAACTGCATAGTCATAGATCTCCCACGGGCTGGTGCACGTGAAGAGACTGACGCACTGAGTTGCCGTCCCTAGTGCAAAATGCATCGGCAGGCTGTCCCCTCCGACCAGACACCGATGATTACGCACGTCCGATAGGTGTTCGAGAAGCGATGACCTCGCCGGCAGCACGTTGACCGTTAGCCCCTGTCCTTCGAGCTCCTGTTTCAATTCGGGGTAATAAGCCCACTTCTTCATCGGCCAAACTGCGCCGGCTTCGGCTGCAATGGCAACGTCGCCCGATAGCTCCGTTTCAACTGGACTGGGCATCACATACGGTTCACCCGAAAAACGGAAACCCAGCCCGGTGAAGATTAGCTCCTGATATGTCTTCCGGTTGAGCAGCTTTAATCGATCGGCCTCCTGTCGCCCATACAAACTGATCAGACTAAGATCAAACCAGCTCTTCGAGTCATCGGTGTAACGCAGCCTGTTGGCCGAATCGGCGTACGCGCCGAAGATCTCGGCCGGTCTGACGGTTTTAAGGAAAAGAGCAACCTCGAGGGTGTCCTCCAGGTTTATGGCCAGATCATAGGGGATATCCAAGGCTCTCGCGCGCGCTTCCCAGGAAAAGTGACGCAGGTTATCCGCCAGTCCCCGCAGGAGCACCGCATTATTTGCGGCCGTGATCCATGTAACCGAACCGCTCAATCGACGCAATAGCGGCGTCGTACGGACAACATCTCCGGTAGCACCAAGTTTGATGATCAAAACATTCATAGGCAATTCATGCAGGTGCGCGCCCTCAGTCGTGGCACAGCAAATTACTGCGACCCAAATAGCACCCTTACGATTGTGCGATTATTCTTCGCCAGTCCAGCCGACTATCGCCAACCGTCATAATGGCCGGATTCTTCAGACCAGGTTTTCCGTAACGCAAGGGCTCACCATCCAGTGAGTAAACGCCTCCGCCTGCAGCCTCAACGATGCATTGGGCTGCAGCCGTATCCCACTCCATCGTCGGCAAATCTCGCAGATAGAGATCAGCTTTCCCTTCCGCAACGAGGCAAAACTTAAGTGAGCTACCCATCGACCGAAGTTTCGGATCTGTCAGACGCGCCAGCATGGCAGTGATCAAAGGGCCGGCATGGTCTTTACTGGCCACGACGCCCAGCTGAGAAGAACCGGCTTCTCTGGTACGAATCGACACTGGCTGTTCACGGCCAGTCTGCCGCCAGGCACCGAAGTCTCGCCCGCCGCAGTAAGTAAGATTCAGCGCTGGTGCGTGGACGACTCCCAGCACGGGCAAGCGGTCTTTTATGAGGGCAACATTGACTGTAAATTCGTCCGTCTTCTTGACGAACTCCTTGGTTCCATCCAGCGGGTCCACTAGCCAAAATAAGTTTGCGTGATCGACAGAGCGATCTGTTACTCCGTCAGACTCCTCAGAGACTACAGGAACGTTTGGTAGTAAGTCTTGCAGGGATTTCATCAGAAAAGCATGCGACGCCTCATCTGCAGCGGTTAGCGGTGACGTGTCTGCCTTAAAAGTGACCTTCGCTCCGTTGCCGTAAAAGCGCATGACCTGTTCACCGGCTTGCGTCGACAAATCACATGTTTGGCGAACCAGTTCAGGCAGTCGGTCCATTTGGTATTGAGATACTGCGAGTCGTCGGATTTTGGCCGGCTGAGTTGTACTTGATCGCGGAGGCGCGTGATTTTGAACTGCCTTGTTGATCACCGCGAACACAAGAATCAAAACTTGTAGCCGTAAGTCTTCAAATCATCGCGAAAAGCCACGCTCACAGCAATCGCCGTTGCCCGGGAGTAGTAAGCTCTGTAATTCTGATCTGGTCGTTCAGCCGTTCGGTTTACAAGCGGTATAGCTGCTTTCGAGTTTACCCCGACTCTGCTGAAGACGCGTTCTAAATCCCGTTCAATGCGTTCGTACCGCATGACTACATCCGTTTCCTTCGTGTAATCTGCGAACATGGAAGGTGGACATCCGAGAAGTGTTTTCACGAGCTGCTTCGAACATTTTTTGAGCGCCCACTGATTAAACGAATGTGTCCGGGCGTATCTCATATTCTTAGCGTAGGTGGGATCACGGTTGACCCACGAAGTGGGATCGCTAAGCAGAGGTTGATACTTAAATCGCTGTTTAAAATACAGCGAGACGAGAGTGTCAAACGGGTTGCGGACAGCAGCAACCTTCAAGAGCGATTTAGCTTCTTCTGGAGCTAGAATGTTATGCTCGATCAATTGCGCTAAAGTACTGTGTTTTTTCTGAATAGAAATCCGCCCATTAGAATCTAGAATGTCTTCGGAAGGCACAAATTCCCCACCAAATTGCTGACAGAGCAGGTCCCCAATTGCCGTGCAGGCTGTCCTCGGAGTCATTATGAAGAGAAGTCGGTATTTTCTACAAATGATTGCCATGTTTGCGTCAATGTTTCGGTCGGCTATTATCGGCCCGCACTTCCGACCGACCGTACAACGGGAATCGACGGCGTCGGGTTGCCGAGCTCGCTGACAAGCGAGACCTTACGAGGAAGGTCCCTAAAGAGCAGCCGCTCGACCGCTTCAAAAGTGACTACCGCATCAATCTCAAGCACGTAATTCTTTCGACCACCTGTGTGTTCTCTGGCGATGTAGTCAAGAAACTCGCGATTCCAGAGCCTGCTTTGCTGAGTTCGAGTATCTGTCAGGATCTCGTTTACGTACCCGGCCAGCTCTCGTTGAAACCAGCTCCGATAGTGCAGGAACTTGTGAAGTCCCAAAATCCCAAGACTTGAATTGAGACGTCTAAACAAGGAATCGAAACGCGATAGCCAATGCGGCAATCCTTCATTATTAAGGTAGTCGAGTTTGAAAGTAGCCTTGGATAAGATATGCCTTGAGGCGGCGGCCAATCCATGAGTTGTCCTCTTCTCTCCCTTATCGGTCGGAATTTTACTCAGCATTGTATTGTTATCCTTAACAAGCCACAAACCCGGAAGACGCGACGATCGAAGGCTCCTCGGAACTTGATAAGCAAGCGCGACGATTTCGTTATCCAGGTATGGGGTTCGAAAACTGAGCTGAGAACGGCTAGCAGCGGGAGTTGCAAACCGCTTCTGTGGCATCTCATGGAAAGCTGCAAAAGTAACCGGATGCTGACTATTGCCTGGCCACTGCTGCGCGACAGAATTTAGCGACCGCTCCAAATCCGGATTCACAAGACCGGGTGAAAGGCGAAGCGGCTTAAACATTGATCGTCCTCTCAGAATTTCACCGCCAAAAACACCGGTTATGCGCACCGGAGCTAGCGAGCGAGCTTGTCTGTTAAGGAAA
>DASYSA010000430.1:0-3647 GCA_036003885.1 Blastocatellia bacterium | reverse complement strand
ACAGACAAGTGCCGAACCAGCCTCCTCTCCAATGTCTTGCAGTCTGAATGTCACGAAATATGAAGTGGCCGCTTGAGCATGTCAAGGCGCACGATTTAGAAGCGGGCCCCCTGAGGGCCTTCCATTCAGGTCAAGGACTTTGTGGTCCATCGCAAAAAGATGCGGTCCTCGAGCGTGAATTGGCGTAGAATGTCACAGAGGCCTAACCAATGGAGCGCAGAGTTACGATCGAGTTTGGAGACGATATTCTGTTTAGTCTGGGGATGTCGGCGGAGCAGTTCTCTGAGGAAGCCAAATTCCTGCTGGCTGCGAAGCTGTACGAACTAGGTAAGCTGTCATCCGGACAAGCTGCGCACCTTTGTGGGAAGGGACGTGTGGACTTCTTAATGTCGCTCACCAGAATCGGTGTCCCGGTTAGCAACCTTCAGCCGGATGACGCCCAAGTCGAGATAGACTTCGCCAGCCATGGCTGAGCGTATCGTGATAAACACTGGGCCCTTGATTGCCCTTGCGAGAATGGATGCGCTCGATGCGATCGGGGAGCTGCCCGTCGAGTTCCTCTGTCCGTCCGAGGTCAGGCAGGAACTCGACGAAGGAGCGGCGCAGGGCTACGCAGTCATTGTTCCGTCGTGGTTGACCGTGATACCACTCAGCGTCCCTCTATCAGCTCTGAGCGTTGCCGCACTGGACAGTGGCGAAGCTGCGGTCATTCAGCTTGCAATCGAGCAAGGGCGGCTTCGAGTATCGATTGATGAGTTGCAGGGTCGGCGGATCGCGGGAGCACTCGGACTCAAAACTGTAGGTTCACTTGGACTAGTTGCGCGCGCAAAGACGCTTGGCATAATTCAGGCCATTCGCCCGTTAGTCGAGAGGGCGACGCAAGGAGGCATTCACTACCATCCCGCTCTGGTGAACCAGGTCTTGAAGGCCGCTGGAGAGTAATTCGATGTCTCTAGAGGCCCAGCTGCAATCCTCCTCCCATTTTGAAGACGCCAACAGCCTCCATTGATTCTCGGTCTTCTGTGTGTTAGCTATGAGCTTCCAACGGCAGCTAGATCGATCGGGATGATGTCGACACGGCATCTCTCAGAACAATTCGCGGATGAACCCACACGGGAGGTGAATCCTATGAGACGTTTCGCCATTACTTTGCTGGGGTTGACCCTGATTCTTCAATGCATTGCTTCTGCGCAGACTTCTGACTCCTCGCTGCAGCGTCTCGAGCGTGAAATCACGCGGATCTCAAAGGTCGCGGGAGGCACTGTGGGCGCCAGCGCCATTCACCTCGAGACCGGCCGCCGAGTGTCCTTGAATGGCGGCGAGCGATTTCCCATGGCCAGCAGCTATAAGGTCCCAATCGCCGTTCAGTTGCTGACCCGTGTAGATCTGGGCGAGATCAAACTCGACGACATGATTGCGATCAAACCGAGCGACCTTCATCCGGGCAGCGGCACGCTCAGCGATCTGTTCAATAAGCCTGGCCTCGCACTCTCGGTTCGGAACCTGCTCGAGTTGATGCTGTTGATCAGCGACAACAGCGCAACCGACGTCGTGCTTCGGCTTGCTGGAGGCCCTGGCGCGGTGACGGCTCGCATGCGGGCACTTGGGATCGAAGGCATCAACGTTGATAGGCCTACCGTGCGCGTGATCGCTGAGTGGATCGGCATGGAGTTGCCCCCTGACGACAAGTGGTCGCCAGACCTGTTCGCGACTGCGCCGGCGACAGTGAAACCCGATGACCGCGCCGCGGCTGCCAGGAAGTTCGAGGCCGACACTCGAGATACCTCGACTCCAAACGCGATGGCCGATCTGCTCGTGAGGGTCTACCGCAAAGACCTGCTGAAGCCGGGCAGCGCCGAGTTACTGGTCGATATCATGCGGCGCTGCCGGACTGGAGAGACGCGGTTAAAGGGGATTCTTCCAGAGGGCACCGAGGTCGCGCACAAGACCGGTACCATCGGACGGACTACGAATGACGTCGGGATCATCACCCTTCCGGATGGGGCCGGGCACGTCGCAATCGCGGTTTTCGTGAAGTCATCCGAGAAGGACGTGCCGCAGCGCGAGCGAGCCATTGCTGAAATCGCCCGCGCCGCCCACGACTACTTCCTGTTCAACCCGGGAACCGGCCACGAAAAGGCTCCGAAGCCTCAATAGTGAGCCTCGTGGTAACCGCTTAGCAGGTAAGCCCAAAACAAATCCGACTTGAAGGCCGGACCTACAAACGGAGTTCTGTGCTTCAGGCCTGAGGACTTCATGACAAATCTCATTCGCACCCTGGGTCTTCGCGACTTGACCCTGTTGATCATCGGCGCCGTGATCGGTTCGGGAATTTTTCTGGTCCCTGCCGAAGTTCTTCGCGCCTCTGGCGGCTCTATCTCGGTATCGCTGCTCGTGTGGCTTGCAGGCGGAGTGCTGTCATTGCTCGGCGCGCTGACTTACGGCGAACTGAGCGCAATGCATCCCAAAGCCGGAGGCCTGTACGTATACATTCGCGATTGCTTTGGCAGGCTGCCGGCGTTTCTGTTTGGGTGGACGCTCTTCGTCGCAATTGCCGGAGGAGCGAACGCGACCTTGGCCGCGGCCTTCAGCAACTATGTGGGCGAGTTTTATGCCCTGAATGATTTCACCGCAATACTCGTCAGGATGGCGGTGCTCGTGGTTGTCACGGTAGTCAATGTTTGGGGCACCCGTAAGAGCTCCGACCTTCAGAACTGGACGACCGGCATCAAAGTCGGCGCCATCCTGCTGATGAGCGCGATACTTCTGTGGGGAGGCAACGGGTTCACGGGCGCGAGTTCGGCCCTTTGGCCGGAGCAGGTTGACGCTTCGCTGGCGTCGGGGTTCGGCGTAGCGATGATCAGCGTGTTATGGGCTTATGAAGGATGGCAGTACGGGACCTACAGCGCTGGGGAGACGATCAACCCGCAACGCAACTTCCCGCGTGCCTTCCTGATCGGGACGGCTATATTGATCGGCGTGTACATGCTGGCTAATGTTGCATATCTTGCGGCGCTCGGGCCGACAGAAGCAGCGTCGGCTCCTCGGATAGCCTCATCGTCTGTTGCCACGGTCCTGGGTCCCAGCGCGGCTAAGATGGTTGCTATCGCGATTCTCATCTCGATTTTCAGCGCGGCCAACAGCACAGCGCTCACAGCTCCGCGCGTCTACTACGCAATGGCGAGAGACGGCCTGTTCTTCAAGAAGCTTGGGGAGGTGCATCCGCGATTCCACACGCCGGCGTTTGCCATCATCACGGGTTCGATTTGGTCGGCGATACTGGCCTGCATTGGCACGTTTCAACAATTGTTGAGTTACGTGGTCTTCACCGGGTGGATCTTTTATGCGTTGGCGGCAGCGTGTGTGTTTGTCTATCGCAAACGAATGCACGGAGGGATGCCGCCCTATCAAGTGCCGGGCTATCCGTGGACGCCGCTGCTATTCATCCTGTCGGCAGGCGCTCTGGTGGGTAACACGATAATCGCCAAGCCGGGCGATGCAGTGAAGGGCCTCGCGATGATGTTGCTGGGGGTGCCGGTCTATCTGTTCTGGCGTGCGAAGAGCAGGGAGGGCGGACCGCCAGAAGAAGCGGTCCCGGCCGGGGAGCTTCAGGAGTAACGCAGGCTCAAAGCGACCGGTCAGCTACG
>DASYSA010000429.1:0-14641 GCA_036003885.1 Blastocatellia bacterium | reverse complement strand
CCTTAAGACTAAGCTGAGCCATCTTAACTTCTCCTTTTTCGTTCTCGGATTCTTGTCACTGAGCTGAGCCTCTACTCTTGGTCATGCGCACTATAACTCCGCCTTCAGGGTGAGTCGAGTACTCGACCTCATCCATGAACGTGCGCATGTAGAAGATCCCACGCCCCGTTGGATTGAGCAGATTCTCCGGGTCAAGCGGGTTCGGAAGAGCGTCCGGGTCGAACCCTTCGCCGCGGTCCCTGACAAAGACCGTGAGCGCTTGCGGCTCGAAAACAAACTTGACGTCAACCTGCTTGTCATCCGCGCTTTTGTTGCCGTGAGTAATCGCATTGATCACCGCTTCGTGGACGGAGAGCTCGATCCAACTTGCGTCGTACTCGTCGAAACCCATTTTCCCGGTTACGCTCTTAACGACCGAGCTAATCATGTCAACGAACTCAAGCTTGCTCTCGATCGAAAGCTCGATGGTTTCAGTCATCGGCACGCGGGATGTCTTCTCCTTAGCCTTTTAAGCCCTGATACGGCGCGCAACTTCAATGCAAGGTGGTGACAAGGCGCGTCATTGTGTAACATAGCGGAAGTTGCCATGTCAAGATCACCCAAGTCAATGAGAATCAACGGGCCGTGCGCTGTGCGGGGCGCGATACGCGTACCAGGCGATAAGTCGATCTCGCACAGGGTCGCAATGCTCGCGTCAGTAGCCGGGGGTGATTCGTCGATCACAGGATTTGCGTCGAGCGCAGACTGTCAGGCCACGCTCGATTGTGTCCGCAGGCTCGGAGTCGAGGTGGAACGCGCAGACGAGATCCTGGTCGTTAAGGGGCGAGGACTGCGGGGTTATCGACCCGCCCGCGAGCCGGTACGACTCGACGCCGGAAATTCTGGCTCCACAATTCGAATGATTACCGGTTTGTTGGCAGGACAGAGATTCAATTCGGAGATCGACGGCGACGAGAGCTTGAGGCGGAGGCCCATGAGCAGGATCATCGAGCCGCTTACCCTGATGGGTGCTACGATCAAAGCCAGGGACCAGAACTTCGCGCCGCTCAGCATAAGAGGCGCCGCGCTCAAACCCATCCGATTTGCGAGCCGGATAGCCAGCGCCCAAGTAAAGACCTGCATGCTGTTTGCCGGCCTGTACGCAGATGGCCAAACGACCTTTTCCGAGCCCGCCCCGTCCCGCAATCATACTGAGGTGATGCTGCGTCAGTTCGGCGCAAGGCTCGAATCAACAACCGACGAGCCGGCTGTTGACCTCAGCATTGAAGGCGGGTTTGAGTTGTCTCCGGTCACCTATCTCGTCCCGGGCGATGTTTCCTCGGCGGCGTTCTTCATTGCCGCTGCGACTCTTCTCCCCGACTCGAGGCTCGTCATCAGCGGTGTCAACCTCAATCCGACACGCACAGCGTTCATCGACGTGCTCAATCGCCTCGGCGCGAAGGTGGTCGCGGACGGCGTGCGAACAGTTAACGGGGAACCTATCGGGGATCTAGAGGTGACCAGTTGCGCGTTGAAGGCCGAGCAACCCTCAACGGTGCTCGCAGGGCACGTCATACCCAACATCATCGATGAGATTCCGATTCTGGCAGTGGCCGCGACTCAGGTTGAAGGCCGAGTAGAAGTTCGTGATGCGCGGGAGTTGAGAATCAAAGAGAGCGATCGCGTGAGCACCGTGGCCGACGGCATCAGAGCTATGGGCGGTGAGATCGAAGAGTTCGAAGATGGTTTCGCGATAGAGGGGCCGCAATCGCTCAAGGGTGGCCGGGTCGACACGGCGGGAGATCACCGCATAGCAATGGCCTTCACGATCGCCGGCTTGATGGCAAGGGGAACCACCGAAATCATAGGCGCGGACTGTGCAGCCGTCTCCTTTCCCGAGTTTTACGAATTGATTGCGGCGATTACGCAAGAGGGCACTCTCGAGCATGAGTGATCAACCTGCCCGTCCGGTCTTTCTGGTTGGATTCATGGGGGCAGGGAAGACGACCGTCGGCAAGGTGCTCGCTTCGCGCCTGAACTATGAGTTCGTCGATTTGGACGACGTGATTGAAAAGCGAATGGGAATGTCCGTCCAGGCGATCTTTGCTCAGTTGGGCGAGGCCGAGTTCAGGCGCATCGAGGCGGAGGTTTTGGAGACCTGTCGCGAGATGTCCCGGACAGTTGTCGCGCTGGGCGGCGGGGCTTACGTAGCGGCGTCGAACAGGGAACTCATGCGTGACATAGGAACGACTGTCTGGCTCGACTGTCCTTTGGAAGTTTGTTTGTCGCGAACGGGCGATGATCCGTCGAGGCCTGTGTTGGGGAGCAAACCTGAGATGAAGGCGTTGCTCGATCGAAGGCGGTCCGCGTACGTGATGGCTGACCACATTGTCGAAGTGGGTACTGCGACTCCGGAAGAGGTGGCCAGTGAGATTTGGAAGCTGGTTTGTTGCGACTAGCAGGCTGCGGAAGGAACTCACCGACGAAAAGACACGAACACACAATGCCTTACGAAAGCGAATGAACCGGGTTCGTTGAGTCCCTGGTGTTCCTTTGCGCCCTGACAGAACTCAGCTCTTCCGACATCCTGCCAGGGCAGCAGGACCGAACCCGTTCTACTCGATTCTCTCCCGGCTGCATTTGGGCTCTACAACTATCGTCTTGAACGACGAGAGTCGCACCAGTCCCGGTTTGGCTTTGGGGGGCTTGCTGACAAACTTCTTTTCGGTGTAATGGACTGCTGCTTTTGCCTCGCGCTTTGCCTGCGAGAAGAACGCAGCCAGTTCTGCCGCCTCCTGAATCGCCCGGTGAGGCACGGCCTTACGATTTGGATTGCGAATGATGACGTGTGAGCCAGGGTAGTCCGCCGCGTGCATCCAGATGTCCGCGGACCGCGCGACACGAAAGGTGAGTAAATCGTTGTCGCGATCCTTTCTGCCAACCACAATCTCGTAGCCGTCGGTCGACAGGAATTTTCGGCCGATTTCGGCGCCGCTCTTGCTGCGCTGCTTCGTGTTGCCGGTTGTTTTGCGCGCCTTTTTGCCAAGCAGCTTGTCGGCCGAAGCTCGCACTCGCGAGACGCTCGCGCTCGTTGGGTCCGCTTCAATCTGATTCATGAGACGTTCAAGCGGTTCAAGCCTGGTCGTGAGCGTCTCCATCCGGGCCGCGACTGCCGACAATCCGCGCCGCGCCTTCTGATAGCTGGCGAAGTATCGTGACGCGGCTTGCTTTAAGGTGACTCCGGGCTCCAGTTCGATCTCTATTTCACGTTGTTCGGGATCGTACAAGTCAACAACCCGCACTGTCGATCCCTCGATCCGTGCGGTCGTGAGGTTGGCGAGAAGAACGTCTCCAAGCCGTTTGAGTCTGTCGGGATCATCGAATCGCACCCGGTCTTTTTCGATAGCCTTGATCGCGGCCCGGTGCTTCTTGATCTCCGACGATAGAGACTGCTTCAGAGAAGTGATCTCGACCTGGAAGGCCTTCGCGGCATCCCGAGCGGCGTAGTACGCATCAGCAGCCTGTGACAGCGAATCAAACTCTACTCGCAGAAGATGGCTTGCCTGGGTCAACTCGATCTGTGACAGAAACAGGTCGGTCTTAAGGTTCAGCGGCACGCTTCCAACTTCATCCAGGGGCACGCGCGTGTAGATCAGGGATCGAGGCCGTTCCCGAAAGAGATCGGTCAGTAGAGACCTGAATGCTTCGGGTGGGGCCTGGTTTTGGCAACGAGAAATGAACTCGCGTTCGAGCTGGGGTCCGAAGACCGATCCCATCCCGAAAGCGCCTTCCAGTATCTCATCCTGAAACATCGAAGCGTTAACCCTCTCGAGGTATTCCGCATATTGATCGCCGGCAGGCAGCGGCGCGAGAGGCTCGCCTATACCGAAGCCCGCTCGTTCTCTCAGGGATGCGTGTATGTGGAACTCAGAATCGGTTAAGAAAGCATTTGTCGTGCGTCCGGTAAGGTACAACACCAGCGAACAACGATTCCTGCTGCCTGAGATCTCGTATGGTTCGAAAACCAGACGGACAACTCGATCTGAGGGATCTTTAGAGAATTCCACTAACGGCGATCCGCTGAGTTGCTTTCGAAGAAGCGCAGGAAACTGATCGGAAGATTCAGACTCGGACCTGATGGCTTTCGAGCTTCGTGAGCCCAGGTAGACAGCCGGACTTGCAGGATCAAGTGAGGCAAGGAGGAGTCGCCCGCGGCTGAGGCCAAAGTCGAGCCGGAGTTCTGCGCCGACCATTGAGATACGGCCGAGTGTCTGTCCAATTAACTTAGGTCGGATCTCAGAGGCAAGGGCCGATAGATAGAAGTTGTCCACGCGAATTATCTTACAGGGAAGGGCGGAAATTCAGGAGGCAGTTCGACGCGAGTATGCGTTAAAAGAGACGCGGGACTCGGCAATAGATGTATCGGTTCAGTTTCAGTTGGAGTCTAACAACGTACGCTTCCAGCGTGCGAGCTTTGGGATGAGCACGCTTCCAGCGTGCGACCCAGGCTAGAAGTCGCGCACAACCCTTGTGCCCGATATCACGTCATGCCACCCTCTTCGATAACGATTGAAGGCGATCCAGACCAAGCCCAGCGTGGCAGGCGCAATGGCTACGAAGTAGCCGATGGTTCGCAGCAACAGTCTCTGTCCGCTCGGGGCCTCGAACGTGTAGACGTCCACGACTCGGGTATTTGTCATCATCATCCCGAACGTCTTGCCTGACAGACACTGAGTGACCGCCAGATAAAAGAATGAGACCAGCAGGACTATGAGGCCGGCGGCGATCTCTGTTCGACCGTCGCCCAGGGTTCCATCCATTATGCGAATGACCACAAGAAAAGGAACGGAGCTTACTGCGATCGTCAACAGGTCGACGACCGCTATGACTGCGTGAATGCCGAGCGACGGGCTTTCGTTATGTGCAAACTCCTCCTCCGCCCTTTTCCGATCGATCTTTCGAATCTCCGCTTGAAGGTAATCAAGGGGCTCATCCTCATCCAGTATCCGAATGGACACCTCGGACACCTCGTGCTCCACCGACTCAAGATCGCTCACTTGAGGGTCTATCACAACCCGACGAGGTACGGGCTGAGGAGCGGTTCTCGCCGACTCGACATCTGGGGTGTGCTCATGCTGCTCGGTCTTTGGGCTGAGCACGGGTGCGGCTGGCGGATCGACCGTCCGGCTGGGTGCCTGGGCGGCAGGAGGCGAATCGACTTTCGGGCTGAGCACGGGTGCGGCAGGCGGATCGAACGTCCGGCTAGGCGCCTGGGCTGCAGGAGGCGAATCGAATTTCGGGCTGAGCACGGGTGCGGCAGGCGGATCGACACTCCGGCTGGGCGCCTGGGCGGCAGGAGGCGAATCGAATTTCGGGCTGAGCACGGGTGTGGCAGGCGGATCGACCTTCGGGCTGGGCGCCTGGGCGGCAGGAGGCGAATCGAATTTCGGGCTGAGCACGGGTGCAGGCGGATCGACCTTCGGGCTGAGATCAGGAGTCTGAGTGAGTTCTCTTGGCCTTGCCTGTTGGGTCCTCACGCTCGCGAGTGGCGGAGCAGAGATCACAGGCTTTGGGTTGATGTCGATCGTCACTTCGAGCGCTCGCGCCGTCGCTTCCTTATCGATGGACATCGATGGAGCCGGGTTCTGGTGCATTGACCGAACGGGCTCAATTCTCGAAAGCGCCGCACGGCTTGCGTTTTCGGTTGCGCGGCGAACTCTGGAGAGAGCCGCCTCAACTATCGCGTTGCTGGTTCTGGGAACATCCGGCGTTGAGATCGCAGGCGCCGCCTTGGCGACGGCCGGCGAAGTCCGAAAAGTGCGGGCGGATGAGTCCGCTCTTCGGCCGCGGGTATCGACCTGGATATCCTGGCGACTCTCCTGCTGAGCAGGCGTGGTTTCAACACGGGAAGCCTCGGTGCCTACAGCGTTCCTCCTGGCCCTTACCGCGCGTACTTTCTCGTTCAACTCCTTGCGCCAGGACGGCACAAGGCTTTCACTCGACTCTTTTTCGACGTCGATGCGCGCTTTGCGTGGGAACTCGATTAAGCGTGAAGGTGACGATCTCAGCGTGCGTCTTGGAGTCAACTCGCCACAACGCGAACAACGGGGAAAGGTGCTCGGGTATTCATGCCCGCAACCCTGACATTTCATTGTTGAGAAACCTCTGGATGTTCGGGGGCACCCTGGCGACTCGCGCGCATACTACCAGAAAGAAAACGAAGCGGTCAATCAAAATGTTGGGCCAGGGAGCCCCTGGAATCACTATATGTGGTTTCCTGCGCAGCAGCGGTTGGAGGGCAACCGCTTGTAATTCCAAACGCAGCGACCGCGGGTCGCTACGTTTGAAACGGACGAGTGCAAACAACCTCTCTGAGGTCATGCCGCCCCGGTGTGCGGCATGACCTCAGCCGAATTCCATTACTCTCTTGGAGCGGCCCGCCGGGTCGAGCCTGAGTTCGGAGTTGCCTTGGCCGTTTCGCTCTCTTCCACGGCCGGAGCGAGGCCTGGCAGTCCCAGGGTTCGGCGTACTTCAGCCTCGATCCGCGAGGCCACCTGGATTTCCGACTTCAACAGGGCTTTGACGTTCTCTCGGCCTTGTCCCAACCTCTCACCCTGAAAGCTGAACCACGCACCGCTCTTATCGACGATCTTATTCTCGACGGCAAGGTCCAACAGATCCCCTTCTCTCGAGATCCCTTCCCCGTACATGATGTCGAATTCGGCCTCTCTGAAAGGAGGGGCGAGTTTGTTTTTTACGACCTTGACCTTCGTGCGGTTCCCGACCACGGCATCACCATCCTTGATGGCGCTGGTGCGTCGAATGTCGAGACGGATCGAGGAGTAAAACTTCAGCGCTCGTCCGCCGGTCGTGGTTTCGGGACTACCGAACATCACCCCGATCTTCTCGCGAATCTGGTTGATAAAAATGAGACAGGTGTTCGAACGTGCCACGACCGCTGTCAGCTTGCGCAGCGCCTGGGACATCAATCGTGCCTGGAGTCCCGGCAATGAATCGCCCATCTCGCCTTCCAATTCGGCGCGCGGAACAAGCGCCGCCACCGAATCGATTATGAGGACGTCGACGCCGCCGGATCGCACCAGCGCCTCTGCAATTTCGAGGGCCTGTTCGCCCGAATCGGGCTGAGAGATGAACAGGTCATCTATATTGACGCCGAGTTTCCTGGCATACTCGGCATCCATCGCGTGTTCCGCATCGATGTAAGCCGCCACTCCACCCTTTTTCTGGGCCTGGGACACGATGTGCAGGGCCAACGTCGTTTTGCCTCCGGATTCTGGACCATATATTTCGACTATTCTGCCACGCGGCACTCCGCCAATTCCAGTAGCCGCATCCAGGCTCAGGCATGAAGTGGAGATCGCAGGAACATCCACGACCTTTTTTTCGCCCAACCTCATTATGGAGCCCTTGCCGAACTGCTTCTCTATGCCTGCTATCGCGAGGTCGATAGCTCGATTTCGCTCCGCGCGTTCATCAGCCATGTTGTTTAGGTGCCTTTCTTTAGGTGTGGGCGAGCGGTGAGTATAGCATAACGATCGGAGGGCATCGAGGCGGATTATGGAATTGAATGTATGTGCAGGTAGGATTCTGATTTAGCGCGCCAGCCAACACACCTCGAAGGAATCCATCGGTGCTTCACCGCATATTGACGTGTCTACCGATCAAGTGTAGAGCCGTTCTTGGGCACTCGATCGGAGGGAGTGGCACTTGGAGGCTGTCCGCCATGAGTCTCGTAGATTACTAACGTTTCATTACAATAGTACGAGCGATTGCCCGTGCCAAAGACGCCGGCTAATCTTGGCTTCGCCGTCGTATCGAACATTGCCGGCAGGTTCTCTACGACGATCGGCGTGGAGGTAAAAAGGTAGCCTTGCTTGTCTCCGAACATCAATTCCGAATCAATCAATCCCTCTCTGCCCAGCGTCTCTAAGTCCGTGAACTTGCCACCGCCTTTAGTAACGGAATACAAGACCTGCCCCTTCGAGATCTCTATCACTGAAGCAAGCGCTGCGATCTCGTTTGGCATTGGAACTGGTTTAGTCTGATCTATAAGTATTTTCCATTGGCCGTTATCATACTTAAAGCTAAGTTTGTCCCTCGTGCCCGTTCCATCTGCTAGGGTGTATTCAAACTCGACTTCGGCGTAACCACCAGCAGCGTTTTGGGTCAGGATGGAAAATGATCTGATGCCGCCGCGTCGTTTGAAGTCCCAGGCTAATCTGGACATCGACATCTTAAGAACTACCTCGATGTCGCGTGTGTCACTCGGCAACAAAAACAACTTCTCAGCTTCCCCGATCTCGCCTTTCGCCATCATTTCATAGAATCTCTGCGCTGTTTCGGAGGGTGGTGTGGATCTTTGTGATGATCTTGCCGAAAGACAGGTGATACCAAAAAGAGAGATACAAGTTGCGGCTACCAGGAGACGTGTTGTTATGTTCATGGTGCCTTCTTTCGATACGTTACGTTCTCGTCCTCTAAAAGGGACTGCGCGCTCTGAAACTCACGTATCGAACCCGATCTTACCACAGCTCTTGGAGAGGACCCTTACATAGCTTCCTCTGACCCAGGACCAGAAAACCAGCGGCAGCCACTACACCTTACCGACCCGTTAGTTGGCTACCGGTTTCCGCCGGGAATTTCAGACGGCCGGGTCGGACCGCTTGAGGCAGAATTGCACAATTTGTCAGCTGCTGAGACGGATTAGTGAGCGTCGATGCCTCACCCCCGATTGTATTTTCTTCCAGGAAGCCTCAGGTGAGGCGCGAGCGCACTGAAGATTTACTCGATTTAGCCCTCGTCCGCCTTTCAAATAAAACCGCAACAATATCCGGAAACGTACGTTCTTGTGAGAGCAATCCCAGGTGGGATTGCCGGAATCGACGGAAAACGCAGCCGTCGTCCTCCGACGCAGATAGTGGTGGCATATTGTTTGCTCTATTTATCCGTGGTTTAGCCACGAAGGTGGCTAGCTGGAGGGCGAACGATGCGAGGTTCAAAACGGCGGTCACAGCTTCCGTGAAACAAAAGGAAGCTACTTGCGTTTAAGGTGTCTGACTGTCGAGTTGCTTGGTGTCGTGAGCACAGAATGGGTTGCCCGAGGCTTTGAGTGCCATATAGAAGGTAGGTAGGGCCTGAGGGCAAAGGGGGATAAGAACAATAAATGGCTAAGAATGTAAAAAACATAGGAACAAGAAATCAGAACGGTGGTAAGACGGCCATCGGGGCGATGGATCCCGATGATCTCAAAAGCTTTGTTCGAGACGGATTGGTAGTGATGACAATCTCCGAGCGTGAGGCATTCATTAAGGCGCTCGAGACTGAGATGAGAGCGGCTGGGCTTAGTATGAGCTCCTATCTCATCCCGTTGGGGATTCCGGCTAGAACGCTCGAGGAACTGACTCCGACGGAGGTGGGTCATCTGGTGCGCTATCTCAAAATTAACGTTGCGCACGCGGTGCCGGCGGTTGAGCGCGCACTCGCTCGAAATGGCGGTTTGGCCGCAAAGACAGGAGCGTCTGGAACTCGCCTTGCCGCTTAAAAGCATCGCCTGAGTGCAACTGAGATATCCAATAGAATGCCCGCGCAGTTTACTTGCTGCGCGGGCATTTTGAAGATTGGTCACTTGTCATTGGTCACTTGTCACTCGTCATTTCTCCTTAGCTACTGATCTCCGCCCACTGGCGCAGTTGATTGACCAATGGCCAATCACCAGGGACAAATGACCAATGACAAATGACAAGTGACAAATGACAAGTGACAAATGTAGAATCGCTTCGGTATTCGGCCGCCAAGTCAATGGCTCAGGCTACTAGATGAGAAAGGACCAGCCGTCATTGGAGAGGGTGTTGCTAGTAGCGATCACGATACTGGCTTCTCCAGTGGCTCAGGCGCTCGGCCAAACCACCCAACCCAGGAGTCAGCAGATCAGTCAATCCGCAAAACGCGCGGGAGAAGTCTTCGCGCTTGCTGATTCGACCGATGCCGCCAGCCTCGAGAAGATCAGGAGATCCCTCTCCGATCCCGATTGGTATGTCAGAGGTGAAGCTGCCCGGGCTCTCGGCCTCCGCGGCGACACGAAATCGTCCTCTGTACTCCTTGCATTGGCTAACGACGAGAACTGGTTTGTTCGGTGGGCCGCAATGGAGGCTTTGGGCGCTCTAGGCGACTCATCCTCAGGCGCCGTGTTTGAGAAACTGCTCACCGTACCGGATCCCTACACCCGGGCGCAGGCCGCTGATGCATTGGCCAGGCTCAAATATATGCCAGCTGCCGATTCGTTGATTTCCGCCCTGGCAGACGAGCATGAGAACGTGAGACGGGCCGCAGCTTCCGCGGTAGGCGAGATGAAGTTGGGCAAAGGCGCCGATGCCCTAATGGGTCTATTGAAAGATGAGGAACTGGGCGTTAGACGAGCGGCGGCCGTGGCCCTCGGTAGGCTGGGAGAGACCCGAGCCGCCGAAGTCATTGCCTCACTCGACCCTGGCTCGAGTCCTGATTCATGGCAATACGCGGCGGCGCTATACCGATTGGGCAACCGCGATCACCTGGACCGGATCTCTGCGGCGTTGCAAAGCCAGTATCCCGACGTCAGGCGCGAGGCCTTTCAAACCCTGATCGAGTTGGCAGATAAGCGCGCCCTTCCCGCGATGATAGCTATGGTTGGGGCAGCCAACATTTCGCCTAAAGAACAAGCTGAAAGAGTTGGTATGCGCCTGCTGCTGGCAGAGTCCCTTGGCGCATTCAACAGCGAAGACGCAGTTCCCGCTCTCGTAGCCCTGCTCGATGACAAGGAACCTCGAGTCAGGTTGGCAGCCACTAATTCTCTCGCTCGATCCGTCAGGCCGGACACGCCTGCAGATCTCGCCGGACGCGCGCTCTCTGCTGTAGTGAGACTCCTCGCGCAGGAGAAGTCGCCGCAGGTGGTCAGCGCTCTGACGAGCACAGTCGCATCCTTTGACAGGAACCGCGCGGCGGATCTCCTACTCGGTTCGAGGGGCAGCGATGGGAGATTGGGAGAGGCACAGGTGGCCGCGCTTCGGTCGATCGACATCACTGTCGACCGACTCGCGGAGGGCCTCGCGACCGGGGACGTCAACGCGAAGACAATTGCAGCCCAGAGACTGGGCTTGTTGGGCGATCCCAAAGCGATCAGCCCTCTCATCGCTGCCCTGGCCAACTCGCCGGAGTCGCAGGTCAGAGTCAGAGCTGCGGAGTCGCTCGGCCTGTTGAAGGATCGTCGCGCGGTGGATCCCCTTATCACAGCAGCGGGCGGTCTCGACAAGGACGTTCGCAGGGCCGCGGTGTCGGCGCTCGGCTCGATCGCGGATCACACCGCGTCGGATGCGCTGTTTGTAGCGGCTAAGGACGAAGATCCTGGCGTTCGACAGGCGGCCGTACAGTCGCTCGGTTCGCTGGGAATATCAGTTCAGAGGCTTTCAATAGATGTATCGAACTCGCATTGGCAGACTCGCTCGGCCGCGCTCATGAGTCTCGCGCGGCTCGGCGACTCGAGCGCGGTGCCCGTCGTCATCGCTGCGATGAAGGACCCTGACTCGAGGGTAAGGGCCGAGGCTGCGAATACGATCGGTCTGCTCGGCGATCCACGAGGTGTCGATGCAGTTGCCGGATTGCTGGGCGACCCGAGCGTCGATGTACGGATTCAGGCTGCGGCGACGCTCGGCTATATGAAAGACAGTCGCGCTCTTGGCCAGCTGACAGCTGCGCTCAACGACCGTGACATTCGAGTAAGCCTGGCGGTTGCCGAAGCTCTTGCTCGCATGCGGGACCCGCGCGCTACTCAGGTGCTGGTGGCTTCGCTTGAAAGCCCGGATTGGCGGGTGCGATCTCGCGCGGCCCAGGTGCTTGCCCGTGCCTCTTCGGATGGTTATCTCGAACAGACCGTTCAACCCCTGGCATCGGCGTTGAGAGACAAAGATCCGGTAGTGCGTTACTACGCGGCCGAAGCTCTGATCGCGGCCGGATCGAAGGCGATTGAGCCGCTGGTGAATCTCATGCGTTCCGACCGCGACAGCGAACGTGTGAGAGCCGCGCGAGTGCTCTGGCGCATCGGGACACCGGCTGTCGAACCGCTGCTGGCCTTGGTTCAGGACAGAGGAGCATCGGCTGATACTCGAGCTGTTGCCGCACACACGCTGGGAGTGATTGGCGATGCGCGAGCAATCAAACCGCTTACCGCGATGCTCAAGGACGAGCACAATTTCGTCAGGCAGGAAGCCGGAAGGGCGCTGGGCCACATGGGGGAGGCGGCTGTCGAGCCGCTTCTGGAAGCGGCGGCATCCTCGGCCCCTTCGACCAGAGAGGCGGCGATCAACGCATTGGGTGGTATCAGTTCGAGCCGTGCGATGGACAAGCTGGTCTCGGCGCTCTCAGACCCGATTGCCGGAGTGCGGTCGGCTGCGGTTCGGGCGCTGGGCGAGACGGGAAACCAGCGCGCTGTCGCTCCGCTGATCTCGCTGCTGCGGGATGAGTCGAGCACGCTCCGCTCTCAAGCGTCTGCTGCGCTCGCTCAGATCGGAGGTCCAGCCTTGTCGAGCTTGATCGCCGCGCTGACGGATAGCCGTCCGTCCGTGAGATCGCTCGCGGCCGAGGCGCTTGGTGAAATTGGTTCGAAGGACGCTGTCCCCGCGCTCGCCGCTTTGCTGAGGACGGACTCCTCGGGTGCTCGGCTCGAGGCAATTGATGCGTTGGGAAAGATCGGCGATTCGGCTGCCCTGGAGCCCATTCTGGCGGTGATGCGAACCGGCTCGGCTGCGGTCAAGAAGAGAGCGATTACCGCCTTGAGCCGCTTCCCGGACGCTCGATCTGTCGACGCACTCGTAGCATCGCTCTCAGATCAGAATGAGGAAGTGCGACAGCTCGCAGCAGCCGGGCTGGGAGAGTTAGGGACCAATGGTGTGGCGGCTCAACTGGAGCGACTGGCCGACACGGACGTGTCTGCGGATGTACGGGCAGCGGCGGCGAAGGCGGTCGAGCGGCTTCGATCCCGCGAACAGCTCCAAACTGGAAAGACTGGACAGAAGACGACTCCGCCCTGAGGCTGCTGGGTACGCAGGCTTCCAGCCTGCACGCTTGCGGAAGGTGGGTGCTGGAAGCGTGCGTACCCAGCGTGCACGCTTGCGGATGGTGGGCACGCTGGAAGCGTGCGTACCCAGGTCCGAGTTTCACATTTCCTACTCGGTTTTCTTTCTCGCCTATTGCGAAGGCCTAACCCTATTGTGGTATGTTGAAGACTATCGACGCGGACGGATCACGTCCGACTTCATGCGTTATTCGTTTTGATTGGAAGAGAGAATGAGACGAGTCTCGATAGTTCTTCTGCTTGTTTGTGGACTGGCGCTCTCGGCTTGCAGTAAACCAGCCACCGGCGATCCGAAGGCCGCAGCCACACCGGCTTCATCAACGGAATCAAAACCAGCGTCGTCCCCACCGAGTCCGGTCGACGCCAAAGCAGCATCTCAGGAGCAAGGCCCTGTAGTTAAGGACTCCCTTGGTCTTCCGGTCCAGAAACCGGGAGTCGCGGGTAAGCTTCTCGGCAGCTACACCATCGCCGAGGTTCACGAGAAGGGGGTGGTGACTATGATCCCACACCAGATCGCCACCCAGATCACCTTTCTTCCGGATGGGACTTTCTCACGCACATCAAAAGCCCGGGACAAAGCCAATTTCAAAGACAGCGGGCAATTCGTCATAGAGGGCGAGGACCAGCTGATCTTGAAGATAGTGATGTCGAGGGGGCAGATTCAAAAGACCCCGGTCGAGAAGAGGCACCAGTTCTCACTCTCCGAAGACGGAATGGAGCTGAAGATGATCGCGAAAGATGGGAAGATCGCAGTCTTTAGAAGATAAATCTGCTTCATTCTGGTTTTGGACTTTTCGCCTCCATCTAGTTGCGTTATGATTGGGCGTAGCTGTTTCGAATGTCGGTTGCGAACCCTGGTGTTAAGCGGTGGACGTCGCTCAGGCGTCGATCTTTTTTGGAGATGTACGATGCGCGCCTACGATAGTATAAAGGCTGAGCGAGGGCGCGAGGTCAATTTGGAGACCCCCGATTTTCTCGAGCAGGCTCGCCAGTTATTGTCCCGCAGCATCCCCCTTGAGATTCGTATGAGCGGGAGCAGCATGAGCCCCGCCATCGAGGACGGCGACCTCATTACTGTCGAGCCGGTTCCCGATAACCGTATCTCACCAGGCGATATCATCCTTTATCAGAGCCGCTACGATACGGGGGTTATTCATCGGGTGCTAAGAGTAGAAGGGTCTCAGTCCGAACGTTCCGTGTTGACTCGCGGAGACGCTGCCGCCCAAACCGACGTGCCCGTGCCGCTGGAACGAGTTCTCGGACGTGTGAAGCTGGTTGAGCGCGGAGGTGAACCGGTCAAGTTGTCTCAGCCCGGCCATAAGCTGAGACTCAAAGTACTGGCCTGGTTACACCGCCTGAAGTTCTGGTAATCCCGAGATCAGAGGTCAGAGGTCAGCGGCCGTGTTTGTGACCTCTGACGTCTGACCTCTGACTTCTGACCTCTGATCCCTGACCTCTGATCTCTGACTTCTGACCTCTGATCCCTGACCTCTGATCTCTGACTTCTGACCTCTGATCTCTGACCCCTGACCTCTGACT
>DASYSA010000428.1:0-6459 GCA_036003885.1 Blastocatellia bacterium | reverse complement strand
GCACATCGAAACCCGTCAGCCACATGGCGCAGAGGAACACCAGACGCAACGGGTCGTCCGGGTCCTTGAACTTCTCGTCTAGCTCTTGCTCGTTCATGCGCTTCCGATGCGGCACGATGTCGAGACCCAGCTTTTTCATATGCTCGATTTCGTTCTGGCCCGGCGACACCACCACGGCCATGTCGGTGCCATCCGTCAGCGGCCAGGACTTGCGCACCTTGTTATACATTCGCAGGGCGGTGGCCTTGTCGATCGACACCACCATCGCCTTGCCCTGGAAGCCTCGGCCGGTGAAGTGGCGCACGATGTCTTTCGCCACCGTATCCAGCCGGTCGTCGCGCGTGATGAGGTGGTACTGGCGCGACAACTCCTTCTCCAGCCGCGCCTCTTGCTCCGGGTCCAGTTCGGCCTGCTCGATCAGGTCGTAGATCTGGTCGTTCAGGTCCGGGTTGACGAGCTGCAACTCGGGCGTGCGGTTCTCGTAATAGAGCGGCACCGTGGCGCCGTCCTCGATCGACTGCTGGAAGTCGTAGATCGAGACGTAGTTGCCGAAAACTTCCTTCGTCCTTTCCTCGCCCACGATCAGCGGCGTGCCGGTGAAGGCGAGGAACAGCGCCTTCGGCAGCGCCGCGCGCATATTCATCGCCAGCGTGTCGTACTGGCTGCGGTGCGCCTCATCCGTCAGCACGATCACGTCCGGCCGGTCGCACAGCACCTCCGGCGTCTGGAACTTGTGGATCAGGGTGAACACATAGCGGTGGTTCTCTGCCAGGAGGCTGCGCAGTTCCGCGCCGCTCTGTGCGTGGCAGGCGTCACCCTCAGCTTCGGTAACTGCCCCGCAAGCCTTGAACGTCTTGGCGATCTGGTCGTCCAGTTCCACGCGGTCGGTCACGACGACGAAGGTCCAGTTGCCTGGCACCTTGCGCAAGATTTTTTGCGCGAAGAACACCATCGAGAAGCTCTTGCCGCTGCCCTGCGTCTGCCAGAACACCCCGCCGCGGCCGTGGCCCGCCTTGCGCGCCTCCAGCGTCGCGGCAATGGCGTTGTTCACCCCGAGGTACTGGTGGTTCTGCGCCATCGCCTTGACCAGGCCGCTCTTGTGCTCGGAGAAGAGCGTGAAGTTCTCCGCGATGTCGAGCAGCCGCGCGGGCGCGCAGGTGCCGCGCAGCATCACCTCCAGCGACACCCGGCGCGGCTCGTCCTCGCGCTCGATGCGCTTCCACTCGAAGAACCGCTCCCAGTCCGCAGTGATCGTCCCGACCCGGCTCTCCGTGCCGTTCGACGCGATCAGGAATGCGCTGTACCAGAAGAGCTGCGGAATGCCGTTCTGCGAGTGCTTGTAGCTAGTCAGGTTGTCGTCGAACGCCTGCCGCGCTGTCACGCCAGGCTTCTTCAGTTCGATCACTAGCCACGGTAGCCCGTTCACGAATCCGACCAGATCCGGCCGGCAGGTATAGAGCTGCCCAGTAACCGTCATCTGTGAGACCAGCAGAAAATCGTTAGCGGCGGCATTCTCCCAATCCACCACCCGCACCCGCTCGTCCCTCAGCCCGCCCCGCTCCCGATCCAGCACCGTCACCTTTACGCCATCCTTCAGCAGCGCGCACACCTCTCGGTTCGCGCCCGCTGGGCTCATCGCCGACCGGTCGCGCGTCAGTTCGTCCACCGCACTCTCAATTGCCTCAGAGGGCAACTGCTGATTTAGCCGCTCTAGCGCAGCTCGCAATCGCGGCACCAACACCACCTCGCCCGATGTGTCGCGTCCGAGTGTGCCGCTTTGTCCGAATACTTCCTCCATTGCCGAAACCGTCTGCCAGCCCAGTTCCTCGAACAGTCCGATGGTGGGCTGTTCGACAAGTTGGTCTTCGCTGAAGGCTGTGGTCATCGAGCTACGCGCTTTGAAAGCAAGTCACCAGAATCACCGGAGCGCGAGAACCTTACATTTTCGACGTGATTCGATGTCACCGGCGAAGCGAACATCGTCTCGAATAGCCCGATCCGGATCGTAGATGGCAAAAACGATGTATGCAGCAACTGGATACTTAACAATATCGGCTGCAATCTGATCAGTCACTTTGCTCAGTGCCGTACCTTTACGGATGTACTTGGCCTCAATCAATACGTGGTAATTCTGGAACTCATGATCGGGAACAACTCTCGCCAGCGCGAATTGCGTTGCAGGATACTCTCGCCTGTACTCCTCTGCGTCGCCCTGCAGAAGGCCTTGAATCTTGTCGTTGAAATCGTTCTCATTGATGGGTCGATTGTTTGCGAACATTGCTGGCACTGCCCGCTGTAGCTTCGCAGCCAGCTTCTCGGCAAACCTTTCTGGCTCGCTCTTCAGGTACTCCTGTTGCTGAATGATGTGCAGAAGGGAACCAGCGACTGGCTTTTTCTTAATGTCTCCACCCTTTGCGAAGCTCTTTAAGGCAGAGACGGTCTGTTCACCGAATCGTCTCACCAGCCTGAACATGTCCTCGACAAATGGCTCTTCCTTGTCCCCAGGGAGCATGGCATCCGATATCTCGGTTAACCATCTGTCGAAGAAGCTATCCGCCGTGTCAGCCTCGAACCCAAGTCCAAGTCGGATGTAGTCGAGTATGACTGTTTTAACTTGGTCGTCGGCAATGTTCTGCGTAAGCATGTCGAGGGTGTACAGACCAGAATGATCGACGTCGCTCAGTCCAACCGCGCTCGCCGAGAATCTTCTGTCGACGCACTGAAAGCATCCGCCGCAGTGAGTGTGATCGCCTCGTGTCATCGTCGTGCGGCTGCACGTCACCGCGCTCGGGATAAGGTCTACCGCGCGATGCGTCTTCAACACTTCTAACACGTCTGCCTTGGTCTTCCAGCGATACGCATTGTTCAAGGCGATTGGGTTGCCGGCAACGTGGGACAGGAATTCGGACAATAGGAACATTGTTCTCGGATGTGTGGTCCGGCTTGCTCGCGCATTGAGAAGGTCTTGGCGACGCGGAAAGTTGAGGCTGGTTATCCCATTCTCGTAAAACGTCACCTCCTTCTGACCGAGCGCCGTCGCAAGGGCGAATGCGATCGATCCGTATAGAAAAGTTCGAGTTCGTTGCGTTTCGGATACGACGCGCTTATTGGTCAACCCGGTACCAAAGCGGTAATCCTTTACTCGTCCGGGAAATCGTTGCCCAAGCGCCTCGACGAGACGCGTCTGAGTCATAGCTGTTGACGGCTGTCCTGAACGATGGCTGACCAAGCACACGATATCGTTCGATTTGTTCAAGCGCTCGATCGCACCTGCTAGCGAGTCCAAGCCACCAGAGAACAGCATTACGTGATGAGGCTTCTCTGGCGTGGTCTGGAATTCGTCACTGTCGAAGAGATGTGCGCGGTCGGTGGTATGACCGGGTTGAAAATCGAACCTGTACTCGCGGTCCCCAGTCATGAAGACCAAAAGGTCAATAAGTTTCTTCTTTGTTGCGTCATTGCCCCAGAACTTCGCGTCCCTCACCTTCATTGCAACGTGGAAACTGCGCGACCATGAGTCAAACATTAGCGCATCTGGTTGACCCCGAGCGGTTAGCCGGTCCGCGGCAAATAGGTACCCGGCAAGCTCCATCAAATCGAGAACGCGAGGAGGAATCGTGCCAACGCTTCTGACGAAATTTGGAAGGCCTAGCCTTATCCTGCTGTCGTCTCGATAGTCCAGAACCAGCGGCTCGGGATAGCCTTTTCGTCGACGGAATATCGCCCGCGAAGCACGGTTGCAGAATACGATTCGCGGGCGGTTGGCCCCACTCACTGCCGATCCTCGCGCCGGAGGTCTTCCCGCAGCTTGGCAAAAGCGTAGGAGAGAAAACGCCGGATTTGCGCCCGGGTGGGCTGATTCGTTACAGCATTTTTGTTAAACCAACCCGCAGCGAATGATTGTGTAATCTTCGCCGTCTCAAAGGAGTGCTTGGATACCTCACCAAGATGTGCTTGAAGGTGCCGCCTAAACTGCTCTCTCGACTGAAGATTGGGAAGTGCAGCGGACGCCTCCCGGTCCAAGAAATAGTTGAGATAGCGCTCAGTGAGTCGCGAGAAAAACAGCCTTGACAGTTCACAGAACCCAGCTCCTGTTCCGAGCCCTCTCCAAGGGTTTCCAGGGGCAGAATCGGCAAATAGGTCCGATTGAGTAGTGGCGTTTTCCCTGCCCCATGTTGCAACTGCATCCGCAGCCGCGCGCCGAACGATTTCGGCTGTCTCCATGGACCCTTCTGTGGCAGCAAGTCGCTGCCCGAGGTCAATAACAATACTCAGCGGCGACTTGTTCGCAATATCGGCGGCCGCCTGTTTTCCAGCCGCCATGCGGGCGAAATCTATGAGGTATCCAAACGCGGTCTCCACTGCCGTATCTGACGCAAGATCAACGTATCGAGAACCGAGAGCGTTTAGCGTGTGCCTCGCAATTTCCGGCACATCACTAGGTGGGGTGTCCACGGTTGCGATCTCCGCAACAATCGCGCGCCACCGTTTCGTCTTTGGAAGAACTCCTATCCGCTCATGCCCCATGCCTCCCCCCATTGCCGGTTGCGTTTGACATCAATCGCCTACCTGAGTCGCGTGAGCATCGGCAGACGTTGTGATGCGATCGATTACACTGCCGGCACTCAATAGCTTTGGCAATAACAGATCGCGGGTCTCCCGCAGATTTCGACACTGCCGCTGCAATGCATGAATCTGCTCGACCATTGGAATTGTTGCGAGGCCAAAGCCATCAAGTAGTCGAGGTGGTGGGATGAGTAGGGCCGCTCTCTCAAACGTGGCCGCAGTAACAGCAGGATAGGCTGCGCCACTAGCATTGTTTGTCAGATAGCCAACGAATTCATCGGTGGTCGTAGCCGCATAGAGAAACGTAAACGGCACCGATTTGGCCGTCAGCACCGCGAAGCCGGTTGAAGCAATGGTGTCCGCCTCTGGATCTATGACCAAGGCGTAAGAACGCCGATTTGGGCGCACGCACGACCAGAGCACGTCGCCGTGTTGAACGATGCGGCGAGCTCGGCCAGGAGCGTCGGCGAATGAATAGGTCGTAATGGAATCAATCTGACCCGGGCTGACAGAAGAGATGTCGATGTAGTGCAGTTGCTCGGGTGCAGTCCGAGCGCTAATTTGGGCGCGATTCACCTCGGCGATTTCGGCTAGCTTCCTAGCTTCCCAGCCAGCGGGAATTTGGCGATGGGACGACGGGACGAGCTTAGCTCTCTCGTGGCCGGGAAACCGGAAATCAACGAACCACTCTTGGTAAAGCGCCCGAGTCATCTCCTCCAAAATCCGGATGCGCCGCTGGTTGCTTTCGATCAGCTCCTCGTAGGTCGACAAAATCCCCGCGATCCGCCGTTGAATGCTCAGCGGAGGAACATTAACTTTCACGTCGGCAATCCGCGAAGGCGCGGTATGCCGAACCTTCGCTCCGGTCGCTGAGGCGCGAATCTGCTGGCGGACTGGTTTCGAGTTGAAAAGGTAATAGACGAATCGCCTGTCCGTTCTCGGCTCGTCGCGCAACTGAACCAAGCCGAGCCGTTGATTGTGCAGATACGTGCCGCTGCGAGGAACAATCGCGCTGCTGCCGAGCAATCCTTCGGCTTGCTCTGTCATTGCAATGATCATGTCGCCTTCCGAGAGTACGTAATCAGCAGGGACCGGGCCCGTGTACCATTTCTCCTTCTCCCGTTTGTCCTTGAAGCCGCCCTCGTCATAGAAATTTCCAGGCGTCAGAACGATGTGCGTACCTGCGTCGGCGAAGTGTTCCCCAAGAAAAGCGTAGCCGTGCTTGATTTCAAGCAGTTCACCGAGTTTACAATCGCGCCAGCCTTCCATCGCTCAAGTCTCTAGAATCTCCGCCACGTTCCGAGCGATGGTTTCTTCAAGTTCGCGCGCTTGAGCGTTAAGAGTCTCAAGTTCCTCATTCAGCGTTTCGAGCTTCTCCTTAAAATCCTCATCACTAACTTCTTCGCCCGGCGCCACGCCAACGTATCGACCGGGATTTAGCGACCAACTTTGCGCTTCGATTTCCTTCAGGCTCGCGGCCTTGCACAGCCCGGGGATGTCGCGATAATGCACGCCGAGGTAGCGGGCCGACGGTTCGGCTGCTCGAAGCGCGGCGCCTTTCTTGCCCTCCCGCGCGCGCTCTTCCGTCGATGCGAGGGAGGGATAAAAACATTCGATGAGTCTTGACTCGGTTTCGTGACCACCGAGGATAAAGTCGGGCTCTTCACCCCGGTAGAGCCGGACGAGATTGGCGAGAAAGCCGACCTGCGCCTCGCTCCAATCGCGATGGGCGCGGTCGATCTGGCGGTAAATGTGGCGGGCGTCAACGAACAGCACTTTGTCGGTGCGCTGGGTTTTCTTCTTGCCGCGGTCGAGGAACCACAGAGTGCAGGGAAGCGTGACGGTGTAGAACATGTTCGGGCCGACGGCGACGACGGCGTCCACTGCGCGGGC
>DASYSA010000427.1:0-5421 GCA_036003885.1 Blastocatellia bacterium | reverse complement strand
TTCTCTTGCACCTGACTTAGTCAGGCAATAAAATTTCGCATTTCGCATTTCGCATTTCGCATTTCGCATTTCGCATTTCGCATTTCGCATTTCGCATTTCGCATTTGCATTTCCTTACTCGTATCTCAGCGCAATCATCGGGTCCACTTTCGTAGCCCGCCGAGCCGGCAGGTAGCAGGCCACAATCGCAACGGTGACCAGCACAAACGTTATCGCAACCAATGCCATGGTATCGCGCGTCGGCAACTCAGGAATGAGCCAAACCAATAGTCGCGAAACGCCATAGGCACCCCCGATGCCCAGCACCGCTCCTGACAGGATGGTACGAGACCCCTTGCTCAGTACAAGCCAGAGCACATGCTTCTGCTGTGCACCGAGCGCCATACGAATTCCGATCTCGCCGGTGCGTTGCGCGACAGAGTAAGAGGTCACGCCATAAATTCCGATTGCCGCAAGTGCAAGTCCCAGCGCCGCAAACGCCCCGAGCAGAGCGCCTAGTAGCGAGATGCTGCCCATGCCTTGATCCACCAGGCTCTGCGCGGTTCGGATCCGATGCACTGGCTGCGTGGGATCGAGTTCAGCAGCGGTCGCTCGCAGTGCGCTCGCGATTCCTTCAGGAGCCACCGACGTGCGCAAGGCGATGCTCACACCCCCAAATGGCGCCTGCTGCGCCACCGGCCGAAAACACTGGAAGCGCGTGTAGGGGTCGCCCAATCGGGCAGGAAAACTCAGGTCGTTCACAACACCTATGATCTCCTGCCAGCCCGGATCCGGACCCGGTCTCCCTATGCGTTTGCCGATCGCGCTTTCGTTCGGCCAAAATCGTCGCGCCATCGTCTCGTTGATGATCGAGACGTTAGGCTTCTCGGCGATGTCGGCAGCTGTGAACGTGCGGCCTTCCTGCAGCCGAATGCCAAAAGTTTCGAAGTACTCGGGAGTCACCGATTCAAAGAAAACTTCAGGCCACTGCCCGGGCTCCGGTTCAGGTTGACCTTCGACTTTGAAAGAGCCGCTGCTGTTGAAACCGTAAATTGGTAAAGACATCGAGAGCGCCGCCTGTTGAACGCCGGGCAGCACCCGCAGGCGCTCTTCGAGCTTCTGAACGAAGGCCGCACGCTGCGGTGGGGTCGCGTAGTTGGATCCCTGGAGGCTCATCTGAGCCACCAGCAGACCGTCCACTTTCCAGCCCGGATTGAGATGCGCGAAACGATCAAGGCCGCGCAGGAACAAGCCTGCTCCTGTGAGCAGGACCAGCGCGAATGCGACCTCGCCGACAATCAAGGAGTTCCGAAAGCGATGGTGCGAGCGGCCGGCAGTCGAGCCCCGCATGTTTTGCCTCAGAGCCTGGTTCAGATCTGTACGGGAGGCCAGCCAGGCAGGAACCGTTCCAAAGATCAGACCGGTGAGCACGGAACAGAGCATCGTGAAGGCAAACACTTTGAAATCCAGCGTCACTTTTGCACCGGGCAGTTCGCTGAAGAGCCGCCGGTTGATGAACTCGATGCTCCCAAATGCAAGCAGGAGGCTAAACGCGCCGCCGATGATTGAGACGGCAAGGCTCTCGGTCAGCGACTGCCGCAGCAGGCGGCCGCGTTGGGCGCCGAGCGCGGCGCGGACGGCGTACTCGCGAGATCGAGCCGCCGTGCGCACAAGCTGAAGATTGGCAAGGTTGGCGCAGGCGATGAGGAGCACGAAGCCTGCGAGACCGAAAACAAACCACATAACCTTTCGCCCAACATCGTCCGACATCGAGCGGTGCAACGGTTCGAGACGCAGGCTCTCCCCCGCGTTCTCCGGGTACTGGCTCGCGAGGTTCGCGGCGAGCACTGCCATCCCGGCGTCCGCCTGCTCGATCGACACTCCCGGCTTCAGACGGCCGAGAGATCTCAGATAGTTACTGCCGCGACTCTGGCGTTGCTCGGCGGTAAACGCGAGCGGCCGCCACACATCGATAGTGCCCCACAAAAGCGGATGCTCGAAGGTCGGAGGCATCACGCCGATGACCTTCACATCCTGGCCATCCAGTCGCAACGTGCGGTCGAGGATACTCGGATCCCCGCCAAAGCGGCTCCACCAGAAACGGTCACTGATGACGGCCACGCGTTCATTTCCGGGTTCGTGCTCCTCGGGAGTGAACACCCGCCCCAGGGACGGCGTCACCCCCAGCGCGGCGAAGAAATCAGCCGTTACCGCAAGACCTTGTAGACGTTCAGCGGGAGCTCCCGGGTCGGCCAGGTTGGGACGAATCGAGTTGAAGGCCGCCATCTGTTCGAAGACATCATTTTGGTCGTGGTGAGCGAAGAAGTTACCCTGCGAGTGCGGCCAACTCCGAGAATGGGGCGAGGTGCGAAAGATCCGCACGAGCCGGTCCGAATCCGGGTAGGGCAGCGCGCGAAAGAAATACGTGTTCAGCACGCTGAACATCGCCGTATTGGCCCCGATACCCAGCGCGAGGGTGAGTACGGCCACGGCAGTGAAGCCAGGCTTCTTTAGAAGCATCCGCAAGCCGAATCGCAGGTCCTGCCAGAGCGTTTCCATTGAGTCCTCCTGAACAGATGGGTGTGTTCGGCTAGTCAGTGACCGCGGTGAGCAATAGGTTTCAGTCTTCCGTCCGATTTTGGATTTTAGATTTTGGATTGAAGGCGAAACCGTCCGATTTTGGATGCCTGCTGATCTCACAAACAATCACGAATCAGCAAGGCAAGATCGGAGGTCGGTCGTTTCGACGAAGACTCGCGTTATTCGCGGATTACTTGCCGAGCCTGGCGGCTTCGGCCATTAGCTGCGCGGTCTCCTCCACGGTGTACTCATACGGATGATGAGTCCCGATTCCAAGCGCACCTGTGGCCTGTCCTCGCGAATCGCGCACCGGAACGACGATTGCGCCATTTACTCCCGTCTGCCTGGCGCCCGCGTTCACATTTCCGGTGTCATCCGACTGAATATTGCAGCTCGAGACAGGTTCATTCCTCTGGAAGGCGAGGCCAGCCATACCCTTGCCGATAGGTACAAGGGCAACAATCTCGGCGACCTTCGGAGGAAGTCCCACCTGGGCCTTGAGGACAAGAACACCGTCCTCGAGCAGGTGTATCGAGCCCGTGTCCGCGCCGAACCGTAGAACGATTTCTTCAAGTTGGGCTTGCATGTGGCGACGATAACAGGCGCAGAGATCGCGCGTCAATCGCTCCATAGTTCGAGAAAATCGATCGCATCTTATGTCGGCTCGAGCGTCCCAGAATTCACAAATCGGGTCTTTGAGTCGTTTTAACTACACAAAGGCAGGAAGAACGAGAAACGAGAAGAGGAGGGACGCAAGTTGAGTTACCTGGATACGCCAAGATTGCATTTCGCCGGTACTTTCACCGCCGACCCATCGACAATCAACAACGATATCAACAACTACAATCCTAAAAACTGGAATGACCTCGATGTGTCATGGAACCCTTACGGTTCCCACCAGTGGACAATCCAGTGTGCCGTCGGCGGATTTGTAGATCAGAATGGCAAGTTCTACGGCGTGAAATCGAATGATCCTCTCATCGGGGCTTCAGTCAAAAGTGTTCCCGGTGCATCCGGGGCTTCCGCCAAGCTTGTCGATCTGGATCCTGACCAACAAGGGCGCACGCGACTGTATGGTTTCAACATACAAATCGCCGCAGCCGGGAGCACCAGCTCCGCTCTGGTCCAGGGACACTTCGTAGACACAGCGACGCTGATCAATTTGTGGTTGGGCCGCGTCCCGGCGAGGCGGGGTGACTCTGCCGCCGGAGGAGCATGGCAGTCGGTTCTCGATAATCTCAAATGGGGCGACACCTCGGGCTCGCCTTTTCTCCAGCAACTCCAGCAAGCAAGTCCAAGCGGGTTATCAATCAGGATCTCCGTCTATGGCTTCGATGCTGATTCGACCAGTCCTACCTTCAGGTATGGAAAGATGGTGGGAACAATTGGTCCCAACCAACAGGGCGCACCTGCTCACATCGTCGCGCCCAGCCGGCTCCTGAGCCCGGGTGGAAACTCACCAATGTGGAATGCGCCGGCTGTGGTCGATACGACTAAGAAGAGGCTGACCATCGACCTCGGCAATTCTGTGCCGGACCAGCAGCCCGGAGGACCTCCGATGGACCTGGGCACAATGCAGGCCGCGATCATTCTGCCGAACAAGAACGTGCCGATCGGTACGATAAACTACTCGCAGAAGCAGTATCTCCAGACCGCGGGAGTGACCCAACTGAATCTCACGTCGCAACAGGCAGATCAGCTTGCCAGTAACCCTCTGGGCATCTTGATAAGTCCGAAGGGTGTTGCCACGGTGGGAGTCCAGGAAAACTCCGATGGCATTCTGGTTCAGGTTGATCGAGGCTCTGTGATCTTGAACCCGGGTGAGACCGCAACGGTTGGCCTGTACGCCTCTGCGTTCGGACAGCCCAAGGCAAAGTATCCGGCTTCTGTTCAACTGGTCCAACAACAGGGTGGAGACAACAATCTCCCGCCGGATGGAGTCTCCTTTCCCGGTTCCGTCACCACGGATCAGAACGGACGTGCGCCTGTTCCGATTCGAGCGAACAATCCGGTTCCCAAGCCCTCAGGGCGGGAGTTTGTTGACGGGCAACTCTATTTCATTGGAGGCCCCTGGGCATCCCCTGCCGATCGGGCTGTCGGCGCACCGCTCACGGTCAAGGTGTTCAATGCGATGAAACCGATTGCCTCGCCAAAATGGAAAGACGTGCAGCCAATTTTGCAGCAGTTCTACACGCTCTATGCCTACATGGCGAGCATCGTGGATCTTTCCAACTACGATAGCGTTAAGGCCAACGCCGCCAGGATCAAGTCTGTTATGGAGTTGTCGATGTCAGATCCTGCGTACATGCCGGTCACTCGCGAGATGTCGCGCGATGCAGCGAAGCTGATCATTCAGTGGATCAACAAGGGCGCCCCGGCATGAGAAGGATCCAGGATTTAGAATCCTGGCTCTGGTAGTTGTTCAGCCCGAGACGGGTCAGCACGATCCGGAGGTGCCCCATTTTGCCTCAAACTGTTGCCTTTCGCCCTGTGGCGAACTGTACCCCTCAATTCCAGATGCAATGCGGTTGCAATTGATATCTGCTCGACTCATCCCGCTTTGAGAACAACTTCGGGACCAACCGGCATTCCTTCTTTCAGCGGCACGGCGATTGTTATCTATCGGACGCGTGCCTGGGAGAGGTGTCGATGGTTACAGGAGAAGAGATACGGCGGCTGCGAGGAAAGGAATCACAGGCCGAGTTTGCCCATCGCCTGGGAGTGTCGGCGTCAACTGTCTGCCGATGGGAAGCCAGTGAAACGAGGCCGAGTCCGCTGGCTCTCAGGAGCCTCCTGAAGTTTAGAAAGCGCGAGCCCGCGTTGTCGAAGGCCGGGAGACTGTAGGCGATCGGAACTATGGTC
>DASYSA010000426.1:0-3753 GCA_036003885.1 Blastocatellia bacterium | reverse complement strand
GAACTCACGCGAAACATCCAACCAGGTTGACCTCGTTCTAGGGAGGAAGCGTCCAGAAATTCCGCGGACGGAGGACGATGAAGTGCCGGACCAGGTAAGTAAGGTTATGACAATTGACGGACCAGTTCCAGCCTCATCTCTTGGTGTGACGCTGACGCACGAACACATTTTTAGCGACATTGGTTGCTATGTAACGCCACCGAGGACTGACGTCCAGAAACACATGCACTCTCATCAAGACCTCACCATTGAGATGTTGGGAGAGATTCGCCGCGATGTCACAGTCTTCACGCACCTTCTCCGGGTCGATGATGCCGATTTGGTCATCGAGGAGCTCGCAGACTACAAGGCGGCAGGTGGACAAACGCTAGTCGAAGTGTCGACGACAATGAAACCGCAGAGGGTTGCGATGCTCCCCGACGTCGCGAGAAGCACTGGAGTAACAATCGTGCGAGGCTGCGGATACTACATTCAGGAGTCTCATCCGCCGGAGGTGGCTGAACACGATGTCGACTGGCTAACCGATAAGTTGATCAGTGTTATCACACAAGGGTTCGGGAATACGGGGATTCGACCCGGGGTAATTGGAGAGATCGGTATGAGTCAGCCCGTCTACCCCGACGAGTGGAAGGTGTTGGCGGCAGCTTGCAAGGCACAGAAGAAAACGGGCTTGTCCCTGATGATTCACCCGTTTTTCGGAGCGCGAAGCCGCATCGCCCCAGAAGTGGCAACGTTTGTGCTTCGGCAAGGCGTTGACCCTGGAAAGGTTTGCATGAGTCACATGGACGGCAACATGGACGTCGAATATCAAGCCCGCGTGGCCGAGTTGGGGGTTTATATCGCATTCGACACGTTCGGCGTAGAGACCTATTACGATTCGCTTGAATACAATCACGATTGCCATGACTCGGAGCGAGAAGAGCTCCTCATTCAACTTATCGACAAAGGCTATCTCCGGCAGCTCCTGATCTCACAGGACTGCGGGCTTCGAATCTATCTCCGGCGCTACGGCGGATACGGCTACTCCCACATTCTTCGCCATATCGTTCCGAGCCTGAAGCACCGTGGCCTCGACGACGAGACGCTACGTCGACTACTGGTCAGTAATGCAGCAGACTTCCTAGCATCGCCTCCCGTGGTCTAAGGGAAGCGCAGCCAAAAAGAGGGCGACCTCGAGGCTTCAGCTCCGGTTGTGCTTCGTCGCGTTTGGCCGAGCGAGTATCCGCCCGATGCAGTAGCGCATCACGAGCCTGCGAGAAGAGTCCTCGGATTGTCGATTAAAAGCCTGTGAATCAATCGGTCATTGAAGCCCATACGCTTCATCATCGGGACTACGTTATTTAGAATGTGGCCATATCCGTAGCCTCCATAGGCGAGCAACGCAGACTTCGTGTATACATCTTGCGAAATCAGTATCTGGCTCTCGAAACCGCGATCGATGAGCTGGCTGATCATGCCCAGTCGATCGGAGTCGCGTGGTTCCTGCCAGATGCTGCCATAGGTACCTTCGTGGAGCATGTAGTAGCCCTCATATCCGAACGTGTCGAACTCAATCATGTATCCGCGCCGCGCCGCAGCGACTTGATGTCTCCGGTCGATGCCCATACACATGTGCCCCAGCGCAACCCGATTGGGCTCGACTTTCTCCGAGGCGAGGACCTTGAGGATGTCTGGGATCGCGGCACCCTTGTTCCACGAACTCAAGTGCACGCTCAGAGCAACTCCTGTCCGGCGCTGCGCACGCACCGCCGCACGCAAACACTTCTCCTCGTCTGGCCGAAGCGGTCCACTGGTTCCGATCTCGCCGATGAGGCCTGCGCGGACCAACTGATCGCCCCGCCTAGAAAAGCCTTCCTCCAGGTCGTGCATCAGACGCGCGACCAACTGGTCGATCGACTCATTCGGGACGTAGTCGGGATGAGCGGGCCCGACATACCAGCCGCATCCGGCAACGATGTTCACGCCCGCAGCCGATGAGATGTCTGGCAGACGCTCGCGGCCCTGCCCCAGACCCTCGGTCGAAAGCTCGCAAAGCGTTCGGCCGCCTGCATCAGCAAACGCCTTCAGTTCGCGACCAGCGAGGTCCGCGTCTAGAAGGCGTAGGTTGTCGTGCGTTACGAAAATGTCGCGGCGCAGCAGACCAAGGAGGTTCATCGTCACCGGTTCTTCGACCAGTTCGGGTAATGGCGATGTGTTCGGCCACAGCCCGGGCCACTGCAAATCTGCGAGTAAATGTTCGTGTGGAAGCGTGATCCCGAGGACCTCGACCGGCACCGGTCCTCTCACAGTCATGACGGTCTTCAAAGTCAGCCTGGTCGGGGCGGAGGAAGATCACTCATAACCGCGAGGCCTGGGGGTGCTGACAGCACCATAGGAACTGCATTGACAATAATGGCGGCGGTAGCCGTGTCACCGTGAAGCCCACCGGGCACGACCAATTCCACTCTGGGCTCCCCTGAGATCACAATTTCATCAGAACTCTCCCCCAAAGCCATGACGATCTGAAGCTCGAGGCAGACAACTTCCTCGTCTGCGCGAAATCCCCTGACCTGATGGCGCAGACCGATGACCATTCCGGCGGGTATGTCACCCAAGGCGCTCGGCGTGAGGCGGTCTGCCCAAACAGGGTCAATAGACTCGTCCAGCTTCGAAAGCTGCCAACCGAGGGCAGCAGCCAGCGCTTGCGCCGATTGGCGCAAACCGACATGACCCAATTGTCCGGATGCGGCGCGGGCGCGAAAGTTAGCCACAGACATTCCGGCACCGATCTTGCGTTGCAGTGGAAGCCGCCGCGTGTCGGCGTCCTGTCGCCGTTTTACACTCAGGTGATCGACTCGCCCGGCGACCGCAGTCAGCACAAGCGGCAAGTAATCCATCGCGTAGCCGGGGTTGATCCCGGTTCCTAGCACCGTAACGCCTCGGTCACGAGCAACCGAGTCGATATGCTGGGCGGTTGTAGGGTCATCATCCCATGGATACGCGAGCTCCTCGCAGCTGGAGATGACATTCAACCTGTCTTCGATGCATTGAAGTAACTCCGGCAGGACGGCTCTCAGCCTCGAGCCGGTGCAGTGGAACGCTACATTAGAGTTTGCGCTCGAACGGTACGTCGGCTCGACGACGGGCCAGTCGCGAGGGGTCGCGTTGATGAGGGAGCCGAGGTTTTTTCCTACCAGCGTCGGATCCCGATCGATGGCGAAAACTGACCGAAGGTTGGATCGGCCGGCTGCGATTCGTGCCACAGCCAAGCCGATGGGGCCGAGGCCATAGTGCACCACTCCAGTAGTCTGAGTTGATCGGAGATCGGCGTTGCGAATGGACGCTGGCGCGTTCACTACGGACCCGCCTCGAACCAGGTCGAGAATACGACGTTCAGGCCTTCGAGTCGGTCGAGTCTCGCTCTGACATTAGCAGGCGAGCGTTCGATTAGTGCGGCCACGATGGCGTTGATGACCGCGATGTACGCAGCGTACGAATCGAACGCGTTGACCCCCGTAATGACGACAGGAATCGGAAAGTCAACACGAGCCAACACCTGGGGCGGGTACTCATCGGATATGACGGCAACCGCGGCGCCAGCATTCTGAAAGAGGCCGACCATGCGGACGAGGGTCGAGGTTGCCCGTCGGGGTTCAAGCGCGACTAGAACATCTCGCGGTCCGATGTCAAGGATTGAGTCAGGAAGGGCGTCATCCATCTTAAGTAGGGTGACCCGTCCCCGGATCTGATTGAGTTGAATCGCCAGGTACTCAG
>DASYSA010000425.1:0-4861 GCA_036003885.1 Blastocatellia bacterium | reverse complement strand
CGTCTTGGGTACGCTCTATTACTACGACTCGACCCGGGTGAATCTCGGCATTTTTCAGAATGATGTGAACGTCATGTGGGACCTTGCCCCGCACGATCTCTCGATCATGGATTACCTCATACCTCATCAGCCGCAGGCCGTGGTCGCCACAGGCGAGAATCACGTGAACGGGGTGGAGGATGTCGCGTATATCACGGTCTACTTTCCGGATAAGGTGATTGCCCACTTTAATGTGAACTGGCTTTCACCTGTGAAAGTAAGGACCACGCTGATCGGTGGCGAGAAGAAGATGCTCGTCTGGAACGACCTGGAAGCGGACGAAAAAATCAAGGTCTATGACAAGGGAGTGAAGAGGGCGAATGGGGACGGGGCGTACGACCTGAGGGTCAGTTACCGGGCGGGGGACATGTGGGCTCCCCGAGTGGAGCAGGTTGAGGCATTGAAGCTTGAAACCCAGTATTTTGTCGATTGCATTTTGAACAATCAGACACCTTTCAACGACGGGAGGACAGGCCTGCGAGTGGTCCGGATGCTCGAAGCGGCAAACAAATCTCTGTCGAAAAGGGGAGGCATAGTCTATCTATGAGAGAGTACTGTTGTATCGCGCCGGATGTTCGTTTGGGATCGAACGTCAAGCTATCCAAGTTCATCAATCTCTACGGTTGCGCGATCGGCGACAACACCAAGATCGGAGCCTTTGTCGAAATCCAGAAGAACGCGCGGATCGGCAACAATTGCAAGATTTCGAGCCACACCTTCATTTGTGAAGGGGTAACCATTGAGGATGAAGTGTTCATAGGTCACAATGTGACGTTCATCAATGATAGATACCCGCAAGCGACAAATGGGAATGGCGACCTGCTAAAGGATGGCGACTGGAGAGTCGAGATGACCGTTGTCAGGAAGGGCGCCTCTATCGGCTCAGGCGCCACAATCTTGTCCAATATCACGATCGGCGAGAATGCGATCGTGGGAGCCGGCTGCGTTGTGACGCGGGACGTTCCGGCAAACGCCGTCGTCGTCGGAAATCCGGCCCGTGTTCTGAAGTATTCATCGGCTTCGCTAAGCCTGGCAAAATAGAGAGGAAATAGTGAGAATCAACATTTATGGCCTTGGATACGTAGGTTCTGTCTCGGCTGCGTGCCTGGCAAACGATGGTCACCAGGTGCTCGGCATCGATATTGACCGCACCAAGGTTGATTGTATCAATCAGGGGCTGAGTCCTGTCGTCGAACCCGGGCTTCGCGAGCTCATCCGGCAGACCCGGGACGCGGGATTGCTCCGCGCGTCTACTCATGGAGCCGGCGAGGCCGACGTTTCCCTGGTGTGCGTGGGAACACCGGGTTACGACAACGGCAACATCTGCCTCGATTACATCTCGCGTGTCGTCGAGCAGCTCGGCGAGTATCTCCGCTCGCACAGTTCCTATCACGTCATCAACATTCGCAGCACCGTGATGCCCGGAACAGTCGAAACCATGATCATCCCGAACCTGGAGAGCCAGTCTTCCAAGAAGGCAGGCCGCGACTTCGGAATATGCATGAACCCCGAATTTCTGCGGGAAGGCACCTCGATCGAGGACTATTACAGCCCTCCATTTACCGTCATCGGCGAGTTCGACCCTCAAAGCGGCGCTGCGGTGGAATCCCTGTATGCGGGAGTGGCCGCACCCGTCATACGGACAAAGCTGCGAATAGCGGAAACCGTCAAATATGCCGGAAACGCATTTCACGCCTTGAAGATCACCTTCGCCAACGAGATTGGGAACATTTGCAAGAGGCTTGGAATCGATGGAACTGAGGTGATGGAAATTTTCTGCCGGGACCATAAACTCAACGTCTCACCCAGCTACCTTCAACCGGGGTTTGCCTTCGGCGGCTCCTGTTTGCCGAAAGACCTCCGAGCGATTCTCTACAAGGCCAAGGAGTTGGACCTTGACGTCCCGGTCTTGCGCGCCATCCTGGCCAGCAACCAGGGCCAGATGGACGAGGCCTATAAAATCATCAAGAAGACCGGAAAGAAGAGGGTCGCGATACTGGGGTTGAGCTTCAAACCCGGCACGGACGATCTGCGCGAAAGCCCCATTGCCGAGTTGGTGGAGACTCTGATTGGAAAAGGGCACGAGGTGAGCATCTACGATCATGAGGTCTCGCTGGCTCGTATCTCCGGATCGAATAAAACGTACATCGACCAGACGATTCCTCATATCTCCCGCCTGATGAAGGATTCTGTCGAGGAAGCCCTGGAAGCGGCCGAGGTCGTCGTGATAGCGAAGCGGTCGCTAGAGTTCCAAAAGACGCTTGGGACATTAGGCAACGGTAAAATAGTCATAGATCTCGTAAGAGCGCTTCCTCGCAGAAGCGACTCTGAAGGACATTATGAAGGAATATGCTGGTAGGGTCCTGATGCTTGTGGAGAACTTCTTCCCGGGCGATCCCAGAGTGCGGAACGAAGCCAACACTCTCTCCGAGAATGGATACAAGGTCAGCGTGATCGCGCTTCGCGGTCCGGGGGAACCAGCCTATCAGGTCGTGAACGGCGTTTCAGTATACCGTATCCCCAGAATCACCCTGTTCGGGAAACTGCCGGGCGGACGTCGTTCCTTGATTCGAAGAATCCTGCACAAGGCGCGGGCATTAGTAGGGTATTTGTTCGAGTATTGCTACTTTACATCGGCCTGCCTTTTTATGAGCCTCTATGTTGGCGCCAGGGAGGGGTTTGACGTCCTCCATGCCCACAACCCGCCGGACACTCTATTCCTTGTCGGCGCAGTCCACAAAGTCTTCAGAAGGCGGTTTATCTTCGACCACCATGACTTGTGCTCGGAACTATACCTGTCGCGATATAAAACGAATACTGGCGTCGTATCACGAGGTCTCCTGCTCCTGGAGAGGCTTTCGTTGATGGTAGCGGATGTAATCATTGTGACCAATGAAAGCTACAGGGCGATCGACCTCCGGCGCGGGCGTCTCAATCCTGACAGGGTTTTCATCGTGCGCAACGGGCCAGACCTGCAGCGGGTGAAGCTTGTTGCTCCTGATCGATCTCTTTCAAGTATGGGCAAGAAGATTCTGGGATATATCGGCGCCATGAACCCGCAGGATGGAGTTGACTACCTCCTCCGCGCATTGAGCCACATGGTGCACGACATAGGCAGGAAGGATTTCCATTGTGTGCTAATTGGCCGCGGAGACTCTCTCGAAGAACTTCAATCACAGGCAAAAAAGCTAGGAATCGGTGACTACGTGCACTTCACTGGATTCATCTCGGACGCAGACACCATGCGTTATCTGTCTACGACAGACATCTGCCTGGATCCCGATCCTTCAAGCCCGCTCAACGACGTGTCTACCTGGATCAAGATAATGGAGTACATGGCGTTGGGGAAACCGATAGTGTCGTTCGATTTGAAGGAAACGAGGAAGTCCGCGGGAGAGGCGGCGCTCTTCGTGCCCCCAAATAACGAGATCGAATTTGCCAGGGCAATTGTCCGCTTAATGGATGACCCGGCAAAATGCGCCAAGATGGGAGAATATGGAAGAAAGCGGGTGGAGAAGGAGCTGAGTTGGAGCATTACTTCACGGAACCTCCTGCTTGCTTACAACCATCTTTTCCCTAAACCGGCGTATAGCGATGCGGACAAGGCAATGTCCGCATGAACCCTACTCGCGACAACGGCCCCATAAGCTGCCTTATCATCTCGGACTTCAACCTCGCCAATCTAGCCGCCTATCTTAACGCCAAGGCTCCAGGATTCGGCTCCATTCAGTCCTGGGTTTCGCCCTTCGGCCAGGCCATACCGACACTTTTAGACACCACCGCGGCTCCCTGGGATCGGGATCTGGACGTTGCCATTGTGTGGACGCAGCCCGAGAAGGTAATTCCATCCTTCCAAAAGCTGCTCGATTATCTGCGGCCGCCGCTGGGCGACCTACTCAAGGAAGTCGATGATTTTTGCTCGCTCTTAGGGAATATACCTAAGCAAATCGCGACCATCCTTGTTCCGGCTTGGACCGCCCCCGCATACCACAGAGGATGGGGCCTGCTCGATCTGCATCCCGATTTTGGCGTTGCAGGCACAGTGGCACGCATGAACCTCAGGCTGGTGGATAACCTTGCGAGTCAGAAGAGAATTCATGTTCTTGACTCCCACAAATGGCTTCAGGGCAGGAAGGCATTCAATCCAACGCTATGGTACGCCGCGAAGGTGCCCTACAGCAACGAGGTGCTTCAGGAAGCAGCCCTGGACATAAGGGCAGCTATTCAGGCGATAAAAGGCGAGTCCCGCAAGCTCGTGGTTGTGGACCTGGACGACACCTTGTGGGGAGGAGCCGTGGGCGAACTCGGATGGCAGAACCTCAAGCTCGGCGGCCACGATCCTCTGGGAGAAGCATATCTGGATTTCCAAAGGGCGCTGAAAGGCCTTCAAAATCGGGGAATTCTTCTTTCCCTGGTGAGCAAGAATCAGGAGTCTGTTGCGCTTCGCGCCCTTGAGAGCCATCCCGAGATGATTCTCAGACCTGCGGATTTTGCCGGGTGGCGCATCAACTGGCGGGACAAGGCCGAGAACATTTTCGAACTGGCCTCCGAGCTCAATCTCGGCCTTCAATCTGTCGTTTTCATAGATGACAACGCTGCAGAGCGTGCGCGAGTCTCCGAGGCCTTGCCTGAGGTACTCGTTCCACAATGGCCCGAAAGTCCCCTTTTCTATACTGTCGCTCTACACGACCTGCGCTGTTTCGAAAGGCCGTGCGTGACCGACGAGGATTTGAAGAGATCTCAGTTGTATGCCAGCGAGAGAGAGCGTAAAACAAGTGCTCGCACTTTCGCTTCACTGGACGAATGGTTGAGGACGCTCATG
>DASYSA010000424.1:0-7909 GCA_036003885.1 Blastocatellia bacterium | reverse complement strand
CCCTCGGAGGCAGCCACGCTGCGAACATGTTCGATCGCGTTTGGGCTTGCATCGAGTGCGAGGACCGAGCAACCACTCCGCGCCGCCTCGATTGTGAGGTTTCCCAGGCCGCTCCCTAAATCGAGAACTTGCCCGCGAAGGTACGGAAGCGCCAATCTCTCGAAAGGATTGAGGGTGAATTCGCCGTCTTGGACCTGGCGCTGAAACTGAGCATCGAAGAACTCGATACTACGATTGATCAGCTTGGCCATACGCATATTTCCGGAGAAACTCAATTCGCGAACATTGCCTTAGGGCAGATACTTCTATTATTTGACTCGACCCTTTGTTCATCTAACGTTCGAACTAATCTCAGCGCAGGCATGGAGGCCCGCCCTCGGCAGTCCACTGCCCCAATAAGAAGCGCCAATCCTCCCAATTGAGTTCTTTGGGTTGCTGGCTACCGCCGGGACGATTGGTGCGAGAAGAAGCGTGAGCATTAGACCTGTTCTCATAGAATCTCCCAGAAGGACCTGATAGTTGCCTCAATCGGGACACGCTACTCGCATGTCCTCTCGATTGCCAAAGAAGTTATACTTTACTGGTTGCGGTTTCGTCGCATCCGTAGGCGATGAAGAGGAAATATCCCTGACTCAATCCGAACGGTTGTCATTATAGGAATTACATGTTGGAAATCTTGGCTACCGTCAGATAGATTGCTTGCTGCAAATAAAATACTGGATTCCCAAGGATTGTCTTTATGACCCCCAAAACATGCCTGAGTTTTTGCTTGGCTCTCGTTGCAACGTTTGTTATCTCTGCTGGATGTAACAGGCGGGCCGGCTCTAACGGTTCAACATCTAAGACGTTACGCATGAGCATGATTCCAACCACCGACCCAGGCAAGGTGATTCGTGAAAGCCAGCCGCTTGTCACATACCTCGAGAAAGAAGTTGACGCGAAGATAGATCTCACTGTTCCAACAAACTATGCTGCTGTAGTTGAGGCCATAGCGAATGACCAGGTGGATATCGCTTATCTCGGCGGCTTCACCTACGTGCAAGCATCGAAGCGGTCTGGCGTGGTCCCACTCGTGCAGCGGGAACGCGATAGAAACTTTCATAGCCTCTTTATTACTCACGCGGAATCCGGTATTAACTCTCTCAGCGACTTAAAGGGACGCCGGTTTGCCTTCGGAGATGTTAACTCTACTTCGGGCCATCTGATGCCTGAGTATTTCATGCGTGAAGCACACGTCGATCCGGAGGTCATTTCCAACGCCATATACTCAGGTGGTCACGATGCGACGGCTCTCGCTGTAGCCAATAAGAAAGTTGACGCGGGCGCGCTCGATGAAACGGTCTATCAAAAGATGGTGGCAGACGGCAAGCTCGACGCCAAACAAGTGACGGTGTTTTACACAACCCCTCCGTTCTTCGATTACGTCTGGGTTGCCCGCAAGACCCTTGATCCAAGTATCGCTGAATCCTTTTCATCGGCGATGTTAAAGCTCCAGGCTAACAACGTTTCACAGAAGGCCATACTCGACCTGCTGAATGCGACCAGCTATGTCAAAGCTGAGGACCGCAATTATGACAGGCTTCGACAGGCAGCAACTGATGCAGGATTGTTGAAATGATCTACCGACTCCAAGACGTAAGCAAGGTATATCCTACTCGCCATGGACCAGTATCCTCGATCAGCGGCGTAAGCTTTTGTGTAGTCGAACGCGAGCAGATGGCTTTGCTTGGGCCTTCGGGGGCCGGCAAGACCACGTTGTTTCGACTCCTTAATGCGACCCTGCTGGCAACCTCCGGCAGCCTGGCATTCGCTGGCGAAGATGTCCTTAAGATGTCCGCCCGCGAGCTTCGAGGCATGCGTAGACGGATTGGCACAATCTACCAACAGCATCATCTAGTGCCATCGCTCACCTCTCTTGAGAACACCTTGTGCGGTAATCTCGGAAGATGGTCGCTTCTACATACTATTAGAAGTACGTTTCGCCCGAGCAAACAGGAGGCCGAACAAGCGATGGCAGCGCTTGAGATGGTGGGTCTTGCTGACAAATATCGCGCTCGCGCCGATGAGCTGTCAGGAGGACAACAGCAACGGCTTTCTATTGCTCGAGTACTCGTGCAGGACCCGGATGTGATACTTGCTGATGAGCCATTCGCTTCGCTTGATCCTGCTTTGACCGAATCAATAGCTTCTCTCCTCTTAACCCTCGCACAGGACCGAAAGCGAACGTTAATCGTAACGCTTCACGACCGTGAAATGGCATTGCGTTACTTCCCGCGAATAGTTGCTCTACGCGAGGGAGGCATCGCATTTGACATGTCTCGCGATGAAGTCACTCGAGAAGCTCTTGAAGGTCTCTACGTTGCTAACACAACTCAGCAGGGGTCCGTCGCCTGTGAAGTTGATCCCTCGCCGGCGATCGGCAAGAGTGGTGCGAGTTGTGAGCAAACCTGCGGGCGTTAGCCACGAATACTATTCATCAGAATACAAAGGTTGGACGCTCAGACGCCTGGCCGTCGCAGGTTCGCTCGTCGCCCTGGTCATTTTTTGCTGGCGTTTCGCCGAGATTCGCCCCACATCGCTCGTTGATCCTGCCGGAGTGGTGTCCGTAGGGAATTTCATTCGTAACATGTTCCCTCCTGACATATCACTTCAGTTTCTTAGAGTCGTTGCGGTTGCTGCTGGGCAGACACTCGCGATCGCCGTCGCCAGCACGTCTCTTTCTGTCGGGCTGGGCCTGCTACTAGGTTTTTTAGGCACACCCATTCTGTGGGAGCGTGGCGTGATGCTTGCGGGCGAGCCTCCAGGAATAAGGAGACTTGTTCAATCAACGATCAGCCGGCTAGCGCGCGCGGTGTTGGGATTTTTTCGCGCAGTCCCTGATCTCTTGTGGGCTCTGCTGTTCGTGGTCGCGGTCGGGCTTGGGCCATTGGCGGGCACTCTGGCGCTTTCCGTCAGCTACGCCGGTGTACTCGGTCGAGTATACGCGCACTTGTTCGAGGACGTGGATCCCTCTGCGATTGAGGCCTTACACGCATCCGGTGCAACGCGGATACAAGTATTTCTGCGAGCAATCTGGCCTCAGGCTGCCTCAACCGTCACCGCCTATACGCTCTATTCATTCGAGTGTTGTCTGCGCGCCGCATCGGTGCTTGGTTTCATCGGAGCCGGCGGCATTGGCTATGAGATCAATGTCTCCATGCGATTATTCGAATATGGGCAAGTGCTCACGTTGCTGTTAACTCTCATAGCAATGGTTGCTGTAACAGACAGCGTAAGTAGAACGCTGCGCCGGCGGCTGCAACCTAATGCTGGGAGAGACGGGCCGCGAACATTCTTCAGTTCAAACGGGATGCAGCGGCGGTATATTTCCGGAAAACAAATTGGCGTCTCTGCGATCGTCCTGGCGATCGGTTTGAGCTTTTATTTCACCGGACTCTTGAATGGTACGCTTGCCGATTCTGGGGCGATTGCACGAATGGGTCGATTTGCGGCAAGGATGTTTCCGCCCAACTTTGAGGTAGAGTTTCTGCGCTCGCTGGTGCTGCCCTTAATTCAGACCATAGCCATAGCAGTGATGGGCACGCTGATTGGCATTATTATCGCCGCGGTGCTAGCGCTCCCGGCGACTTCGACGATTATCCTGAATGATGGCGATGCGGCCGGCAAGCATTCCTGGATAAACCGAACAACGCGCCGAATCGTTTACACCCTCACACGTCTCCTACTCAACGGCCTTCGATCAGTACCGGAACTCGTTTGGGTGCTGGTATGCATCCTGGCGGTAGGTCTGGGGCCGTTTGCCGGAACTCTTGCGATTGGACTACACACCGGCGGCGTGCTGGGAAAACTCTACGCCGAGACACTCGAAGAAGTCCCTGTGCGCCCCATCGAGGCCATGCGCGCGATAGGTGGGCGGCCTTTGCAAGTTCTAGTGTGGGCCATTTGGCCGCAGGCGCGCCCAACACTAGTGAGCTACACAGTCTTGCGGTGGGAGACGAATCTACGTGTTTCAACGATCCTGGGACTGATTGGAGGTGGAGGCCTGGGGCAGATTATTTACAATAGCGTTCAACTCGGGTTCTATTCCAACCTTGCGACACTCATACTTCTCGTTTACATCCTGGTCATAACTACGGACTGGATCAGCCATAGATTGCATGGTCAATCTGGGGCGCTTTCTTCTACAATCTCAAAGCTAATCATCCAAAACTATATGAGTTGGCGAAAGGGACAAGCATACAGTCGGCCCTGACCTTTCTGTCCGTCTTCAGTGGAACCATTATTCCCGACAAACCCGTTGTCTTTCGCGAGCTTTATCGCGTGCTCAGACCCGGAGGCCGTTTGCAGATAGGCGACCTATCGGTCACGAAACCTGTTCCCGAAGGCGCAAAACGCGACATTGCTCTATGGACTGGCTGAATTGCCGGCGCTCTGCTGGAAGCAGAGCTGGCAGATATTGTGAGCGGAGCCCGGTTTGAAGGTTTCGAGGTGACTTCGCGGACCGACGTGTTTGAAGGAGCGGCGCAGCATTCCAGCGCCGCAGCTTTTGGGACTCTGGGAATTAATTTTCGCGCGCGAAAACCGATGTGAACTAGAACGAATTACGCATTGATTCAGGAAAGAGCTGTTCGCGATAATCGAAACCACGAAAAAGACATTGTGGTTTCGAAGTAGGCTTGGCGTCATCCAAGGAACTTGTAACCCATGCGATGTACGGTGATGATGTGCTGCGGCTCAGCCGGGTTCTCCTCGATCTTCTGGCGGAGCCGAGCGATGTGATTGTCCACAGTACGAGTGAGTGGGAAATTGTCATAGCCCCAGACTTCATCGAGTAGTTGGTCGCGCGTAACAGTTTCGCCGAGGTGCTGAACGAAGTATTTCAGCATTCCGAATTCTCGTGGCGAGAGATCCAAGGGTTGTCCCCGCTTCTGCGCCAGATGCTTGCCAAAGTTCAGTTCGACATCGGCGAACCGATAAAGATCAGGTTGAGCGCTTTGTCTTGATGCGCGGCGGAGAATCGCGCGCACACGCGCGAGCAGCTCGCGGATGCTGAATGGCTTGGTCACATAGTCGTCCGCGCCTATCTCCAGACCGAGTACCTTATCAATCTCCTGTCCGCGCGCCGTCAGCATGATGATTGGGGTGCTCACGCCGTTATTGCGCAACTGGCGGCAGACATCGAGTCCGCTCAGCTTGGGCAGCATTATGTCGAGCAAGATCAGATCGGGGCTCTCAGCCACCGCACAAGTCAGTCCCGCTTCACCGTCGCTGGCTGCGACGACTTCAAAACCGTCCCACTCGAGGTTCTTGCGCAACCCCAGCACCATGTCCGGTTCGTCTTCAATGATGAGGATTTTCGGCAATACCGTATCCTCCTGTGCTTGCTGCATCAGTTCTGTATGACTCTGTCACAACGACGCCTTCCGCCTTCTCGATCGGCAGAAGAATGGTGAACCGGCTCCCTTTGCCTGGAGCGCTCTCGACAATAATCTCTCCGCGATGCGCGTCAATTATGTGTCTGACAATCGCCAGTCCAAGACCGCTGCCCCTAGTATCGTGAACCAGCCCGGTGCTGACCCGGTAGAACTTCTCAAAGATTTTACGCTGTTCGGATCGTGGAATGCCGATGCCGTAATCAGTGACTTCTATGGCGAGTTGATGCCCCCGCTGCTGCGCGCTGACTTCAATCCGTTTCACGTCGGCGGAATACTTGATCGCATTATTGAGCAGGTTGAGTATCGCTTGTGCCATCGCTTCGCGGTCAAGAGGTACCGGTGGAAGACCAGGCTGAGTCTCTTTCGTGACTTCAAAGCCCGCGTTCTTCAACTGGTATTCGCAACTCTGAAGCACCTCCTCAATCATTTGATTGATATCCGTTTCCACAAACCGATATTTACGCCGGCCTGCTTCAATGCGAGAGAAGTCGAGGATATTGTTGATGAGATGGGTGAGACGGCTGCTTTCGCGGCTGATGATCCGGCCGTATTCACGCATCTCTTCCTTGTTGTTTACCCGTCCCATCTCGAGCGTCTCGCCAAATAGCCGGATCAGCGCAAGAGGCGTCTTGAGCTCATGCGAGACGTTGGAGACGAAGGTCCCTTTGGCTTCGACCAGTTTCAACTCGCGGCGAGTCGCGCGAAGCATCAGAGCGAGGCCGAGGGTCAGCAGCGCAAGCGCCAGAAGAGTAAAAGCCAGATTCTGCCGGAACTGACTGCGCGCCAGCGCGGCAACGGTCGTGTCGGGGTAGCCAATGTCGAGCTTCCACTGGCGAAGTACTGGACTGAAAGGTAGGCTGATTTCGTGGGATCTCCGCCCGCTCCGGCTGGCATATACCTCGCCTTGGTTTTCATCCAGAACCGTGATCACTGCTCCTGACTCGCTTCGGCCCGTGTCAGCATTATTCAGGACTTCACGAATTGTCTGCGGCAGCAGTTGCTCTTTTAAGAAACTACTCCTGAGCGTAAACCCTGCGAAACCAATCTGACCTTTTCCATCGGTTGAGAGCAACGGCAGGAAAACAAAAAGTTGTGCAGCATCACCGCTATTCGGAAATAGAGCACAGGAAGATTGTTCAAAAAGTGCGCCCTGTGCTATCTGGGTCGAAGCGTGCAGCAGTGACGCATTATTGAATGTGTCAATGGCAGTCCGCGCTTCGGTGCTCGCTTTGAATTGTTCCGGTGTGACGCGATCAACGCCCCCCTCGAATGCAAAAACCGCAAATTGTCTCTTCTCGCAAGGACAGTGAACCACGACGAAAGCCAGATTGATTTCAGGATGTGACTGCTTGATGTCATTCAGACGGAGTTCGATGTCATCGAGCTTCTCCTGTTCCATCTTAGCGGCTCCAATGTGGCCAAGTGCTTCAACGGCGAGAGCTTCCAGCTTTTCCTTCGTTCGTACTGAAACGCCCTGCAACGTCTGGCGCAGACTCTCCTGAACTGCCACCCTGGTCTTGCTCTCAAGATCCGCGAGCGAGCGGTATTGAACGATTGAGAACAGCAGGCCGGGCAACAGAACTGCCAGCACCGCCAGAACGATCAGGCCGGTGCGATGAGACAAATTAGGGCATCGCCAACGGATCATGCCCACGCATTATACATCTGAGCCCGCCGCGAAGACCGATGCCAACCTCAATGTGTTTGTAAAAAGTTGTCCCAACAGTGGGGACAATTCGGGACAATTTCTTGCAATGCCATGAGGACTTCTGATCCCGTGACCAGATAGGATTACCGCAATGACTAATCATCGAGTTTGAGTACGAAGGGGAAATTGCAATGTATAAGCAGACAAAGCAAATCGTCATCCCGGCGCTGATTGTAGTTCTTGCAGCCGTGTCACCCATCTTGTTGGCGCAGAACAAACAGCCGAACAATCTCACCGCGCGAAACACGGCCAGTACCACCGCTGAAGGAAAGATCCTATGGCAGTACAACACCGATGGCTGAGTCTACGCGCCACCCACGGTCGTGGGAGACGTAGTGCTCATTGGCTCGTGTGTCGGTACTTTCTTTGCGCTGGATCGACAGACAGGACAGGTGCGTTGGAGCTATGACATCGGTCAGGATGGCAATCAGGCCAGCTTTCACGGCAGCCCGCTCGTCGTCAATGATCATGTCATTACCGGAACCGACGGCGGGGGGATCGGACACATCTACGACTTTCAGATAGCTACTGGCAAAGTACGTTGGAAATATCCGATCACGAAGGGGGCGCGCAATAGCATCGGCTTGCCGACTGATATCGTAAGAATTGGCAGTAACATTTTCGGTGTGACTTTTGGCGACGAACTGGTTTCGCTGAACGCAGAGAGCGGCAAAGTCAACTGGACGTTCGCTAGTGGGAACTCGGAGAGTAAGTTAACGTGGCCTCAGTCGCCGGCCGTTGCAGGAGACCGCGTTTTCTTTGGCGG
>DASYSA010000423.1:0-4638 GCA_036003885.1 Blastocatellia bacterium | reverse complement strand
CGACTGCAAATGCGCGGAAAGCGCCCTGAGCTGGCGGCTCGACTCTCTCAACTGCTCTTCTGCGCGCCTGCGTTCCGTTATTTCATGAAAGTAGATTGTAAGCCCATCCTTCGACGGATAAATGCGGTTCTCGAACCAGCGATCCCAGGGAGCATAATAAGCTTCGATGTGGAGCGAAGCTTGCTCGGCGACCGCCTTGTAATACGCGTCGTAAAACGGCTGTCCTACGCCTTCGGGAAACTCGGTCCATATGTGCTTTCCGACGAGACCGTCGGGTGCTCGCTGGAATAGCTCTCCGGCCCTCTGATTTACATAGGTGTAACACCACTGGGTATCAAGAGCGACGAATCCGTCGGTTACCCGTTCGAGAATATGAGCGACTCGTTCCTGCGCTGCTTCCGCTTCGGTGCGGGCAATCTGCTCGCGTTCCAACAGCCGCTCCCGCTCGACCCGCGCGGCCTCACTCTCGGCAATTCGAACCTCCAGCGAAGCAGCCATGTCGTCAAACGCACGAGCGAGCTGTCCGACTTCACCCGAACCGTACTTCAGCCCGGTCCGTGCGCTCAGGTCACCCGCTCTCATTCGGGTGCTCGCTTCCACAAGGGCGCTTACGGTGCGGATGATCAACGTTCGACTACCAACCCAGCCGAGGACGAGCGTGACAGCAGCGGCCAGGCCCAGCCAGAGCAGGTCGCGCCTCAGCTTGCGGGCTGCCTCCGCGTAGACGACCTGAGCGGGAATGCCAACCATTACATACGCGGCCGGTTGTGAGTCGGGACCGGGCAGTGGCACAAACGAATAAAGCCGCGCTACGCCATCGAATCCTCTCACTTCGACATTCGCAGGGCTCTCCCTTTGATCGACACGCGCCGACCCCATCGATGCAGGGTGGAATGGCTGGCCTACCCACTTCTCGGGATCGAGACTGTGGGCCAGCACCGTGCCGTCGTGGTCAACGGCCACCATCACCGAACCTGCCGGCAACTGAGCTTCAGTCATAAAGTGACTCAGCCACGCGAGATCCAGCGAGGCGAAAAGGAACGAGCCAATTTCGCCTTTTGGCTCGATTACAGGGAAACCGAAGACGACAACGGGTTTTTGGGTGAGTTGGCCGATCTGATAGCCACCTACCACGAAGTCGCGTCTCTCAAGGCAGCGCTTGAACAACTGGTCTTCGGAAAGGTTCAAGCGCTTCTCAAGGGCTGTGCCGCTGGCCAAACTCCAGCCATCCCGGCCAATCAGTCCAATGTTGGCGTAGCGGGGATACCGATTGAGCAACATGGCGAACAGTTCGTTGCAAGCCGCGACATCTCGTTGTTGAACAGTCGGCACTTGGGCGATCGAGAAGAGGAGCTGGTGGGCCGACTCAATAAGTTGTTCCTGCCGGGAGGCTGCCAGGCGCGCAGTACGCAAAGAGGCCTCCCTGGCGTTAGTCGCGGCATCTCGTCTCGCTTCCAGTCCCCTGTACGTGACCAGAGCAAAAGCGGGCAGGACGACGAGAAGAATCAGAATGGTCAGGCGGCTCCGAATGCTCGAAAATGCTGGTCGGGCCATCGCTGTTCACCTCCCGGACCGCGGATTTCGACAGCGCTCACGGCTGCGTCTGCGAGTTATCAGGGTCGTTAAGGCACGCTCTTCAAGCTTCGGGCTAAACCAACGAAGGATGAGGACGAATCAATACGCTACGGAGATAAATTTCGGTCGCGTTGCCGCGGGGGGTGTGCCGATATTTCTTTCAACTCGGATGGAAGCAGGCCGACGTGCCTTAGTCGCCGCGGGCGAGTTTCCCGAGCGCTCCGCCGGGATGCCAGCTCGCATACTGCTCTCGGGTGAGCCCTTTGTGAGCTTCAAGGGCAACCGACAACGCACACAACACGTAGAGCTTAGCGAGGATGCTGGCGCGGGGCACCAGGTTGAGCACGCCGCCTTCGCTATCAACTCCGGCATGAAGCAGAACGTCCGCTGCACGGGCAAGCGACGATTCGCGGTTGCCCGAAACACCTATGATCTTAATTCCAAGGCCCCGCAGCACTTCAACTGCCCGGACCAGCTCGGGTGTCGTACCGCTGTTTGAAACCGCTATGGTGACGTCCGGCACCCGCACCTGTCCCGCAGAACCGTGCACGCATTCGGTCGCATGCAGGAAATAAGCAGGAGTTCCGGTGCTGGACAAAAGCGATGCGATGTATCGAGCGACGTGTTCCGATTTTCCCACACCGGTCACATGTACGCGGCCGCCGCGAGCCTCACTGTCAAGGATCAAGTCCGCTGCCTGTTCGATGGCATCAACCTCCGCGCGGGTCCGCAGTTCGGCGAGTTCGCTTAGTGCATGATCGAAGAACTTATCGACCGCCGCAGTCGGACTGAGCCGATCCTCTTCATCTGCTGTATCCTTAACTCCAACTTCCACTTCGCTGCCGGCCGGCTCCGGCCTGTCAGCCCCTGCATCAAAAAGGTCGCTAGTGTGAACATCGATTTCGATCTCACCGATGACCCCGAGAGATTCGACACAATGAGTATTTAGCGGCTTTCTATCGGGACTTGTTGCCATAATCCTCCATCGGAGCAGAGGAACACTTATATTACCCGGCGCGGCGGCCAGTCAAGCACCAGGACATCACATAACATTCGTTCAGAGTATCTCGCGCTCGTTGCCGATGCGGCGAGTAACCCGTTCTCGATCCAGATATTCCAGCAAAGGTATCGCGTGCTTGCGGGTCAATCCGCCGGTGATCTCCTTGAAGACCGCAACGTCAATCTTTGGATTGACGGCCTTCCGCTCGCGCAGCCGCGATTTCAAGTCCTCGATTGCTTCGACGTGAAAGACCATATCTCCGACCCGAAGCACTCGCCCCGAAGCGGCAAGCAGATTGTACAGCTTGCGCGCCAACTCCGTCGGGACGCCACCCCGCGACGCCGTCTCGTCCAACGTCGCCGCCTGCAGTCCGGCCGACTTTATCGCAGCCTCCAATCTGTCCTTTGCGGTCAAGTCCGCGTCCGAAAGCGCCGGCCGGTGTGCCGCCAGTCTAAGAGTGTCGCGCTCCGCAGCTACCTGACCTTCTGCAGATAGCCGCACGATAACCGCCTTGAACACCTCCGGCCTCGCATCGCCGAATATCCGTTCGCGCACCTCCTCGCGACTGAGGCCGAGCGCGAGAGGCTCGCGGGTATGGTACTCGGTGAGCATACCTATCACCTGCGAAGCGAGCGCCTCGCAGGTATCGCTTGAAATCAGCGCCAGCGGCGAGGCCGAGACCTCCAGTACGCGGCCTGCCTGAATGAGTTCGCCTATCGCACGCGTGATCACCTCGTCGGTCGCTCCTGTGCGCGCAGCCAGCTCTCCTGCGGTTAGCGCCCGAGCGCCGGCCATCTCGATGAGAACGGCAATTCGGTCTCGAATACCCGAGCCCTCGAGTCGGGTGAGCCTGGTATGAGGCTGGCGGTCGCGTATCCTGTGCTTATCGGGCAGAGCGTCAATGACGACTCCACCGCCTATCGTCACCTGAGGCGAGTAGCTGCGGATGATGAACCGGTCTCCCGGCAGCGTCGCAATCGGCTCTTCCAACCGCAGTTGAACCAACCGGTTCTCGCCGGGATTAATGTAGCGCAGATTCTCGGACTCGCTCTGCTCTCCCCGAAGGATTACGACGCGGGCCATTACCTCGGCCGTGCCGTGATGGAGCCGCACACGCCCGCGCTGCGCCAGCGGCCGTGCCGCACTTTCGAGTAAGTCCAACCGCGCATCGATCATCGAGGTCGCTTGAAGGCGACCCGCCGGAGCAAGCATGCTTCCACGCGGGACCTGTTCGACATTCAAGCCTTGAAGGTTCACCGCCGTGCGCTGACCTGCCAGAGCCACTTCCGTGTCGCGGCCATGGACCTGAAGATTGCGGATTCGACTTCGCGCACCGCCTGGGAGCACTTCTATCTCGTTCCCGACCTTCAGCTCGCCGGCAATGAGAGTTCCGGTTACCACCGTGCCGAAGCCTCGGATCGAAAATGCGCGATCTACGGGCAGACGCGGAACAGCGGAAGTAGCCTTCGGCTCGACGGAGGCTGCAAGCTCTACGAGGGCGGCTTTCAGTTCTTCGATCCCCTCGCCCGTCCGCGAGCTGACAGCGATGATCGGAGCCCCGTCCAGAAATGAGGCGCGCACAAAATCAGCTACCTCGGCGTGCCCAAGCTCTCGCAGGTCGTCATCGACCAGGTCCGATTTGGTCAAAGCTACGAGTCCCGACTTCACGTGCAACAAGCGGCAGATGTCGAAGTGCTCGCGAGTCTGAGGCATTATCGATTCGTCCGCCGCGACGACCAGCATGACCAGATCGATCCCGTGCGCCCCAGCGAGCATGTTCTTGACGAAGCGTTCGTGTCCGGGCACATCTATGAAACCAAATCTGATGTCACCGATGGCGAGGTCGGCAAAGCCGATGTCGATGGTGATGCCGCGTTCCTGTTCTTCTTTGAGCCTGTCGGCGTCGATGCCGGTGAGAGCTTTGACGAGCGCAGTCTTGCCGTGATCGATGTGTCCGGCCGTTCCGACTATTATGTGCTTCATACTGTTTCTGCTCTTCGGTCAAGATACAAGAGTGGTTGGGTCAAATCAAATCAGAGGGATTCTGGATTTTAGATTTTGGA
>DASYSA010000422.1:0-5848 GCA_036003885.1 Blastocatellia bacterium | reverse complement strand
TGGAGTCTTTGATTGAGCAGCACTGGGCCGTGATGGGTGAGACCGATCCGCAACGTCGCGTCAAGCTCATCGTTGATGAGTGGGGAGCGTGGCACTCGCAGGATCCCAGTCTGCCGGCAGGATACCTGTTCGGCTATCCCGGCGCGCTTCGCGACGCGCTGATATCGGGTCTCACTCTGGATACATTTAATCGCCATGCCGATAAGGTGGTGATGGCGAACGTGGCGCAACTCATCAACACTATCCATTCGCTCTTTGTTGCTTACGAGGACAAGTTTGTCGCGACACCGAACTTCCACGTTTTCGAGATGTATTCGGCGCACCAGGGTGGCCAGTCGCTTCGCACTATGTTTTCCGCGCCAAGGCTTAGCTACAAGCGAACTCCTCCGAACAACCCGCCGCCGCCGGGAATACCGGCGCTGCCGTCTGGCGGTTCACTATGGGGGCTCCAGGGATCCGCCTCCTTGAATGGAAAGCAGTTGACACTAACCGTCGTCAACCCTCACGCAACGGAAGCAAGAGAGACGGAGATCGTCGTGCGCGGCGCAATCGTCAATTCAGGACAATCGACGACTTTGTCATCAACTGACATTCACGCGCACAACAACTTCGAAAACCCGCACGGGCTTGAACCGAGGAAAGAGGAGATGAAAGTCGGCAGCGGGCGCGCGCTCGTTTACACCTTTGGGCCGGCGTCGGTGACGCGATTGCAGATGACGCTGGCGTGAAAACAGTAGGCAGATATGACTTTGAAAAACAGTCTGGTGATCTCGCGACGCGACTTTACGAAGGCCCTGATCGCCGTACCCTTTGCCATCCGATCGCAGCAGGGGCCTCTTCGCGCCAGGGTCAAGATAGATACCGAGCGAAGCATTGGGGAGATAGACCCGAAGATCTATGGCAATTTCATTGAACACCTCGGCCGTTGCATAGACGGCGGCGTCTTCGAGGAGGGTTCGCCTCTCTCTGACACCAACGGATTCAGGCGCGATGTTCTTCAAGCCGCCAGGAAACTAAACGTCACCCAACTGCGATGGCCGGGAGGCAACTTCTCCTCGAACTACTTCTGGAAAGACGGAATCGGGCCCCGCGACAAGCGGCCTCCTCGGCTTGAAATGGCGTGGGGCACGGTCGAAAGCAACCGATTCGGCACCCATGAGTTCCTCCAATATGCAGAGATGCTCGGAACAGAACCCTACATCTGCACAAATCTTGGCACGGGCTCCTGGACGGATGCGCAGCAATGGGTAGAGTACGTCAACTCTTCCCAGGACACAGCTATGACGCGTCTTCGCAAACAAAATGGGCGGCAGGAACCATGGAAAGTGACCTATTGGGGACTTGGGAACGAGATGGACGGTCCCTGGCAGATGGGTCACCGCAGCGCCGAAGACTACGGCAAGTTCGCCCTGGAAGCGGCAAAGCTAATGAAGTGGACGGACCCTAATATCAAGCTGATCGCAGCGGGATCGTCGCACTTCGCGCAGGGAATAGACTGGATCGGCTGGAACCGCACAATCCTCGAGCACCTGAAGCGTAACATCGACTATCTCGCGATCCATATGTATGTCGGGAATCGAGACAATGACTACTACGAGTTCCTCTCCAGTTCAGTTGATCTCGATGATCGGATCAAGACGACAGAAGGCACCATTAACGCGGCGATGTCAGGCGAGCCACGCGGCCGCCGGATCTACATTGCGTGGGACGAATGGAACGTCTGGTATCGAGCGCGCGGCTCGCAGCAACGAGGGCGGCGGATTCTGGAAGAGCGTTATAACCTGGAAGACGCATTGGTGGTGGCGACGTTCCTGAACTCGTTCGTGAACCACGCTCACATAATCAAGATGGCCAACATGGCACAACTGGTAAACGTGATTGCACCGATCTTCGCCAACGAGAAGGAACTCTTCCTGCAGACGATCTACTATCCCCTGCAGCTCTTCGCTAACAATACGAAGGGCACGGCGCTGGAACTGTTTGTTGAGAGTCCGAAATACGAGAGCAAGCGGTTCGGCCCCGTGTCGTATCTGGACATGTCCGCGGGATACGACAACGGCATGCTCGTCCTGAACGTGGTCAACCGTCACCGCGATCAGCCGATAGAGACCGAATTTGAGACACAGGACAAGCAATTCGCCGGCGCCGTTGAAGTCTCAGAGGTAAACGGGCCCGATATCAAAGCAGACAACGACTTCGGAGCAACAAGAGTGCAAAGTGTGACACGGTCTGCAACCGCGGAAGGGCGCAAGCTTCGCTGTCGATTTCCTCCGCATTCATACACGATGCTGAAGGCGAAACTGGTCTAACGCTGCTGAGTGCTGAGTCCTGAGTTCTGAGTCCTGAGTGGGCCTAGTTCTGAGGCCCATGGCCACGAGCACAACACTCAGGACTCAGCACTCAGCACTCATGCGCATTGGCGTGTAAGAAACGGCTTTGTTATCATCGTGCACCTATGCGAGGACTCGCCTTCGCTGTCGTGAGGCGGCTGCTACTCATCATTCCGGTCTTATGGGCGGTCGTCACTCTGGTCTTCTTATTCATTCACATCGTTCCGGGTGACCCCGCGCGCCAACTCGTCGGCGAGAACGCAACCGAAGAACAGGTGCAGGCTGTTCGCTCGCAACTCGGTTTGGACAAGCCTCTCCTGACTCAGTATGGGGACTACTGGCGGGGACTGATTCGGGGCGACTGGGGCGAGAACCCGGTGACGAGGCAAACGGTGCTCAGCCGCATATCCTCACGTTATCCGGCAACTATCAAACTCGCGATTGCAGCGCTGTTCATCGCGACGCTGGTCTCGATTCCGCTTGGTGTGACTGCGGCGACTCATCAAGGGAGCCTGATCGATAGCGGGTCGACGCTGGTTGCTCTGCTGGGGATTTCGCTCCCGAGTTTCGCCCTGGGTCCGCTGTTGATGCTGATTTTCTCGGTTGAGGTTGGAGTCACTCCAGTTTCCGGAGCCGGCGGGCTCGACAGTTTGATACTGCCGGCCGTGACCCTTGGTGCGGGACTGTCGGCGATACTCACTCGGATAGTCAGATCGAGCGTATTGGAGGAGCTCGGCGAGGATTACGTCCGAACCGCTCGAGCCAAAGGCTTGCCTGAACGAACGGTGATATACAAGCACGTGTTGAAGAATGGCCTCATTCCGGTTGTAACGGTTTTGGGGCTGCAGTTCGGCGTCTTGCTCGCAGGCGCGATAATAACCGAGCGAGTCTTTTCGTGGCCGGGCGTTGGAAGTCTGCTTGTTGACAGCATCAGTGAACGCGACTACAAGCTGACCCAGGGATGCATTCTGGTCATCGCGGCGACCTATGTCCTGGTCAATAACGCAACCGACCTTGCCTATCGCTTTCTGGACCCGAGGATAAAGATTGATTAGGTTGTCCGTGGTCCGTTGTCAGTTGTGAGTCGTTGGTTGTTTACGAACACGTGTGTGACCACTAACAACGGACCACTGACAAATGACAAATGACAAATGACTAAACTTGGATTAGCCGTGGCGGGAGGTATCGTACTGCTGGCGGTGCTGTCTCCGCTGTTCGCATCGTGGGACAGAGTGCAGACCCAGGACCTCGGAGCGAGATTGGACCCGCCGGACCGAGTGCACCTGATGGGCCGCGATCAGCTTGGGCGCGATCTTATGGCGCGTATCATCTATGGCGCCAGGGTCTCTATGCTGGTTGGCATTTCGGTGGTCAGCACATCATCCATCATGGGCATCGCGGTTGGGGCTTTTGCGGGATACCGGGGCGGCTGGACGGATCGTATCGTCTCCGGATTCCTGTTCAATGTCTTCCTGGCCTTCCCGGGGATACTGCTGGCGATTGCGATGGTAGCGTTCCTTGGGCCGAGCATCAAGAATCTGATCGTCGCACTCTCAGTGATAGGGTGGGTCGGCTATGCAAGATTGATGCGCGCACAGGTGCTCAAGGTTCGCGAATACGACTTCGTCACCGCAGCGCGCGCGCTCGGCGCCAGCAACTTCAGGATCCTGTTGAGGCATATCCTTCCAAACTCGATTCAGCCATTGATCGTCCAGGCTTCACTCGGGATGGCGGGCGCAATATTGGCGGAGGCGGGTTTGAGCTTTCTCGGCCTGGGGGTTCCCGAGCCGATACCGTCGTGGGGCAAGATGATCGACGACTCGCGGGAGTTCTGGTTCACCGCCCCGCACCTGTTTATCTTTCCGGGGATAATGATCGCGCTCTCGGTGCTGTCCTTCAACTTCATTGGCGACGGGCTTCGAGAGCGGCTCGATCCTCGCCGTCGACCCCGCCCGGAGTAAACACGTTCCGCGTTTTACGTTTTAAGTTTTGCGTTCGGACAAGTGAAGCGGAAGTCATAAACGCGAAACGTAAAACGCAAAACGCTAAACATAAAAGGGTGGCGAGCAATCGCCACCCCTTTTTGAATCTATCCTGGAACACGTCGAACTTGTGCCCAGTAGGTTTGTTGCCGCATATCCGTCAAGTGATACTTCAGAATTCAGCGCCACTCGACGACTGGGCGGATGAGTCGGGGCGGCGATCGAAGTCGCCACCCCTACAGGTTAATCGCGTCACGGACAGACACAAACGTTGTTTCTCGTGTCCCGATCGGTGATGGTGCATTTCAGAGTCCCGGGCGGGCTTTGGATGCTGCCTGTACCCCTGAAGACGCTCTTATCAACCCGCGCCGTTACTCGGCGCGACCCTGTGTTGTCGTTCAGAGTTGCAATGCAACCCTGAACGGAAACAACCCCTGTTCCGGTGTAGAGCGTCCCACCGCAGCAGAAGCGATATTCGCCGGTGGCCGAGTTGAATACGAGCTTGGTGCTCGCATTCGAATCGTCCTGGAGACAGACATCGAACACGGTGACCCTGAAGCTGCAACTCGCGGTGTTGCTTGACCCGTCGGTTGCAGTGCATGTGACCGTCGTTGTTCCCGCCGGGAAGCACGAACCGGATGCCGGAGCACACGCGACCATCACGCCCGGACAGTTGTCCGATGCCGTAGTCGTGAAGGTCGTTACCGCACAGGCCGCGCCACCGCAGACGTTCTGAGGCGTCGTAGTGACGATGTCTGTGGGACATGTGATCGTCGGCGCCTGGGTGTCGTTTACGGTTACAGTGAACGCACAGCTGCCTCCGCCGCTGCTCGCTGTACAGGTAACCGTAGTGGTACCTTTCGGGAAGAACGATCCTGTCGCCGGAGAGCACGTCACGGTCCCACAGCTCCCGCTAGAAGTTGGCGCCGGGTAGATCACAACGGCCCCACATTGATTGGGATCGTTCGGCATGGTGACGTTAGCCGGACAGGTCAGCGTACACGGCGAAACGCAGCAGACCGGACTGGCCGTTGTTATGGTGAGCGACCAGCCGCCGGCCATGTTGCCGATATCGCCGCCGAAGTCGTCAACTACGTACAGGCTCCAGGTGCCATTGGGATTGAGCCCGTTGAACACCGAGAGCAGTTGCGGGTCGGTATACGGTCCGGTCGGTGCGGGCGCCGGGAACGCATCGCCCGTTCCTATGTTGGTCGGCTTGAAGGTCCCCGCCACGATTTGCGCAGAATCAGGCAAAGAGGTCGGCGCAGTATCATCGAGGGTCAACGTAACGTTGACGAGATCGTTCGTCCCACCCACGTCGGACATCAGCAGAATCTTCTGTCCCAGAGGCCCGACCAACAGCACGTCGATGTCATCCGGGAAGGTGTGATTCAGGTTCGTCAACGTCGCGGTCACCTTGCTCACGGTTCCCACGAGCCCACTGACGGTAATGTTGGACGGGTAGGGCGCTGAGGGCGCTCCCGAGCTGGCTCCCGTGCTCGGTGGATTGGGAATCGTGATGGAACTCGAGTTCGA
>DASYSA010000421.1:0-4525 GCA_036003885.1 Blastocatellia bacterium | reverse complement strand
TGCACCTGGCCGAGTGCCGCGGCGAGCCCAATCCCGCAGCGGAGGACCTGCTTCACCTCCATAGGCTGTCGAAGGAGTCGATCGAGTGGCTCTCCATCTGGATCCTCGAACACGAGCATGGTCCGGCTCTGTTCCTGTGTGAGGGTGATCGGCCGAATTGCCCATTCCCGATCGAGATCGTCCTTCAAAGAGAATTCGCGCTCTATCTTCTTGAGGGTTGCAGGAGCCGGATGCTCCATCAGCGGCGACAATGCGAGAATAGATGGTGGACTCGTCTCCGCCTTACTCTGGCGCAGGCCGCGGTACAAGATGAACTCTCCATCCTGATGAAGCGCTGCTAGCTTGTACTCTGAAAGCTTCATCACAAGCTCAAAACTCCACCTTCAACCCGAATTGCATGATGCGAGCATTCACGCTCATCGCGCTGATCGTCCCGAACGTGCTCGGGCTCGAGACATCGCTCCCAGGATTGGCAAAATTCGGGTGATTGAAGACGTTGAAGACCTCCCAGCGGAAGACCAGGTTGGCATTATCACCGAGTCTTGTGCGCTTGATGAGAGCGATGTCGACGTTGCGCTGGTCTGGCCCTCTAAGAATATTCCTTCCCAAGTTTCCAAAGATCGTCCCGCCAAAACTAACCGGCCACTTTCCATCGATCAAAGCTCCATCGGGAATGAATGGCGCGGGAACAAATGCGCTCGTGTTGAAGAACTGCTTGACCCGGCTGCTGACGCTGCCGTGTCGAGGCGCATCCTGCAAGGTCGCCCCCGGCGCCAGGTTCCCCGTGGTGAAGACGGTTGCGGGGCCGAAGAGCGTGCCTGCGGCACTGTCAAGAATACTGAAAGGGAGCCCGGATTGGAGCATCACGACTCCGGAGATTGCCCACCCTTCGACGAGTGTGCTGCTAGAGAATCTATGATGGTTTGCAGGCTGTGGCAGTTCCCAGGTGTAGCTGAGCACGAACCTGTGCCTGCGATCGAAATCCGACAGACCTCGCTGCGCGGCTACATCGTTCTGACTATTGAATACCTGCTCGCCCACGATCGGGGCGCCGAAGAATCCAAGAGCAGGAGAACCGAGACTATCGCCTGCTGTGTCAATCGATTTTGAGAAGGTATATGCTGCGAGGAACTGGAGGCGGTGGCTCAATCGCTTATTGATTGTTGCTTGTAGAGAGTTGTAGTCAGAGGTTCCGCTGCTCTCCACGCGGAACACAAGTGGGGCCACGCCGAGAAAAGGAACTCGCTCGGCGGCATTGGCGACCGAGTTGGTGGTCAACCCATTTACAGGATTAGCTGGACTGGCCAGGGCAGGCTGATTGTTGCCCCGTGAGACGGCAAGGTGAGTGCCTCTGGCACCTGCGTATGCCAGCGAGACTAGACAGTTGCTGCGCTGGTACTGAATCTCCAGACCATAGTGCTGAATCGTCGCATCCTTGAAGGCTGGATCGATGATCGTTAGGAGTTGAGGGGTACGATCCCCTGTGTATGGCGGACCTGGCAGCATGGCGCCGACGAAGTGAGGGAAGGACGAGGCCGGCGGCAATATGGGAAATGGATATTGAAAGCTGGACGCCGCATTGGCCGCTCCGATCAAATTCTCCGTGAACTGGAAGGGAGGATTGAAGGCGAGGAGGGTGCTGGCTCCGAGAAAGTTGATGCGGTTAGCGTACATTCCATAGCCGCTCCTGACGACGATATCGCGCGATGAGAAAGGCCGCCAAGCCACACCGATGCGCGGTTCGGGATGCAATTGAACCGGGTCATTGACGAGCGTCGAATTCTTGCGCGGATAGCCTTCAGGCGCAGGCCCACTGTAATTGTCGGGCAGGACGAATCCGGATGAACTGGGGTTTGTAAATCCACCGGGCGGCGGTTGAACATAGAACTCAGGGTAGAAATTGGCCATCTCCCCGTGGACCTCACTCTGCTGGCCGTTCGCCTCGAGGCGCAGCCCTACATTGATGGTGAGGGCTGGCGAGATTCTCCAGTCGTCCACCGCGAAAAAATGGGCCGCGGCCGAACGCAGGCCGATGTCCAGGACTTTGGCAGAGCTCAGTTCCAGGAAAACATTGGAGAGCGGTGTGCCGTTGCCACCAGCGCTGACAGCCCCTGCAGGCAAACCAAGCATAAAATCGGCAAAGGAGAGGAAAGTGAGCGATCCTTCCGTAGAATCCGGGCTTTCATTGAATTCGTTGCGGAATATCTCAGATCCAAAACGAAAAGTGTGCCTGCCTCGCGACAACGATACCGTATCGGACAGATAAAAATTGTTGTTCGCTGTCTCAGTTCTATCATTGACTCCGTTACCAAGCTGGAAAGCGCCCAGTACCTGGATGTGCGGCAGGCTTCTCACCTGCGGGTCGCCGACACGGCTAATCCCCACCGCTTGAGCCGTCAGCGATCCGAGGGCAGAGCTTCGACTGGCGATGCGGGAGAAACCGGCGCGGAATTGATTGACGGTCTGCGAGGAGAAGATGTGAGTGTGCGCAATGGACAGGTTCCGGTTGCCGAAGCTACGAAGGGCCGGGAACCCGGGCACGGTGGCGCTGGGGAACGGCACATTGTGATCCGAGTTCGAAAAGAACAATTTCACCGCTAACTGATCAGCCTTGCCCACGCTCACATCGAGGTTGGTGTTGAACTGGTCTTCGTCGTAACGTCCTGGCAAGACAGCCGTGTAGTTGGCGCCACTCCCGGCTATCTGCGGGCTCGGGATCACAAAGGATCCATCGGGGTTCGTCTCGTTCAGCAAATTGAGAGCTACGGGATTGATGTTTGATCCATCGGGCGCGATCGCCACTCCCCCGAACAGTCCTGTCTGACCTCCGAAGATCGCTCCCAAAGCGGCAGGCGTACGCACCAGCGGAATTGGAGGCAAAGTCTGTGAACGTACACTGCTGGAGAGTGAGGCCGCATTCACGTCCCGCGTGGCTTGATAAGAAACGAAGAAGAAGGCCCGCTTCCCAGACCATAGTAGAGGCCCGCCGAGCGTGCCGCCGGGTTGGTGGCGGCGAAATTCGCCTCTCGGTACTCCGGTCGCATTCGCAAAAAAGTTGTTCGCGTTCAAGGCGTCGTTGCGGCCGAAATAGTAGGCATTTCCGTGGAGCTGGGCCGTGCCGGACCTGGTCGCGACGATGACATTCGCCCCGCCCCCTCTGCCATATTGAGCATCGTAGAGCGAATTCTGAACTTTGAACTCCTGGATCGTATCCGGCGCCGGAATCGCCAACCCGCCGCCACTATTAGAGGTGGCCTCGGTCATATTGGCGCCGTAGCTGTTGGCATCCACGCCGTTCAACATGAAGTTGTTGTCGCCGCTGCGGGCGCCATTGGCGCGAATCTCCTGGCTCCCGGCTCCCAACTGTGTCGCATCCACGACATCCGTATTCGTTCCAGCTGTCAGGCCAAGCATCTGCGTGTAATTGCGATTCACGAGTGGCAAGGCCACAATCGTTCCCCGGTCAATGACGCTTCCGAGTGCGGCGTTGTCGGTTTGCAGAAACGGAGCTGTGACCACGACTTCCTCTCTTCTGCCCTCGACTGACAGCTGTGTGGTAATCCTCCTCACTTCAGTAATCTGAATCATCACGTCGCGCACCACGAGCGGCGCAAAACCCGCCGCCTCCACCGTCAGCTCATACTCGCCCGCCGGCAGCAGGGAAAAGCGATATGACCCGTCCTGATCGGTCACGGCGGTGCGCGTCTGGTCCGTTCCGTAGTCACGCAAGGTGACCTTTGCGTTCTGCACGACTGCACGGGTTGGATCAGTCAGTGTGCCGGTCAAGGCTCCAGTCGACGCTGATTGAGCGCAAACATCCAACGCGCTCCCGACGACGAGAAGGCAAGGGACAAGGCTCGGGACGCTTAAGAGGGTGGTAAGCGCGACGAGGATCCGGCGGGCCAACGGCTTGCGGTTCATGGTGCACCTCATAGCGTTCACCGATGAGTCACGCGAGTGGAGTCCGACCCGACGCGCTCGGCGTCAGCGTATCCTGATGTGGCCCTGGGCTTTGAAGGGACTCCTTTTCCTGCTCGCGAGCATCGATGAACTGCCTCTCAACGAATCAACGACTCTGAACGAATTCCACCCTAGAGTTCAATGATGCCGCGTTTGAGACCAATCATGGCGGCATGGGTTCGATCATCAGCACCTAGCTTCGACAGAATGCTTTTGACGCGACTCTTCACAGTCCCTTCGCAGATCGAGAGTCGATCGGCAATCTGCTTGTTCGCCTTCCCGTCGGCAATGAGCCGGAGGACATCGATTTCACTGTTCGTGAGGGCGTCCTCTATCGCATGTTCGGCGATTCGCTGCGAGATGGTGGGCGACAGCGTCTTTTTTCCCGCTTGGACTGCACGGATCGCGTCCAGAAGCTCCTACTGGACCGCATCCTTCAGGAGATATCCGCGCGCGCCGGCCTGAAGGGCACGGAGCGCCTGAACGTCGCCGGGATATCCGCTCAGCCCGACAATTCGGGCCTCAGGAAATTCGGCCTGGATCGCGGCAATCGCATCCGTGCCGC
>DASYSA010000420.1:0-16809 GCA_036003885.1 Blastocatellia bacterium | reverse complement strand
ATCCCCTCTGTGTCGTTTGTCGAATCAGCCATTCAGAGGCAACTACGTCATGCCTCGGATCCCTCTTATCAACGCCCCTCAGTCCAAAAGGTCCCAGGAGTCCAGGATGTTCAACAGGCCGTATGGCTCTTTCGTCTCTTTGTCAGCTGAACTTCGACCCGTGCCGGCCTCTCCGGGATGTTGGTGCCCTAACGAGATCGAGGTAACGCCGTCCATTCGTCGCAGGTCCGCCTCATGTGCGGCGATGTAGTCCTGTGGGAGCCGGCGTCCGCAATAGCTACAGGCGGGGCTCGCCAATGCGAGTAGCTTCCGACTGCAGAACGGGCACCTCCGATAGTCGAGGGCGGTCACGCCGAGATGGTTCACCGGCGCTCCGCAACTCATACACCTTTCCGCGCCCGGATCGCACTCGCTCTGACAGTAGTCACATCTCAATCTCATTGATTAGAAGTTCCGGGAGGGCGTCGGCAACAGCTGAATGGGGGTTGGCTGCAACGATGTTACCTGAATAGCTGATTGTCGAACAAGACTCTTTTGTTTCAATCTGTCTTCATATTGACACTCAATTTCGGCAGGCGCTAAGATGCGTAATTCTTGACTGCGACAGTTAGATGACTGTAGATGGCTGCTCGATCGGTAGTGAGAGATGAAGAACGGCCGAACTTAGGACAGATCTATGATCAACTACGTTCCGATTCTGATTATCTTCGTCCTCGCGACTCTCCTTGCGTTGGCGATTATAGTGGCGTCGAGGTTGGCAGGGCGCAACTGGCCGTCCAATGTGAAGCTCTCACCTTACGAATGCGGCGTGGAACCGGTCGGAACCGGACGAGATCGGCAGTCGGTCAAATTCTACCTCGTCGCGATGGTCTTCTTGTTGTTCGATATCGAGGCGGTGTTTCTCGTACCCTGGGCCGTGGTCTTTCGAGGAGTGTTTGATCCGAGTTCGCGCTTCCATAGCCTGCGGTTCGTATTCTACGGCGAGATGATGCTGTTCATCATTGTTTTGTTTGTGGGGCTGGTTTACGTCTATCGCAAAGGCATACTTGATTGGAATCGTTAGGCGGGCGAGGGTGGGAGAGAACACTGGGGCAGAATCGGCGAATGGGATCGCGGTAGTCTTCTCGATCCCTTCTGAGGTCGTATCTCAATCAGGCAAACTATGACAGACCTGCTGGCGTGGGTAATCCAGATCAGTGTAATCCTTTTCGTACTCCTGACCTCGGTTGCCTACCTGACCCTCCTTGAGCGAAAAGTAATGAGCCTGATACAACTGCGAATCGGCCCCAATCGAGTGGGTTGGTGGGGCCTTTTGCAACCTGCGGCCGACGGACTGAAGATGATCTTCAAGGAAGACATCGTGCCCCTCGCCGCAAACAAGCTGCTTTATATCGCTGCTCCCGCGGTCATGCTCGTGCCCGCGTTGATGACTCTGGTCGTGATTCCGTACGGCTCTCAAGTCACCCTGTTCGGCCGCACCATCCCTCTGCACGTCACTCAAATCAACGTTGGTGTGCTCTACGTACTCGGCCTGACATCGGTAGGCGTATATGGAATCGTGCTGGCCGGCTGGTCATCAAACAACAAGTACTCTCTGATGGGAGGACTGAGAGCGAGCGCGCAAATGATCAGCTACGAGTTGGCGCTAGGACTGTCGATCGTTGGCGTGGTGCTGTGGGTTGGATCGCTCGATCTTGTGGACATAGTGAATGCCCAGAGAGGATGGGGCGGCTTCAAGTGGAACATACTTCGGGCGCCACTGGGATTCTTTATTTTCTTCATCGCTGCCCTGGCGGAAACCAATCGGGTACCGTTCGATCTGCCTGAGGCCGATTCTGAACTCGTTGGCGGCTATCATACCGAGTACTCGTCGATGAAGTTCGTGATGTTTCAGATGGGCGAATACCTCAATCTGATCACGTCGGCGTCTATGGCGACGACTCTCTTTTTCGGCGGCTGGCTTGGCCCCGCAGTCGATCGTTACCCGTTGCTGGGCCTGGCCTACTTTCTGGTGAAAGTTTTTGTCTTAATTCTTTTGTCCATGTGGATACGTTTCACGCTCCCGAGATTCCGCTACGATCAGCTTATGCGCTTCGGATGGGAGGTGCTTTTGCCGCTGGCCATCGTGAACATAGCGCTCACGGCGACGGTTATTCTGCTGATTCACTGACAGAAATGGAAAAGGCCCTTTTCATCATCTTCGCCGTCATAGCGGTTGCGAGTGCGCTAAACATTCTGCTTCAGCGCAACCCGATGTACAGCGCGCTATCGCTGATCGGAACGCTCGTCTCTCTATCAGCGCTCTACATAATGCTGCGCGCGCAGTTCATCGCAGCGATCCAGATTGTCGTGTACGCGGGCGCCATTATGGTTCTCTTTGTCTTCGTGATCATGCTATTGAACACGCCGCGGGAGCAGTCTAACGTCGATAAACAGAAATGGCTGCGAGCGCTTGCGATTCCCTTTGCCGGCCTTTTGCTGGCTGAGGCCTCTTATGTAGTCTGGCGAGTCCCGGCTCGAACGATGCCGCCGATCGACAGTTCGGGCAGCGGAATTGGAACAACGTACAGCGTAGGGACGAAGCTGTTCACCGACTACCTGCTTCCATTTGAGGTGACTTCGGTGCTGATCCTGATGGCGATCGTCGGGGCAATGGTGCTGGCCAGGCGCCAGGACGACTAAGCGTTTTACGTTTTACGTTTTGCGTTTTACGTTTGAGATTCTTTTAGAAAGGAAGCAACGACAAAAACGCGCGACGTAAAACGTAAAACACAAAACGTAAAACGGTCCTTGGAGAAGTGATGATTCCTCTATCTTGGTACCTCGGACTTTCGGCGCTCCTGTTTACAATTGGAGCTGTCGGAGTCTTCATCAAACGCAATGCGATCACGATCTTCCTTTGCATCGAGCTTATGCTCAACGCCGTCAACCTGACCTTCGTTTCTCTGTCCGGCTACTTCGGAGATATGGGAGGTCAACTGTTTGTCTTCATCGTTATGACCGTGGCTGCCGCGGAGGCGGCGGTCGGTCTGGCTATCATCATTTCGATCTTCCGCAATCGCGAGTCACTCAATGTAGACGACGCGGATGCTATGAAACTGTGAGGCTGCTGCGCGTGCCGGCCGCGCTCCAGAACTTGCGCCGGGCAAGAGCGGACCAGCCGCGTTGAATGTGGCCAATGACAAAGAGCTTATTCGGAGAAAATGTCGCCTTCTACTAACTTAGCAGCTATCATTCTCGCCCCTCTCGCAGGCGCAATAGTCCTGGGCCTGTTCGGCAAGCGAATGGGCGAGCGCGCAATTGGAGTAATCGCATGCTCGACAGTGGCAGCCTCGGCGCTCCTGTCGTTCTACGCTTTCTTCACGCACCTTCACGCACTCGAAGCCGGAGAGAGAATCTCTGCGCCCCTCTTCACATGGGTCAAAGCCGGTTCGTTTCGCGCTGACGTATCGCTGCTCCTGGACCCGCTCTCTGGTATCTACATCCTGTTCATTACTTTCATCGGATTCTGGATTCACGTATTCGCGACCGGCTACATGCGAGGCGACAGCGGCTACTGGCGATTCTTCGCATACCTGAATCTATTCATGTTCGCGATGCTGGTCCTGGTGCTGGCCGACAACTTCCTTTTGATGTTCGTCGGCTGGGAAGGCGTCGGCCTTTGCTCTTACCTCCTGATCGGCTACTACTTCACCAAAGACTTCGCAAACGACGCCGCAAAGAAGGCATTCATAGTTAATCGAGTGGGCGACTTCGGCTTCGCGCTCGGCGTCATGCTGCTGTTCCTGAAGAGCGGATCGGTCTTCTTCTTCACAGACGGCAGCCGGGGAGTTACCGGGGCTTTTGACTGGGCGCTCATGCAAACGGCCGATCCCCTGACAGCGTCCGCAATCTTCGCGGGCGGGATCACCACCATAGCAGTTCTGTTGTTTGTGGGCGCCTGCGGCAAGAGCGCGCAGATACCGCTCTTCGTCTGGCTGCCCGACGCGATGGCCGGCCCAACTCCGGTGAGCGCACTCATACACGCCGCCACGATGGTGACCGCCGGCGTCTACATGGTCTCGCGAGCGAGTTGGATCTACGTGAAGGCGCCGTCAGCAATGATGATTGTCGCCATCATCGGTGCCGCAACAGCCCTGTTCGCCGCGACGATCGCAATCGCGCAGTGGGACATCAAGAAGGTTCTCGCCTATTCAACAATCTCACAGCTAGGCTACATGTTCCTGGCTTGCGGAGTTGGTGCGTTCGGTGCCGGGATATTTCACGTCTTCACTCACGCGTTCTTCAAAGCGTTGCTGTTCCTTGGGGCCGGGTCGGTCATCGTCGGCATGCACCACGTTCAGGAGATGCAGCGAATGGGCGGGCTGAAGAAGTATATGCCCTGGACCTTTAGGACGATGGCGGTGGGCTGGCTCGCCATCGCCGGCTTTCCGCTGTTGTCCGGCTTCTTCAGCAAGGATGAGATTCTCTTCAAAACTCTTACCAGCGACGCTTTTGAAGGCGTCCATCTATTGCCGAAGGTTCTATGGGTTGTCGGAGCAGGGACCGCATTGCTGACCGCGGTCTACATGACTCGATTGATGGTGCTGACATTCTGGGGCAAGGAGCGATTCAGTGAGAATGGGGCGTCTCACGCAGATCACGGTAGTGAGCATAGTCACCATGCAGCGCCTTCCCGTGAGTCACCGCCTTCGATGGTCGTTCCTCTGGTGGTTCTTGCAGTCGGAGCTATCACGGCCGGATGGGTCGGTGTGCCCGAAGGACTCTCGGGAGGACATGTCCGGAACTACTTTGAGCACTTCCTTAGGCCCGCCATCGCCGAGCGCGGGCAAGCGGCAGACGCTGCCGACGCTTCGGTCCCTGTTCGAGAGACCTTCCGTGACGCCGAATCGGTGGAACCCCCCTTCAAAAAACGCGACGTCGTAAATGAAAACCACGACATCGAAATCGCACTGACCGTGGTCTCATCCGTAATAGCGATCGGCGGTCTAGTGATTGGATGGATCTGGTTCCGGCGCAAGCCGCTCTGGCAGCCGCCCCGACTACTGGAGGAAAAGTACCACGTCGACGAAGCCTATGATGCAGCCATCGTCGAGCCGATCAAACAAGGCTCTAGCAGCCTTTTATGGAAGATCATCGACATTCGCATCATCGATGGCGCGGTCAACGGCGCGGCCGCGTTGGCTGCCTCGGTGGGCGGCGTCATCAGACATCTGCAATCGGGACTTGCGCGAAGCTACGTTGCGATGGTCGTTTTCGGCGCGCTACTGATAATCGGGTATTTCGTGATTCGATGATGAGTCAACCACGCAAGGGTACAGAGGCTTGATGGAGAATCAACTACTCACCATTATCACGATGCTGCCGCTTGTGGGGGCAGCCGCGCTGGCGTTGATGGGCCGCGGCGAGCGCTCCAATGAGAACGCACTTCGATGGACGGCGCTGTTATTCTCGACCGCAACTTTCGCGATCTCACTTGCCCTGCCTCTCACCACAGACCTGAAGACCTTCGAAACCAACGTCCCGTGGATCAGCGCATTCAATCTCGGCGTGCGCTATCACGTCGCAGTCGACGGTTTGAGCCTCTGGCTGGTCATGCTGACGACATTCCTCGTTCCACTGGCGCTCGTTTCGTCCTGGCGGTCGGTCACCTACCGCCAGCGGGAGTTCCTGATCACTCTGCTGGCGTTGGAGACCGGGATGATCGGCGTGTTCGTCTCGATGGACATGTTCCTGTTCTACGTCTTCTGGGAAGTGATGCTTGTGCCGATGTACCTGCTAATCGGAATCTGGGGTGGCGAGCGGCGGGTATATGCGTCGATTAAGTTCGTGATCTACACCGTCGTCGGTTCCCTGCTCATGCTCGCCGGCATCATTGCGCTCTACTACGTGCACGGACACGCGACGGGAAATTACACTTTCGACATTGCCGTCATCACGGATCACATGCGGTCGGCTTCGTTTCTGTCGCTCAGCGAGCAGAGGTGGCTCTTCTGGGCATTCGCGATTGCGTTCCTCATCAAAGTCCCTCTCTTCCCTTTTCACACCTGGCTGCCCGATGCGCACGTCGAGGCGCCTACTGCCGGCTCCGTCCTTTTGGCGGGTGTGCTGTTGAAGATGGGGACTTACGGCCTGATGCGTTTCAACCTGCCGCTCTTCCCGCTCGCGGCCCGTCACTACGCCGCGTTCATCTCGGCCCTCGCCGTCGTGGGAATCATCTACGGAGCACTGGTGGCGATGGTACAGCCGGACCTGAAGAAGCTGGTCGCTTACTCGTCCGTCAGCCATCTGGGATTTGTGGTGTTGGGCATCTTTTCTTTCACTGACGAGGGGATGCAGGGCGCGTTGTATCAGATGCTCAACCACGGAGTGTCGACCGGAGCGCTGTTCATCATTGTCGGTATGATATACGAGCGTCGTCACACAAGACTGATCGCCGAGTTCGGCGGGCTGGCCAGCGTGATGCCGGTCTATTCGACGCTGTTCCTGGTAGTCACCCTGTCGTCGATTGCGCTGCCTCTGTTGAACGGGTTCGTTGGGGAATTCCTCATACTGGTGGGCACGTTCACGTCACCAGTGCTTCCCAATGCGAAGCTGTTTGCGAGCTTCGCGTCCATTGGAATGATACTGTCGGCCGTCTACATGCTCTGGATGTATCAGCGTGTTATTTTCGGCGAAGTTCGCAATCCCGAGAATCTGAAGCTGAAAGACCTTAACGGCAGAGAGCGCTTCGTGCTGGCGCCAATCATAGTCCTGATCGTGCTTATGGGGATCTATCCGAGTATGTTCTTGAATCGGAGCGCGGAAGCGATATCGGCAATTCGCTCCCGTGTCGGGTTGCCGGGGCCACCTGTTGTACAGAACAACGGAGACCAGCCACCAGCGAGGCTTCCCTTCAACTCAGCATCGCAGATACCAAAAGAACCGTAGAACAGTAATGCAAACTACTACGCTTGAAATAGGGATAGACTACCAGGCCGTCCTTCCCGAGACGATCACGGCGAGCGTCGCGATTATCATCATGATGGTCGATGCCATCTCGCGGCGAATGGAGCGCAGGGTCGCCGGCACGCTCTCGCTTGCCGGGCTGATCGCCGCCGGCGCTGCCGTGATCAATCTTCGAGACCGGAGCGGCGAAACCTCGTTCATGGGCATGATCATCACGGATAATTTCAGGCTCTTCTTCGCGATGATCTTTCTGCTGGTCGCCTTCTTGATAGTGCTGATCTCGCAGCGCTGGATCGAGGAAGAAGAGCTTCCGATTGGCGAGTACTTCGCGCTATTGATGTTTGCTACGACCGGAATGCTCTTCATGTCGGCGGCGAACGACCTGGTGATGATATTCCTGGGTCTCGAGATCACCTCTATTTCGACCTATGTGCTATGCGGGTACAGGCGCAGGGACGCCCGCTCGAATGAATCGGCAATGAAGTATTTCATTCTGGGTTCATTCTCGACTGCATTCCTGCTTTACGGCATCGCGTTCGTCTACGGCGCCAGCTTCAACCCCGCTGCAAGCCCCGTTGCCACGACGAATCTGCAGCTACTCAAGGAGCGGATCGCTTCCGGCCCTCTCTATTCACAAGAGCTGCTGTTTGCCGGCGCAGCAATGATGATTGTGGGGTTTGGTTTCAAAGTCGCGACCGCGCCATTTCACATCTGGTCGCCGGACGTCTATGAAGGGGCGCCCACGCCGGTCACCGCGCTCCTGTCGACCGGGTCGAAAGCCGCCGCCTTTGCAGCCTTCGCCCGGGTCTTCGTGCTTACCTTCGCAATGGCGCCTCTCGCCGCAGCAGCCGGTGGATCGGTTCTTCCGGCGTTGCAGTCACTATCAACCAGTGCTCTGGCGGTCATGGCAATGCTGACGATGACCATAGGCAACCTTGCTGCGATAGCCCAGACTAACATCAAGCGCATGCTGGCTTACTCATCCATAGCCCACGCTGGATACGCGCTGGTTGGAATCGTGGCGCTTGACTGGCGATCGCTTGCGTTTTACATGCTCAGCTATGTAGTGATCAACATCGGCGCTTTCGCGATCGTTGAGGTCATGGCGCGGCGCGGGGATAAGCGCACGGAAATCGCCGACTACGCGGGCATCGGATTTCAATCCCTTGGATTGGCGACGGCTCTCTCTCTTTTCATGCTCAGTCTCGCGGGACTACCCCCGACTGCCGGATTTATGGCCAAGTTCCTGGTCTTTAAGTCGGCGTGGGTCGCCGGTTCGGCCGGCCACAATGGACTGCTTCACTTAGTCGTCGTCGTCGGTGTGATCAACAGCGCGATCTCGTGGTATTACTACCTGCGAGTTGTGGTGGCAATGTTCTTTCGTGAGCCGGCAACCGGGTTCACGCGGCCGACACTGGCCAAATCCATGGTTGGCGCGCTCGCGCTCACAGTGCTGGGAACCTTCTATCTCGGACTAATGCCCGACCGCGTTCTCGCGGTTCTGGAGAATGCCCGCGATCAGATTGTAGCGGTTGCGAAGTGATATCGCTGGAAAGCCCCTGACCGCCGCCCCGTAAGGTGAGATGATCTTTGTTCATGGCAACTAAACCAAACACGTTTGAGTCCGGAACCCCTCAAGTGCCCACATCTGCGCGCGCTGTACGAGCCGAAGACATCGTCACCGAACTTAACCAGCAACTCGGGGATTATTCGATCATCGCGATGTATCGCAACACGGTCCTGAGCCAGCGAACCAGGCGGTACGAGCTTCGCGCGCCGCAGAAGAACTCGCGGGTCGAGATACTTCATACGCTTCTGGGCATCGAGTTGAAGGTTGGCAAGCGCCGATTGCTCTGCCCTGACCTGGCGACGGCCCGATATCTCTCGGTCTTCGCGCGACTGGGCTGCGAGTCTGTCGCCTTGCCGTACGACATCACCAAGACCTCCCAGATTGCCGACGATCTCGAGTCAAGCTGGCATAGGACCTTGCTTCTGGTCGAGCACCTCACCCTGGGTCGCAGCGAGCGGCTCCGCAGTTCGGTCGAGCGGCGCGTGATTGCCGAGATTCGTTCCGGGATCGCAACGCTCGGCGCGGGCACCCCCTTTCCAGAGTTCAACCAGAAGACCAGACAGCGACCCGTAAGACAGTAGAGGTCAGAAGTCAGACCTCTGACTTCTGACGTCTGACCTCTGATCTCTGACTTCTGCTTCCTGAGGCATCTTTCCCCACCGTCCCAGTTCTCCCCATACAAAACTCCCCATCTCAGACGGTTCCAGGGCTAGGCTCGTCACTTTGCGGCTGTTTCATTACCCGCGTCGGGGAATGATCTTTGCACTTCCGACGGCGTGGCCAAAGCAACGTTCTGACCGAATCGCGACATTGGTTTTCGATCAGACTCTAATAATGAAGCCCCGCGGAGCTAGAATAATGACTAACGAAGCAACCGCTGTAGTGGGAAAACAGAAAGCGTCAACCTCCAGATTTTCGCACCCGCCGCCGACCGGCAATTCGGTCTTCCACTCGCACGATCCCGTGATTGAGTCGGCAGAGTTCGAGGGGCGCCCTGACGTCACAGCCCTTGCGCCCGAAGACGAAATCGAAGCAGACATCTCACTCGGCGATCTCGTGTCGTTGGCCGATCCCCTGCGTCTTTACCTCCGTGAAATGGCCTCCGTCCCGATGCTCACTCGAGAGCAAGAGGTAGTCATCGCACGTCGCATCGAGCGAGGCCGCCGCGAAATCTTGAAGGCCATTTCCCGCTCGCCCATTTTGATAGAAGAACTGATAGAGCTCGGCAGAAGGCTCCGGGTCCGCGATCTCCACATTCGTGAGGTCATAAGTCTGAGCAATCCCGCAGACATCACCGAAGAGCATCTTGAAGAGAGTCTGACCTCTGCCCTCGAGTGCGTTGCCGTAATCAGGAGGAGCTACGCGCGTGCGGTGAAGCTGCACCTCCGCGTCCTGGCCGAGCCGCGCCGGTCAAAGTCGCTTCCGCGACTGCGCCGCAAGCTGGCGAGAACAAGGATTCAGTTGAGTCGCCAGGCGCGCGCACTCCAACTAAATGCTGAACAGCGCGATCGAGTCGTGGACCTGTTCCGTGATCTGGCCATCCGCGCTCGATCTGCTCGAGATGATGTTAATAAGGCAGCGCGGGCAATCGAGACCAATCGGCGTAGCGACAGGGATCGCGATCTTAAGAGATCTCTTCGCGCTGCCCGAGCGGTTCTGACGGCGCTGGAACGCCGGTGGAACATGTCGTCCCTTGAGTCGGAAGGAATCTTCCGCAAGTTGATCCGGGGCGAGGCGGAAGTGGAGCAGGGCCGGAAAGAGATGATTGAAGCCAATCTTCGCCTGGTCGTCTCAATGGCCAAGAAGTATCTGAACCGAGGCCTTCATTTTCTCGACCTCATCCAGGAAGGTAATCTCGGATTGATGAAGGCGGTTGAGAAATTCGACTGGCGCCTGGGGTGCAAATTCTCGACCTATGGCACCTGGTGGATTCGGCAGTCGATCACTCGCGCCATCATGGACCAGGCCCGCACCATTCGCATCCCGGTCCACATGATCGAATCGATCAACAGGCAGTTTCATGCTACCCGCGCCCTGGAGCGGGAAATGGGACGCGAGCCTACTTCGGAAGAGATTGCCAGTCGGATGGAGGTTCCTGAGTCGAAAGTTCGCAAAGTGCTCGAGATAGTCGGGGAACCGATCTCATTTGAGACACCAATCAGCGAGGATGAGGAGGTGCGACTTGGCGACTTCATCGAAGATCCGAGCATCGTCGACTTTGCAGATGCGATGATAAGCTCTACTCTCGGCGAGATCACCGCAGAGGCGTTGAAGCACCTCACACCGAGAGAGGAGAAGGTGATCAAGATGCGTTTCGGACTTTTGTCGGATGGCAGGGAATACACTCTTGAAGAGGTTGGAAGATACTTCGACGTTACGCGCGAACGCGTCCGGCAGATCGAAGCAAAGGCGCTCGATAAGCTTCGTCATCCCTCGCGCGCACGGAGGTTTGGGAGTTTCGCCACCGACGTCTCCTCCTACGCGCGGTTGCCTCTGGACCGGACCACCGGCGGCTCAGCGTCTCCCGGAAACAGGAACGCATCATAGGTCGTCAAGCCTGATTGTGACGACAACGAGGCGTGTCCTGTCAGGATCACCCGCAGCTTGAGAGGAAGCAAAACTAGCCCTCCTCTCCCTTGGAAGACCCGAAAGCGTGGGTGAAGAACCCCTTCAGGCTACGCCCTATTCCGGCCGGCTCCTCCTCCCCTCGCACGACCAGCACCGGGCACTCGGCTCTATTGACGATCTCGCGGGTTATGTTGCCCATGATATAGGTCCGCAGTGAACCCCCGATCGGTGAGGATCCAGTCACCACAAGGTCGTAATCACCGCGCCGCACCTCTTTGAAGATCTCGCTGATCACCAGCCCATGCCGCAACCGCACTTCAATGTCGACTCCCAATCGCTCGAGGGCCTCTTTGTCCTGGCGCAGGTTCTCGCCAAGCTCCGAGCTCGAGTGCAGCAGCAGATTCACGTCCTCCTCAATTCTGTTAAGATCGGCGAGCGCGGCCGGCTCATTCAATACGTGGAAGAGCGTCACAGTCGCGCGGGCCGCGCCCGCGATTTTGCCGGCGAACTCCACCGCTTTGTCGATGTACTTCTCGCCCCCGCTGCATATGAGCACGCGCTTGAGAGCCTTGCGGTCGCCGATGACCACGAGCACGGGCGGTTCGACGGCTTTGATTATCTTGTAGGCCTTGGCCGACATCAGAAATGGCCCGCGTGTCCCCTTGCGCAAGGCCCCGATAACGACCAGGTCATATTTCGTCTCTTGAGTTCGCTTGACGATCTCCTCGATCGGCTCCCCTGACTTGATCACCAGTTCAGCTGGGACCTCGTTCTCCTTGAGCAGTTGGAGGCCTCGTTTTAGCGAGTCGAATATCACATCCTCCTCACCGGGCTTTTCGGTGATGCCCAGGAGCGTCGTTTCGGCTTTCAGCGGCGTCGCGATCAGCGAGCCGAAGCGGATAGCGGTTTCAGCCTGGCTCGAGCCATCGCTACAGATAAGAATCCTCATTTTGAAATTGGGGGGACGTCTCCTCTCATCCGCATTGGTACATCTGCGCCAGTCATCATATAAAAGCCCGACTGCGATTACAAAGCGAAGAGTCGAGTCCGCCTCCCTTCAAGGAGCGCCCATCCAACGTAGCGCCCTCGGACTTCATCCCAGCCCTTGGGCTATAACTTGTGGCCCAGGTGCCGAACCAGTATTATGAACCTAACAGGAGCAAGCAATGAATCGGAGATCAGTCACTACAGCGTTGATGTTTTTTCTTATCTGTTCGGCGGGCTTGGCAAACCAGGGTCGGTCCGAAACAAACCAGGTTCAGCCGGCAATCAAGGATATCATTACGAAGTTCGCGGCCGCCGAGAGCCAGAATAAGATCGCAAGGAACCAATACATCTTTACCCAGGACGTAGATGTGATGACTCTCGGAGAAGCCGGATCTGTGACCGGCAGATTCCGGAGAACATCCGACATCGTCTACGACGATCTGGGTAAGAGATTTGAGAAAATCACCTTCTTTCCGCCCTCGACCCTTCAAGTGAACATGACCAACGAAGACATGCAGGACATGGCCGGCGTACAGCCTTTCGCGTTGACGACCGAAGATCTTCCAAAGTACCAGGTGGACTATGTCGGCAAAGAGAAGATTGACGAGTTGAACCTATATGTCTTTGAGATCAAGCCTAAAGAGATTCGAAAGGGCGAACGATACTTTCAGGGCCGCATCTATGTAGATGACCATGATCTGCAAATCGTAAAGGTCGCGGGGCAGGCAGTACCGGAATTCGACAATAACAGGTACCCGCACTTTGAGACATATCGCGAGAACATCGACGGGCGCTACTGGTTTCCGACGTACACATACGGGGACGATGTACTGCAGTTCAAGCAAGGCCCCATTCGCCTCCGGATGGTCATTAAGTTCACCAACTATAAGAAGTTCTCAGGCAACATTCGATTGATAGACGATGGAGCAGCAGCGGCGACCGACGACGATGTGAAATCTCACGAGAACGACAAGAAGGCCACCGATAAGGAAAAGGAGAAGAAGCCGCCTGAGCCTCCGACGCCGCCAGTCGAGAAGCCGAAGCGCAAGCCCCATCCTTAGTCGGTGTGGTTGTTCTAACCTGGACCAAGGCCTCAGAGAACCGACGTTTCGCGTTTATCGTTTCGCGTTTGCCGAGACCCAGAGCAAACGAGAACGACAAACGTTGAACGCGAAACGCGAAACGTCCCATGAACATATCGCAACTCAAAACTGTCGCGAAAGCAGCACTCTTTTGTCTCGGCGCGAGTCTGGTAGCATACGCCCAATCGCCGTCGACAGAAGACGTACTGCGCCGTGCGGCGGCAAATGAAGAGAAGCTTCGAGCAGCCGAACGAGATTATACCTACCGCCAAAGTATCCTGGTCCAGACTCTTGGCCAGTATGGGCGCATCACCGGCGAGATTCGCCGTGTATCTGATGTCATCACCGACGACCTCGGCAGCCGGACTGAAAAGATCCTTGAATATCCTCCCTCACGGCTTGCAACCACATTGGGGGTGGCGAGGCCTGATTTCAAAAGCCTGCTTGGCGTCGATCCTTTCTTTCTGACTCCTGATACCTTGCCGCGATATCAAATCAAGTTTGTTGAACGTGAAAAAGTCGGCGACATCAACAGCTTTGTGTTTGATGTTGAACCCTCCGGCCCGCAGCCCAAGTCCAGCGCCAAAGATGATCGCCCATTCATGGGTCGAATCTGGATCGACGATCGCGACTTTCAGATTGTGAAGGCTGAAGGCAAAGCAGTAACAGTAAAGGATGACAGCAACCAGTTTCCCAAATTCGAGTATTATCGAGCATACGTCGACGGCAAGTGGTGGCTGCCAAGCGCTGTCCTCGCCAGAGATTTGCTGGAATTTAAGCGATTCGACCTTTCGATCAAGGTCGAAATCAAGTACACGGACTATAAGCGAGTTCAATCCAGGAGATGAGCGTGAATCGCACCCGATCCAGGGTTCCGCCCATTCCGGCCCTTGCCATGGCCGTCTTCACCCTCATGAATGCAAGCCCGATCTTGACGGAGGCTGATCCGGCTGACCCTCAACAAGCGCGTGATCCTTCTGAGATACTGGCAGCCGCCTCAGAGAGCGGCAGGCGAGTTGCCGCCGCTTTGCGCAGTTACAAATACTACGAGGAATTGACTATCGAGACGGTGAGCCAGGCGGATACCATCAGCGGAAAGTACTATCGCTTCTCTCAGATCTCATACGCCCCCGATGGAACGAGACAGGAGAGGGTCCTCGAAGACAAATCGACCCTACCTAAGGAGGTCCACATCGGCACCACTTCAGCCAACAATCTGACTCGCATTTATCAGTTCATGCTCACTTCCGATACCCTCGGTCAGTACGAGTTCAACTATGTTGGGCGAGAGCGAATCGACGAGCTGAACTGTTTTGCCTTCGATGTGAGGCCTACGGTAAAGATGCCCGACCCTGCCAGGAGCCCCGAGCGCTACCTCAAGGGGCGCGTATGGATTGACGACCAGGACCTTCAACTAGTAAAAGCGGCGGGCGAGGCGTTACCCGAACAGACCGCGCACCGAACGCCCCGGTTCGAGACGTACTTCCAAAACTACGCCGACTGCTGGTTCCCTGCCTACACCTCGGCAGATGACGGCGTGAGAGTTGGAGACCGGTTTGCCCGCGTCATCGTGAAGGTTCGATTTACGGGATACACGAAGGCAAGGTAGCATCAGGGTAGGATTTAGGATCTAGATCCTAAATCCTAAATCCTCTAGATCCTTCTTTAGGCATGCAATCAAGGTCAGGAGCGGCAACTGAAATCCCCGCACGACGAACATACGCAGCCATCGCCTTCTCTTGCGCGCTTTCGCTCTACGGATGGACGCTTGCGCCGACAGTCACTCTCGTCGACAGCGGCGAGCTGATAGTCGCGGCTCGATCGCTCGGTGTGGCGCACCCGCCTGGTTTTCCGCTCTATGTTCTGCTGGCAAATGCAGCAACGCGACTGCCCATCGGCAATGTAGCAATGCGAGTGAACCTGGCGTCGGCGCTTTTTGGGGCGCTCTCGGCCGCGGTCCTGACCCTGCTTGTAACTGAGATTTTACTCACTGCTCGGGTGCAACCTCCCGGCGGACGCGCTCTCCGAGACAGAGACAAAAGAAGGTCGAAGCGATCGCCTTCAGGGTCAGGAGAGGCCGCTCCGGTCACCCCAGGCTCCTGGCTGATGTTGCTGCCCGCGCTGGTGTCCGGACTCCTCCTGGCATTCTCTCGAACGCTCTGGTCCTATTCGACCATCACAGAGGTCTACTCCCTGAATACGCTGCTGCTCGGCGTCATCTTCCTGCTTCTTCTTCGCTGGCGAAGGCGGGCGGTAGAACAGAAGGAATCGAGAAGCTACGTCCTGCTCTACGTCGCCGCGTTGATCTTCGGCCTCGCGCTCGGCGTACATCACGTCACAGTAGGATTGACGTTACCTGCTCTGGCAGCGGTCGTCTTGTCGACCGAGGGTTTCCGATTCTTCAAGACCCGGAGGCTGGTCTACGCCGCCCTTTCCGCATTTGCCGGTTTGAGCGTCTACGCATACCTTCCGATTGCCGCGTCCGGGTCTCCGCCAATGAATTGGGGAGACCCCCGAACGCTCGAGCGCTTTTGGTGGCACGTGACGGGCAAGCAATACCAGGTCTTTTTCTCGCCGTCACTTGAAACGATGCTGAATCAGTTCGGCGTCTTTCTTAGACTCGCCCTGCGTGAATTCGGCCCGTGGTGGCTTCCGGCAGGTCTCTTGATGGTGGCGGCCGGCCTCGCCGTCGCATTCAAGCATGACAGACCTGCGTTCTGGTTTCTGGCGCTCATTGTCATGGCGAACGTGCCTTACGCCTTGAACTACGAGATTGCCGAAGACAAGGACGCGTACTATCTCCCCACTTTTATGGCGATGGCCATAGCAGCGGGTCTCGGCGCAAAGTGGCTGATCGGCGCAATCAGTGCCCGCCGCCGCGTGGCGTGTGCGGCCCTGCTGATGGTTCCATTAGTCGCTCTCCTGAGCAGTTTCCCCTATAACAATCGCAGGCACTACTTCATTGCGCGCGACTATGTGGACAACATCCTGAGCACCGTAGAAACGCGCGGAATGCTGCTGACCATCGACTGGCAGGTGTACTCGCCAATGCTGTACACGCTCGAGATCGAAAAGCGGCGTCCCGATGTCATCAGCATAGATCTGAATCAGCTTCGGCGCTCCTGGTATTTCGACTACTTGAACCGGGCGTATCCCGAACTCATGGAGAAGACTCGAGACAAAGTGGATGCCTTTCTGGAAGACCTCAGGCACTGGGAGCACGACGCCAGAATCTATGACCAGGATGTCACGCTCAACCAGAGAATCAATACACGGTTCAACGAGATGATTCTGGCTTTCACCGCGGCGCAGCGTCAGGTTGCGCCCGTGTACATAACACAGGAGTTGGTCGTCGGAGGCGACGGCAACTACCGCGACCTCACAAAGGCCTTTGAGAGCGCATATCAATTCGTGCCTCAGGGGCTTGTGTTCGAGCTGGTTCCGACTCGTGAGTTTCGGGAGCCTTCGGATCCGAAGCTAGTCACGCGAGGGCTAACCGACGGTAGCATCAGATTTGAGAATGATGACGTGGTAAGCATAAAGGTATTGCCCGTGTATCTGAGCATGCTGGTAAATCGCGGCCGTTATCTTGCGGCGTTCGGACGACATGAGCAGGCGATTCAGGCTCTCAATCAGGCGCTGGTGCTGGACCCG
>DASYSA010000419.1:0-12357 GCA_036003885.1 Blastocatellia bacterium | reverse complement strand
GTATCCGCTGTCCCGACAGCTGGAACAAAGCTCGACCTCTTCCCCATCCATGATCTCCCTCGGCTTTCGATTCTGAGATGGCAAGTCCCATGTTCGAACACACGAGAATAAGGACCGCAAGGCCGGGATGATCCGATCTCGCGGAATCGAGGCCTCCGGTTCCATCGGCCCGTCGGCAGAAGCCTCGCCACAAGCACAGTTACGTCCTCCGTCTCACTGCATCCCGTCGATATCCGACCAGGCCAGGTCCAGAGCTTTATCATGGCACGCCGCTTGGTAACAATCCTCCGGAGAAGGATGGTTTCTTGCGGCCGACCCGCCCGCTGAGGATAAGCGTTGCGAATACAAAATGCAGCCGGCAGCAGAAGCCTCGGTAATGGGACTCTTAGGGATGGCTCCCATCCCTATTCCAGGTTGACGAATGCTGATCCGATGGCTAATCGCAGATGTGACTCTTCGAAACTGAAAGATGACTGGGAGGCGTAATGGAGGCTCTATTCAAAGACATTCGCTACGGGTTCCGGCTGCTGATCAAGAATCCGGGATTCGCCGTCGTTGCAGTCTTCTCGCTGGCGCTCGGAATCGGGGCCAACACCGCGGTCTTCAGCTTTCTCAACGCGTTCCTGCTTTCGCCGCTGCCCGTCAAGGACGCGTCCAGACTGGTGTCGATCTTCACCACCGATGTGAAGAACAAGGGCAACCTTCCGACGTCGCATTACAACTACTTCGACTATCGCGATAAGAATGATGTCTTCGAGGAGATCCTCGCGTACAACTTCGCCGGAATCACTTATGCGGCGCCGGGAGGCGAGACGAAGCAATTTGTAGCCGAGATGGTGAGCGGCAACTACTTCGACGTTCTCGGCCTGAAGCCGCTCTACGGCCGCACGTTCCTCCCCGACGAAGACAAGACTCCGAGCACGAATCCAGTAGCAGTCATGAGCTATCCGTGCTGGCAACGAGAGTTCGGAGGCGATCCGGGACTGGTTGGATCCACTATCAGCTTGAATCGCCATGCCTTCACGGTGATCGGCATCGGGCCAAAGGACTACACCGGAACCGACATTGGATTCGTCCCCGACCTGTGGGCCCCGATGATGATGCACGAGGAGCTTCAGCCGGGCTTCGACTTCTACAACGAACGGCGCGGCCTCTTCCTGAACATGATCGGCCGGCTCAAACCGGGCGTGACCCTGCCGCAGGCACAGGCCAACCTCGGCACGATAGGCAACCAGCTCGAGCAGGAGTATCGCAAGGAGAACGAGGGACGCAACGTAAAGCTCATCCCGTTGATTCAAGCTCGAAGGGATCCGCGCGGCGACGGACAATTCCTGCTCATCTCGGGATCGCTGATGGCCGTGGTCGGCGTCGTACTCATCATCGCCTGCGTAAACGTGACCAACCTGCTGCTGGCGCGGTCGGCGAGACGACGCAGAGAAGTCGCCATCCGGCTCGCCCTGGGCGCACGCCGCTCGCGACTGATCAGGCAATTGATGACCGAAAGCCTGCTCCTGTCACTGGCCGGCGGCACGGTCGGACTGCTCTTCGCGGCATGGACTAAAGAGATAATTAAGTCTTTTGTCGCGGGTGATGGCGGCCCGAACACTCCGGACATCACGCTTGACTGGCGAGTGCTGCTCTTCACCCTTGTAGTTTCCGTGCTGAGCGGATTGCTGTTCGGACTTGTGCCTGCGCTGCAGGCATCCAGGCCCGATTTGGTTGGAGCGCTCAAGAATGAGACCCCAATGACCAGCGCCCGGCGCTTCAAGTTCAATCTTCGAAAGACGCTGGTGGTGCTCCAAGTTGGGCTGTCGCTGTTTGCTCTGATCACGGCCGGCCTGTTCGTGCGGAGCTTACAAAAGGCCTCGGAGGTCAATCCCGGATTCATCACCGAGAACATGCTGCTGATGGGTTTCGACCTCGGCAGCTCAGGCTACACCGAAGCTCAAGGCAAAGTGTTTCACCGGCAGCTTCTGGAACGTGTCGGCAGACTCCCTGGCGTAAAGGCAGCGACGATAGCACGCGACCGGCCCTTCGCCGGCGGCTTCGCGCGCAGCGTGTTCATTGAGGGCCAGGACCCCGGCCCGAGCGGACGTGGTGTGCTGGTTCAGACCAACTACATCGGCCCGAGGTTCTTTCCGACGCTGGGTATTCCGCTTCAGCGCGGCCGAGACTTCGAAGACAGCGACAACGAGAAGTCTCCGAACGTCGTGATCATCAACGAAGCGATGGCCAACCAGTTCTGGCCCGACCAGGACGCGGTGGGCAAGCGATTCAAGTTCTTCGGCGATTCGGATTATCGCCAGGTCGTCGCGATAGCCAAAGATACAAAATACAACAACCTGATCGAAGAGCGCCGGCCTTTTGTTTACGCCCCTCTCCAACAGCTCTACGCTCCGCAGCTCAACCTCTACGTACGCACTGAAGGCGACCCGCAAAGCCTGGTTGTCGCATTGCGCGGCGAGGTGCAGAGCATCGATCCGACTCTGTCCCTGCTCAACATCGAAACGCTCGGCCAGCGCGTGCATCAATCGCTCACGGGACAGCGTATGCAGGCGACGCTGTTAACGGTCTTCGGCATGCTTGCGTTGGTGCTGGCCTCCGTGGGCCTGTACGGCGTGATGTCTTATTCGGTGGCCCAGCGAACACGTGAGATCGGAATAAGGATGGCGCTGGGGGCTCAGAGAAGAGATGTGCTCGGGCTGGTTCTCAGCCAAGGTGCGGTTTTGCTGGCAATCGGTCTGGCGCTCGGGCTTGTCGTAGCGTTCCTCGTGACAAGAGGGCTGGCCAGCCTCTTCTTCGGTATCAGCGCCTTCGATCCATTATCATTCATCGGCACGTCGGTGTTATTGGCAGCGGTCGCGCTTTTTGCGAGTTACATCCCGGCGCGAAGGGCTACAAGGATCGACCCGACGATTGCGTTGAAGTACGAGTGAGGTCTCAGGTGCCAGGTGTCAGGTCTGAGGTGTGAGATGTCAGGTGCGAGGCGCATCGAACCTGGCACCTGACACCTGGCACCTGGCACCTGGCACCTGGAACCTAAGGAAAACTATGGAAACGTTCATTCAGGACTTGCGCTACGGTGTCCGCTCCTTTGTCAGGCAGCCGGGCTTCACGGCGGTCGCTGTGCTGACTCTAGCCCTCGGCATCGGGGCCAACACCGTGATCTTCAGCCTGGTCAACGCGTTGCTTCTGCGCCCTCTGCCTGGCGTTGAGGACCCCAATCGAGTCGTCGCAGTCTACACCAGCGACTACAGCAGTGGGATCCACAGCACTTCTTCCTTTCCCGACTACCTGGACTTTCGTGACAAGAATGATGTCTTCACAGGCCTGGCTGCCTTCGCAGACAGCCAACCCATGAACCTTGCTCTGGGCGGCGAGCCTGAACGAGTTCGAGGGGTCATCGCAACAGGCAACTACTTTTCGCTGTTGGGAGTTAAAGCGGCGATCGGTCGCACCTTGCTCCCGGAGGACGAGCAGACTCCGGCTGCGGATCGCGTAGCCGTCCTCAGCTACGATTTGTGGCAGGGTCGCTTGGCCGGGGATCCCGGAGTTATCGGCAAGACGATAAGCATCAACACTCAAAGCTTTCAGGTCGTCGGTGTGGCAGCGCGCGGGTTTCGAGGAACGAGTCTACAATCGGCTCCCCAGGTATGGGTGCCCATGTCGGCATATACCCAGTTGAACCCCGCGTTTGGCGGCCGCGATCCGCTTAGCCGCCGCGGCTCGCGTGGCCTGTTCATGGTCGCCCGCCTCAAGCCCGAGGTGAGCCGGCAGCAGGCACAGGCCCAGATCGATATCATAGCCGCGCAACTGGCTGACGCGTATCCTCAAAGCAACAGAGGAACGCTCGCCCACCCGGATCAACCGCGCCCAATGACTATTCTCCCGATCAACGAAGCCATGGCGGGTCCCCGGACGCGCGAATCAAGCAAACGCTTCAGCGAGCTTCTTATGGTGGTCGTAGGAATCGTTCTGCTCATAGCCTGTGCGAACGTGGCCAATCTGATGATGGCCCGTAGCCGGGCGCGGCAGAAGGAGATTGCCATCCGCCTGGCGATGGGCGCAAACCGGAGCCGGATAGTCAGGCAGATGCTGACCGAAAGCGTGCTCCTTTCTGTTGCGGGCGGCGGCGCAGGACTCATGCTGGCCCTTTGGTTATCGGATTCTATGAAGTCCCTCCAAATGCTGGCCGCTTTCGAAGCGCTCGACCTGAGCCCTGATTTTCGCGTGCTCGCCTTCACCGTTCTTGTTTCGTTCGCAACTGGAGTGCTGTTCGGCCTGGCCCCGGCACTTCACGCCTCGCGGCCATCGCTAATCCCCGCATTGAAGGGAACAGACCGCGATTACAGTCGCGGCTCGCGAACGCTGGGGTTCGGAAATAGTCTGGTCGTCCTTCAGGTCGCGCTGTCCCTGGTTCTGCTGATCGGGGCCGGCCTGTTCATCAGAAGTCTGCAGAGAGTCTATACAACCGACCTCGGCTTTAATACGGGCAGCGCGTTGCTCGCGTCTGTCGATATGGCGCGCCAGGGATACACCGAAACTCAGGGGAGATCCTTCTACCGAGAGCTTCTTGAACAGATGCAGACTCTGCCGGGCGTTCGGACGGCGACTCTCGCCCAGTACATCCCCGTCAACGCAGGCGGCAGCAGAACCGGCGTGGATCTCGAGGGGTATACGCCTCAACCGGACGAGGACATGGAACTCAACTTCAACATCGTGGATTCGGGATATTTTCAGACCCTGGGCATCCCACTGATCGCCGGACGAGGCTTCGACGAGCGGGATGGGAAGACGGCGAACCAAGTGGTAATAATCAATGAGGCGATGGCACGCCGTTATTGGAGTATGGAGAACGCCGTAGGCAGGCGAATCAGGCTGGACGGCTCGGATGGTCCGCAGAGCGAGGTCATTGGCGTGGTGCGAACCGGTAGATATCGCGGCCTGAGAGAAGAGCCTCTGCCATTTATTTATGTCCCTTTGAGTCAACGCTACCTTTCCAGGATGACGGTGTTCGTTCGCACCGCCGGCGAGCCGATGGCCCTGTTGCCGGCGCTACGAGCCGAAGTGCAGAGACTGGACAAGAACCTTCCACTTTTCGATGTCAGAACTCTGGATAGCCATCTTGGAATCGCTTTCGCGCAGGAGCGCACCTATGCGACGCTGATCGGCGGCTTCGCGCTGCTTGCCATGCTGCTGGCGGCAGTCGGCCTCTACGGTGTGATGTCGTATGCGGTGAGTCAGCGCACTCGAGAGATCGGCATCAGGATGGCACTCGGAGCCAATCAGAGAGACGCGTTGTTCCTGGTACTGAGTCGCAGCCTAAAGCTGGGGGGCCTCGGCATTGGCGCCGGCCTGATAGGCGCCCTGGCCCTCACACAACTCGTGTCCAGCATGCTCTATGGGGTTAGCCACACCGACGCCGCGACCTTCGCATTCGTCGCGGCACTGCTGACGGTTGTCCTGTTGGCGGCGAGTTATGTTCCTGCGTACAGGGCAACAAAGGTGGATCCAATGATCGCGCTGAGATATGAATAGACGTGATGCGTTTCGCGTTCCGCGTTTTGCGTTTAGCGTTTCGCGTTCGGCGTAGATTGCGGTCTGTCAGCAGATCGCGCGAAAGGACCTGAGAAACGCGAAACGCGAAACCCGAAACCCGAAACGTAAAACGAGGAACGCCCATGGAAACTTTTACTCATGACCTTCGATATGCGGTTCGAATGCTTCTGAAGAAGCCAGGGTTCGCCGCGATTGTGATCCTCGCTCTCGCCATCGGGATCGGAGCGAACACCGCCATCTTCAGCGTCGTCAATGGCATCCTGCTCCGTCCTCTTCCCTATCCCGACCCGGACCGCATAGTCATGGTTTGGATGAACAACACGCGGATGAAGGTCGATCAGGACATCCACTCTTATCCCAACTATGTTGACTACAGAGATCAGAATCAGTCGTTCGAACAGATCGCAGCGTACAGTGGCGTCAGCCTCAATCTGACCGGCTCGGGCGAACCAGAACGCGTTATCGGTTCCATGTCCACCGCGAACCTCTTTTCGGTGCTCGGCGTCCAGCCGATGCTTGGCCGCGCTTACACAGTTGAAGAGGAAGAGCCGGGCCGGGATCAGGTCGTAGTCCTCGGTTACGGACTATGGCAGCGCCGCTTCGGAGGCGATCCCGGCATAGTCGGGCAGACCATTTCGCTGAGCGACGTAAAGCGCGAGGTGATCGGCGTGATGCCGAAGAGTTTCCGGTTCCCTCACAAGGACGCCGAGCTATGGGCGCCGCTCGCTGTGACTCCCAACCGCAGAAGCGCACGAACTGCATTTTCGTTCTACGCCATAGGGCGACTCAAGCGGGACGTGTCGCTCGAACAGGCACGAACAGACATGAGTTCCATAGCCGACCAGCTCCAGCAACAGTACCCCGATCTGGAAGGCTTTGGCGCGAACCTGGTTCCTCTGCACGAGCAGGTGGTGGGTAAGACGCGGCTTGCGCTGCTTGTGCTGCTGGGAATGGTTGTCTTTGTGTTATTAATCGCTTGCGCGAATGTGGCGAACCTGCTGCTCGCCCGCGCAGCCGTTCGGGAACGCGAAATCGCGATTCGAATGGCGCTGGGCGCCGGTCGGCTCCGCCTGATCAGGCAGTTATTGACAGAAAGCTCGCTGCTCGGGCTGTTGGGCGGAGCGGCCGGCCTGCTGATAGCCGCCTGGGGACTGAAGGCCCTGATCGCTCTCAGCCCCGAAGATACGCCTCGGCTCGACCAGATCAGTATCGATCGTCGTGTACTGGTGTTCACGCTTGCAGTCTCACTCCTGACAGGTCTGCTTTTCGGGCTGGTACCCGCGCTGCAAGCGTCGAAATCCGACTTAAACGAATCGCTGAAAGAGGGCGGACGCAGCTCGACTGGAGGCCTTCGAGGACGTCGCATCCGAAACGTGCTGGTCGCATTCGAGATTGCGTCGTCGTTAGTCCTGCTTATCTGCGCGGGTCTAATGATCAAGAGCTTCATGCGTCTTAGAGAGGTGAGTCTCGGTTTCAAGCCCGACCGTCTGATGACGATGAACCTTCAGCTCTCCCGATCGCGGTATCAAGGGCGACAGGGCCACGACTTCTATCAAAAACTGATCCAGCGAGTCGAGGCTTTGCCCGGCGTTGAGTCGGCCGCCGCAATCACCGACATCTTTATCGATGCCTTGCCCAACTCTGGGATGTTCACTGTCGAGGGAAGACCTGCCACGCCTGCCGCTGAACAGATAGAGGCGCCGCTCGATTTCATGACCCCCGGCTACTTCCGCACCATGGGAATCCCCCTCCTCCTGGGCCGTGACATCGAGGAACGGGATAATATAGACGCTCCGCCAGTAGTCGTAATCAACAACACGTTTGCACAGCGTTTCTGGCCGGGGGAAGATCCCCTGGGCAAGCGGTTCAAATTCGGCGGTCCTGACTCAGATGCACCGTGGCTTTCGATCGTGGGCGTCGTCGCCGATATGCGGCGCACCGGATACGACGCCGAGGTCAGATGTGAAGCCTTCCTTCCTTACAGCCAGCGTTCGTTCATTGGATTCATGATTCTGACGGTGCGAGCGAGGACCGACCCGAAGAACATCATCGCGGCTGTGCGGGACGAGGTATGGGCTATAGACCCGAATCAGCCGATATCCCACATCAGGACCATGGATCAAACTCTCGACGAGATGATCTCGCAGAGGCGTTTAAACATGGTGCTGTTCGGCATCTTCGCGGCAACGGCAATGATGCTGGCCGCCGTTGGAGTCTACGGCGTGATCTCCTATTCAGTCACCCAACGGGAGCACGAGATGGGGATACGCATGGCGCTCGGCGCGCGCGGGCCGGACGTCATCAAGCTGGTGATCGTTCAAGGACTGAGGCTGACGCTTGCGGGTGTAGTCCTCGGCCTGATCGGAGCGCTGCTGCTGACGCGTGTGATGGCGAGCTTGCTGTACCTGGTCAGCGCCACAGACACGTGGACCTTCGCCGTCATTCCGCTGCTCCTGACAGGAGTGGCTTTGATAGCCAGTTTCATCCCGGCACGAAGAGCCACCAGGGTAGACCCAATGGTCGCGCTGAGATACGAATAGCGGTGAAGTAGGATCCTGGATCCTATGCCGGAGGCAATTTATGGATACGTTTCTACAGGATTTGCGATATGCCCTTCGAATGCTGCTGAAGAAGCCCGTCTTCACTTCCGTCGCGGTGTTGGCGCTGGCGCTGGGCATCGGCGCAACCAGCGCAATCTTCAGCGTCGTGAATCCCGTGCTGCTGCGTTCGCTCCCCTACCGAGAGCCGAGCCGCCTGGTCTTCATGGCCGAGACTTTTCGAGGGCGCACCGACCAGAGTGGCAGCGTGTCGTACCCGAACTTCACGGACTGGCGCGACCGTAGCGAGTCCTTCGAGCACCTGGCCGCCTTCACGTCAAAGGAGTTCATTCTCAGAAAAGGGGACAGCTCCGAGCGCCTTCATGGAGCGTCGGTCTCAACCGATCTCTTTCCGCTGCTTGGAGTAAATCCCGAGCGCGGGCGCGCGTTTCTGCCCGAAGAAGACAAGCCCGGGTCGAGCCAGGTGGTGATTATCAGTCACGCGTTGTGGCAACAGCACTTTGGCGAAGATCCGGATGCGGTAGGCAGCACCCTCTCAATCGACGCCAAGAGCTTCACTATCGTCGGCGTGATGCCCCTCGCCTTTCGGTTCCCATTCGAAAACGAACGAGCCGATCTCTGGGTCCCGGTCGGCAATGCGTTCCCGGACTGGATCAATGAACGCGAAGCTCACTTTCTCTCAGTGGTCGGCCGGCTCAAACAAGGCGTTGAAGTGGAAACGGCGCAGTCCGAGATGACCGCCATCGCCGCGAGTCTCGCCGATACTTATCCCGACTCGCAGACTGGTTACGGAGTCGACGTGACCCCTCTGCATCAGTTTCTGGTCGCCGACATCCGTTCCACGCTTCTGCTGCTGCTTGCGGCCGTGGGCATCGTCTTGTTGATAGCCTGCTCAAACGTCGCGAACCTGCTTCTTGCAAAGGCCACGGCGCGCCAGAAAGAGTTCGCGCTCCGTGCCGCGCTTGGGGCGAGCCGCCGGCGAATCGTAAGACAGCTGCTCACCGAGAGTCTGCTCCTCGCGTTGGTCGGCGGATGCCTGGGGCTGCTGTTGGCGCTGTGGGGAATCGAGCCTCTGGTCAGGCTCGCTCCCGAAGACATTCCGCGCCTCCACGAGGTCGCACTCGACGGCCGCGTGCTCGCTGTCACCGCTCTGGTCACTATTCTCACGGGACTGATCTTCGGGTTAGTCCCTGCGGTCCGCGCGTCGAAGCCCGATTTGAACGAAGCCATGAAGGAGGGATCCAGAGGCACAAGCGCGGGCGCGGGACACGCCCGAACGCGGAGCGCCCTTGTAGTGGTTGAAGTCGCAATGGCGCTCATGCTCCTGGTATGGTCGGGATTGATGATCAAAACCCTGTCGGGACTGCAGCACGTTGATCCCGGCTTCAAACCTGAGAATGTCGTGACTATTCAGACCTTCCTGCCCGATTCAAAGTATGATGAGACCGCCAAGTGGTCATCTCTCTACAAGCAACTCGTGGAGCGGACGAGTGAGATTCCGGGTGTTCAGTCAGCTGCCGCCGTCACGTCGCTGCCGTTGAGTGGTGATCACCTGAAGGTGAGTTTCGAGGTCGAAGGGGCCCCTCCGGTCACCCGCGCCGAGAGAAGCTCCCCTGCTTATTGGGCGATCAGTCCAGACTACTTTGCCACGATGGGAGTTCGGCTATTGAAAGGGCGAGCCTTCACTGAGCGAGACAACGCCAAGTCGCCACCGGTCCTGATAGTTAACGAATCGACCGCCCGCGAATACTTCCCGGGTGGCGACCCGATCGGCAAGCGCGCAAGAATCGGATACAACGACCTGACATGTGAGATCGTCGGAATAGTGGCCGACGTAAAGGATGAAGCCCTGGAGAAAGAGGCAGGTCCAGGAATGTATCTGCCTTACGAGCAGACTCCCTGGTGGTTCATGAGCGTGGTGGTAAGAACGACCTCTGACCCCGCGACCATAGCAACCGCCGTCCGGCGTGAAGCGGCAACCCTGGATCGTGATATGGCTGCCGGCGATGCGAGGACTATGCAGCAGTATCTTTCCGCGGCCGTTGCCGGCCCTCGCTTCATCGTGCTCCTTCTGGAGATATTCGGAGGGGTGGCTGTAATCCTGGCGGCGCTGGGGATCTACGGTGTGATCTCCTACTCGGTCACTCAAAGAACTCACGAGATCGGCATTCGAATGGCCCTCGGCGCAACGGGCGGCGATGTGCTGAGACTGGTGCTCGGGCAGGGGATGAGGCTCACGATAATGGGAGTGTTGCTCGGCGTTGGGGCTTCTGTGCTCTCGACGAGATTGATATCGGGGATGCTCTACGGTGTGAGGCCGACCGACCTGGCGACTCTGGTCGCGGTTTCGGTTGGACTGACGGGAGTGGCTCTCATAGCCAGTTTCATTCCGGCTCGCCGGGCGACGAGAGTAGATCCAATGGTCGCACTGAGGTGTGAATAGACCGATTGCGGAATGCGGATTGGGGATTGCGGATTGGAGATTGCAGCTCGTGTCCGGAAATCTGAATGGACCCGGGCACCTCAATCCGCAATCCAGATCCGCATTCCTGAATCCGCAATCGGAATTCTGCATTCCACAATCCGCAATCCGCAATCCGCAATCCACTTGATCCCTGCCCAGGCCGGTTCGTCACAAAGGGCTTCTCCGTCTACCGGGTTCGATTTAGAGTGAGGCGTTACTTTGGCGAGCTTCGTTCAAATCACAAGACGAGGACCGAAGATCGAGACTCGCCTCAAGCCAACTCAATGTCAAGAACCCAACCCACCCCAGGCGCAAGCTGGTCCAGCCGAGTTCCACAGGATCCTTGCTGGCAGCTCCCGAGGGAACTACGAGAGGAGATCACCAAAATGAAACGGAGCACCGAATGTGTGTGGCTTTCGATCGCGCTGGCGTTGCTGGTTTATGCCCTGGCTCAACCCGCGTTCGCACAGCAATCAGAAATTCTCAGGCGTCCGACCGTTTATCGCCTCCCCGACATGGAACGGGCCATCGTGAAGAGCGACGTAACCTTCAAGACTTCAGGAAGCGAAGCCCTGAAGATGGACCTCTACTACCCGGCTGCTCACAAGTCCGGATCGAAACGTCCCGCAGTTATTTTTTTGAACGGTGTAGGCAATCCGGCTGCCCCTGCTTCGAAGCTGAAAGAGTGGGGACAGTACACTTCGTGGCCTCGCCTCGTTGCCGCCAGCGGCATGATAGCAATCAGTCACGACAGCCGTCAGTCAGACTCCGCTTCGGATGCGACCGACCTGATCGCCTATGTGCGGAGCAATGCGTCCTCGCTCGACATAGATGAAAGCAGAATCGGTATCTGGTCCTGTTCGGCAAACGTTCGCGTCGCACTTCCGCTAGTCATGCAGCAGGATCGCGGCTACATTCGAGCGGCGGTCTTCTACTACGGCGTAATGGCCGGCGAGCCTGCGCGCCTCGACCTCCCGATCCTGGTGGTTAGGGCGGGCCACGATGTGCCCGGGATCAACAAGGCCATTGACGCGTTCGCCGCAAAAGCGCTCGCAGCGGACGCTCAATTGACGCTGGTGAACTACGTCGACGCCCAGCATGGATTCGATCTGCTCGACGACAATGACCAGTCGCGCGAGGTGATAAAACAGACTCTGGACTTCATGAAGTTTCATCTCTCGAAGGCCAGCTACGAAGCCGCCCGGCGCACGCCAACGCCGTCGCAGTTCATCGACACCTTTACGCGGCAGGGTACTCAACGAGCTTTGCAGGTCTATGCCGAAGCTCGCAAGGCGGCGCCCGACGACGTTCTGTTCAAAGAAAACACCATCAACGCAATGGGCTACGAGCTGCTGCAGGGCGGAAAGATCAAAGATGCGATTGAGCTGTTCAAGCTCAATGTAGGCAGCTATCCTGAATCCGCTAATGTGTACGACAGCCTGTCGGAGGCCTACGAAGCGGATGGCAACAAGGAGCTTGCCATTCAAAATGCGGAGAAGGCTCTGCAGTTGCTCGGCGACAATTCGACTGTACCGGATCAGCTGAAGGCGGCGATCAGGGAAGGCTCCGGCAATCGCATCAAGAAGCTCAAGGCGGGCGACAAATAGAGGAGAGCGATTGAAAGAATTGAGAATTGAGAATACTCGAGATTCTCAATTCTCAATTCTCATTTCTCAATTCCTACACCAGCCCTTCGAACAGCCTGTCCACGGAGACGCGCCACTCAGGCAGTACGCGGGACTCTGCTTCCTGGCCTCGGCCATAAACTATGACTTC
>DASYSA010000418.1:0-2897 GCA_036003885.1 Blastocatellia bacterium | reverse complement strand
TGTAACGATTACTGGCGGATGCGTATCTGCAATGCCCTTTCAACAGCTGCGTTCTATTCAAGCAAGGTGCCAGAATCACTGGATTGGATCACAGAAGCATGGGATATCGCGGAGAGGTCCGGCTACGACTCATTCAAGGCTCGCATCCTCTCCAATCGTGGCGGAATCCTATACGCACTCGGCAGAATCCGCGAAGCGGTTGATCAGCACACGTTGTCGTCTCGTTGGGCGGTCCGTATGGGAAGTGCATTCGAATTCGTTGCCGCCTGTTCAGGGGCTGCCATCAACCGGATCCTCCTTGCTGAGTATATGGAGGCGATCGACATGGCGCGGCACGGAAGGGCTACGGCTGAGGCGTTGAACGACCTCGGCCAAATGGCCAAAGCTATGGAGCTGGAAGCTTTGACCTTGTTTCACATTGGCTCATATGCCGAAGCGGAGACGCTGGTGCGGGATGCTCAGCGAATTGTGAATGATTACGGCTCGCTTGAAGTAAAGCCCAGGTTGGATTGGTTACTCGGGAGAATTGCGTCGATTCAGGGCGATCCAGAAGCAGCGAGGAGTTTCCTCGCGAAAGCCGAGAAAGCCTTGCTCGAAACGTTGGACTGGGAGGATCTACCTGGGGTCCAGATCGAAATGCAGAGGCTGAACTCCAAACTTGATCCAAATGCTGCGGTAGGGGCGATCATCAGCCTGATTCTGAATGCCGAATCCCAAGGTCTCGTTCTCATCCAGATCCATGGAGGTGTAGCCCTGGCTGAGATCATAACTGAGACCCCCGACATCGACAGGGCCAGCGCCTTGGTGCCGACGATGGAGCGCGCTCTCGCCTACGCGGAATCTGCCGGAGTGTTGGAGGCCGCGTGGAAAATGAGCTATGCATTGGGAAGACTTGCTTCCCAACGCGGGGACGTAAGGGCCGCGCAATCGCGTTCGACCCATGCTCTGAGGATCATCCGAGAGATTGCCGGTAGACTCAATGCTGACGACCGCAAGACCTACCTCGGGAGTCCTCATGTGTCCTCCACTCTGTCGGCGATCACTCCAAAGGCGCCCGTATCTTGACGGTGCCTACGGATTCAGCTCGTTACCACCAGTCGGGTTGAGTTCGTTTCCACCCGTCGGGTGCGCCGTCTGGCTGCCCTGCGCGCCCAAGTCTGGCTGCGGGTTCATCAGCGCGTTGTTGCTGCAACCCGTGGAGAGAAGAGCGGCCGCGAGGAAGACCGCCACCGTCGCTGCCTTGAGTCCGTTTTTCAAGTTCCTGGTTCGTTCCATTGCCCGCCTCCTTGTTTCGCTGCCCTCCGTGGCCCTCATTCCTGGCCAGCCAATAGGGCAACGTAGGTGCCACAGGGCGTCGGAAGCGGGTTTGGCGCGGGCAAACGCAACTTGCTGTTAGTCCGTTACTTACGGACCACCCTAATCGGCCAAAAATCTGCCAGCCTGGTGACCGTGGGAAAGATTGGGGGAATCTCCCCCACATGAACGGGGGACAGCGTGGTGCAGCTCCGTTATCGAGGCTTACCTAATACGGAACAATGGCTTAGGCAGACTGGCTCGTGAGAACCAGGAAAAGCGAGAATTGGCTCACGCGGCGGTCGGGGTCATTGGCCCCAAGAAATCGCGGATAATCTATTCAGCGGCAATAGATTGAGGACAAAGGCGGGTGGCGACTGCCCTCTCGGGACGACCTATTCCTTAACTTGGTACTCCTCGGGTCGGATTCCCAAGCGCTCGATTTTGTAGATCAGAGTGGTGCGTTTCATCCCTCCCAGGCTCCGGGCAGCCTCAGCCTTGTTCCCGCGATGGGCGCGCAAAGCCGATAGAATCTGCAACCGTTCCTCCGCCACTTCATCACGCCGCTCGCGATCCCGGCGAAGAGAGGCGATGTCCTTTCGCTGGATTTGGGGCAAGAACGACTCACCTCGAACCAATGACCTATCGGGTGCGAGCGCGACGACGCGAGCGATCTCGTGCCGAAGCTCTCGCACGTTACCGGGCCAGTCATACGCGCAGAGCACCGTCTCGACGCCGTCCTCGATCGTGAGGCGCTTCTTTGCAGCCGTGGTCGCTTGGGACCAGAAGTAGCGGAACAATGCCCTTATGTCTTCTTCACGCTCGCGGAGCGGAGGAATTGTGACGCGAATGCCGTTGAGTCTGTAGAAGAGGTCCTGGCGGAAGAGCCCGCGATCGACAAGATCCTCAAGCCTCGTGTTGGTAGCCGCAACGATTCGAAGCTCGATTTTCCTAACGTCGTCCCGTCCGACCGCGCGTAACTCGCCGGTCTCCAACACCCGAAGTAGGGCGGCCTGAACTTGTGAGGGAAGCTCCCCGACCTCGTCGAGAAACAGCGTCCCCTTGTCGGAGGAGGCGAGCAGACCCTCACGGGACGAAATGGCACCGGTAAACGCCCCTCGTTCATGTCCGAAGAATTCGCTATCGAGAAGATTGACCGAGATGGCCCCACAGTTCACCGGTACGAAGGGTTCCTTTCGACGAGGACCCATCTGATGGAGCGCCTGAGCAAGTAGCTCTTTACCCACTCCGCTCTCGCCCGTGATAAGGACAGGAATTTGGCTCGGTGCGACGCTCTGCAGGATTTCAACCGCTTCGCGGACCTTACGATTGCAGGTGACGATGCCGAAGCGAAGCGCACCCCGATCAAGGTCACCGAGATTATCCAGCGCGGATATGCTCGGCTGATCGAGAGCAGCCTCAGGCTGGGATTCAAATCCGAGCAGGCGATCCACCGATCGAACCCAAGGTAGCAATCCCATGCGTTCGAATATCGCGCGCGCTTCCCAGAGTTGCTGCCTACCGTGTGCTTGCTCATCGGGGCCTAGCTCTTGCAACCGCGTCTCACCTGCCCATGTGAGCGCCCGGCCGAGTTCGTATGGAAT
>DASYSA010000417.1:0-18322 GCA_036003885.1 Blastocatellia bacterium | reverse complement strand
CCAATACATCTTTCAGTTCAGGATGTGAAGCCGATCCATCCCAATCGGCAAGGTGGGCCGCCTGGAACTGACGAAATCCAACCGGTATGGTGACATCTTCGATCAGAAGAGGAACCAGGATTCCCCGACTGGCTGCCTCTTGTGCCTCGTCTTTCACCCAATCCGACAATATGGAATTCTGAGACCAGAGGACGACAACCGACTTTGCTGCAGACAAGTCTTCTGCAATAACCTGAGAGAATCTTTGGCCTGGCGCGGTTTCCTATCCCACCAAACGGACCAGCTATTTTGCTCAAAGAGTTCCGCAAGCTGTTGTGCTTTAGCTCGATCTTCGCGCGCGTAGCTAATGAAAACGTCGCTCATAAAACAGATTTCCCGTCGAATCTAATTCAGCTTAAGTTCCTTCGCCTAATGTTGGCGATCACTCGCGTTCAGTTCACTCGCATCGAAGGTTACAAGCAACATGCATTCATCCTCTCACTTCGGCGGCATGCGCAACGCGCCATCCAGCCGGATCACTTCACCATTGAGCATGCCGTTCTCGATGATTTGCCGCGCGAGCATCGCATAGTCGGAAGGCAAGCCCAACCGTTGTGGAAACGGAATCGATTGGGCGAGCGACTCGCGCACCGCCGGCGGCAATTGTCCCAGCAGCGGAGTGTCGAAGATACCTGGAGCGATCGTCATCACGCGGATCCCGTGACGCGCGAGATCGCGCGCTATGGGCAAGGTCATTCCTACGATTCCACCCTTTGATGCCGAGTAGGCGGCCTGGCCTATCTGCCCGTCGAAAGCCGCTACCGAAGCCGTGTTTATAATGACGCCGCGTTCGCCGTCCTGGGCGGGTTCATTGCGGGCCATAGCCGCGGCCGCGAGCCTGATGGCGTTGAAGGTGCCAACCAGGTTTACAGTAATGACTTTGACGAATTGGTCCAGACTGGACGGTCCATCTTTCCCGATGACCCGCGCGGCGACGCCGATGCCTGCACAGTTGATATCAATGTCGAGCCGGCCGAACTTCTCCAACGCTGTGCTTACCGCCGTTTCCATGTCGCCGGGGTCGGCAACGTTGGCGCGAACGAACAACGCTGCATTGCCCAGTTCGGCTGACAGCGCCTCTCCAGTCTCCTGATTCAAGTCGACGATCACCGCGCGGCCACCCGCTCCGGTTATCATTCGGACCGATTCGGCACCAAGTCCAGACGCGCCGCCCGTCACAAGAGCGACTTTGCCTTCGATGTTCATAGATCTCCTTTAGGAATTTCGAAATGCAAATTGCGAAATGCGAATTTGCCGCAAGGCGGAAGGCAGAAGGCGGTACTTCGAAACGCGAAATGCGAACTGCTAATCCCGAATTCTCGCAATTCGAAATTCGCAATTCGCATTTCGAAATTCTTCGTGACTCACTTACCCGAGGAGGCTTTGGCTACCTCTCTCTGCTCAGCGTCGCGGGTGAAGCTGAACCATCCGATCATCATCTCTTCCCACGTTTGATCGCCCCAACGCACCTCTTTTGTCGGGTCCGGGTTGTACCTGTTCTTCGTCGAGTTGTCGAAGTGCGCAACGCAATCCAATTTCGTCCCCTTCGGGAGCGCTACCGGCTTCTCCAGAACGTAGGTCAACTGCCAGTTGAAATCGTACTTCGGCACCTTGAGCAGTATCTCGGACCGGCCATCAGGGTAGACCGCCGTGTACGTGAAGTCCTTGCCGCGAAAATGCATGTGAGGCATGAACGAGGTGATGTGTACGTCCTCTTTGAGCGTCGTCGAGGACTTGACCTCGTGGTTGTCAGCGCCTGCCGGAATTGCGAAACGCGCGTTCAAGGCGTTGCCGGTCGTGATGGTCTTCGTCGGCGGTTCCTTGGAGAAGATCAGGCCGATGCTTGTCCTGTCTTTGGTCGCTTCCCCGTTCGTGGTGTAGTGCATCTGGAAGACTATGCTGGCTCCCGCCTTGATGAGTCTTGCGGTTCCAGGAGCGAATACCACCCCGGTCTTGTTTGGAGTGATGCCGCCCAACTGGCCTCGGCCACGCTGCGTCTCACCGCCGGCCGATTGAGGATCGCCTATTCGGCCCGATCCAGCCTCCTGGGTGAATGCGATTACATGATGGACTACGCCGCGATTCCCCGGCCGAATCTCCATCGCCTGGATCCACTTGTCTTCTTTGAAGTTCGTCGGGATCGTGAAGTAGAGATACGGAATGGTTCCATCGGCTGGTATAGCGTACTCCTCATTCATGCTGAGCACGACATCGGGTTTACCGATGGTCCACCCCTGGGCGAACTTCGGAGCGGGTGGCATGTCTTTGTCATCGCCCTTCGGCGCGCCGGCGCCAACCCAGGACACGATGGTGTCGATCTCCTTTTGAGAAAGACTCGGGTCGTTCGAGAACTTTCCATAATGCGGATCCGCGGACCAGGGCGGCATCGAGCGATCGACGACGCGTTCTCGAATCGAGCGAGCCCAGGGCCGGACTTCCTGATAGCTCATCAACGACATCGGAGCGATCTCTCCCGGACGATGGCACTCGATGCAACGATTGTAGAGAATGGGAGCGACATCTTTGGTGAAGGTCACGCTCGAGCTGCTCGCCGTGCCGGCGGTCGACGCCAGCATCAGGCTCGCGGTGAACAGCAACGCGAACGCCATCAGTCGGGTACGATGGTTCTTCATGTTTTTCAATCCTCCGGTCAAGTCTCGCGGGTAGCGTACTTGTCCGAACTATAGCGAAATGCCCGGCCCGTTGCAACAAAGACGCGTTTCGCGTTCCGCGTTTCTCGTTTCCTGGTTCTTAGGTCTCTGGTTTAGACTAGGACCTCGAGAAACGTAAACGCAAAACGCAAAACGCAAAACGCGGAACGGGGTTTTATGGACTTCATCAGGTCTGACAGAGATGGTCAACTTCTCATCGTGACGCTAGCTCGCGGCAAGGCTAACGCGTTGAATTCTGCGATGGTCGATGAGCTAACCGCTGTCATCGGCGACGCCGCTGCGAATGCGGATGTGAGAGGGGTCGTGTTGGCCAGCGACCGGCCGAAGTTTTTCTCCGGCGGCTTCGATGTCGTCGAGGTCTTTGGGTACGACCGCAAGACGATGACAGAATTCTTTGGCCGCTTCATCGATCTCTACGAAAAGATGCTGTGGCTCCCAAAGCCTCTCATCGCTGCAGTGAGCGGACACGCATATGCCGGCGGCGCGGTACTGGCACTGGCCTGTGATGCCCGCGTGATGGCCGAGGGCACATTCGGCTTTGCCCTCAATGAAATCAACCTGGGAATGGCGCTGCCGCCGGGATTCATTCGTCTTGCGACACACGCAGTCGGCGTCAGAAGCGGGTGGGACATGGTAGCGGGAGGCAGGACCCTGACTCCGGCGCGGGCCCTTCAGGTAGGGCTGGCCAGCGAAGTGGTCGATCCGAAAGAGGTGCTCGAATGCGCCAAAGCGCTGGCTCGCGAGTTGGCGGAAAAGCCGCCTTTGACATTCGCCGCGATCAAGCAGCAGTTTTTAGAAGTAACCGGCCATCCCCCAATAGGCAATGGCCGTGAGTGGCTGGATCACTTCATCGAGCATTGGTTCTCAGCCGAATCGATGCAACGGAAGGACGCCCTTATTCAGTCGATCAGTCGTTAGACACTGCGCAATCGATCAGCCGTTAGACATTGCGAAGCCGTGCAGATCGCAGCGCAGAGAAGTCTCACGCCAGTAACCAAGAGTGCCAGGAAAGCCCGGCGACAAGATGCGGGTGTCTGCCGATCGTTTCCTTAGCCTTTGAGCGTGGGCTGCGATCGAACGTTTCGAGTTCCTATCCTGCCGCCGGCTCTCCACATCACCGCGAAATGATGAGCACAGAACGCGGAACGCAAAACGCGGAACGCAAAACGTTTCTACTCATATCTCAACGCAATCATCGGATCCACTTTCGAAGCTCTTCTGGCTGGGACGTATCCTGCGAACGTCGCGACCGAGATCATCAGCAGAACCGCAAACAAGATTGTCACCGGATCCGTGGGCGCAAGTCCGAAGAGCATGGCCGCAACCAGCCGGGTTGTAGCAACCGCAGTCCCCAATCCAATCACCACGCCGATCATAACGACCAGCATCGTTTCGCGCATCACCATAAGAGTAACGCGGGAGGCAGTTGCGCCCAGCGCCATGCGGATGCCGATCTCATTCGTCCGGCGGGCGACCCCGTAAGACATCACACCGTAAAGTCCGATGCATGCGAGCGACAACGCAAGCACGCCGAAGAAGCTCGACAGGTTGGCGAAGAGCCTTTCCTGCGCGAGGGATTCGTCGACCTGCTGGCTCTGCGTCTTCATTGCGAAAAGCGGCAGGTTGCTGTCTACTTCTCGAACCGCGTCGCGAATCGAGGAGCTCATCGCGGCTACGTTTCCCGAGGTGCGCACGACAAAGGTCGCCCATCTTGGAGGGCTCTGCGAATAGGAAAGGTAGACGGTCGGCTCCGTCTTGTCGCGCAGGCCGGTGTAGCTTGCGTCTCTGGCGACGCCTATGATTTCGATCTGCCCGCTGTTTGGAGGGCCTCCGAAGCCGAAACGCCGGCCCAGAGGGCTTTCACCGCCGAAATACTTGCGCGCCATCATCTGATTGATGACTGCCACCCTGGGCGCGAGTTCGTCGTCACGCAGACTCAGACCTCGACCCAGGAGTATTGGGATCTCCATCGTCGCGAAAAAACCCGGGCCAACGTTATTGACCTTGGCGCTGTCCTCATCGCCCTCCTGCGATGTGTGTCCCTCTACGGAGACGGTACTGGTTCGAGCCATGCCGCTGAGAAGGGGAACCATCGACATGGTGGCCGAGCGCACGCCGGGCACGGCCTCGAGCCGTTCAGTCATTCGCTGATAGAGCTGTGCGATCTGCGCGTTGTTATAGCCGTTCAACCCCGGGTCAACGTTGAAGAGCAGCAAGTTCTCGCGATTGAATCCGACATCCACGTTTTCCAGGTTGCGCAGGGTTCGCACGAAGAGCCCCGCGCCCACTACGAGCACGAGAGACACCGCTACCTGCACCACGATGAGCGATTTATTGAGAAAGGAACGGGAGCCGCCGACAACGCTTCTGGCGTTGTCTTTCAGCGCCGGGGTCAGATCTACTCGCGTGGCTCGCAACGCGGGCGCGAGTCCGAACAATAGACCAGTGGCAAGTGAGACCGCGATCGTGAAGCCTAGCACACGCAGATCGAGTTTGAGGTCCAGCGCGAGTTCGCCGCCTCCCCAGGGGCGCAAGATCAAGAGCAGGTCCTTTCCCCAGTAAGCGAACGCGACACCAACTGCGCCGCCCAGGAATGACAGAAGCAAACTTTCAGTCAGCAGTTGGCGAACGAGTCGCCAGCGGCTTGCGCCAATCGTCAACCGTACCGCGATCTCTTTCTGGCGCGTTGCTGCGCGGGCCAGCAGCAGGTTTGCAACGTTCGCACAGGCTATGAGCAGCACGAGTCCGACGATCACCACCAGAATTGTCAGCGGCTGTGAATATTCCCGGCGTGACTCGGTAAGCCCTTGACTGCCGGAGCCCGCCCTGAGCCTCGGAACGTCGCGCGGCGCAGCATTCTGAGCTGGTCGCTGGGTTGGGAAGCGGGCCACCGCGGCTGTCCAACCTTCCTCGGCGCTCTGCTGAAATATGCTGTCGAGACTTGCAGCCGCTTGCTCCGCCGTCACCCCGTGATTCAACCGCCCCATTATCCGCAGCCACCAGAACCAGGGCGTGCTCAGGTCGGATCTCAGGTCTGAGCTCAACTGAGGTTGCATCGCAATGGGGATTGAAAGGTCGGCCGACTCGCCGACCTGTAAGGCTCCGAAGAACTCAGGCGGAGTGACGCCGACTATGGTGAAGGGCACGTTGTTTACGATGACCGTCTTACCCAGCGCCTGCGCGTCTTGTCCGAAGCGGCGCTGCCAGTAACGGTGTGTAATCACTGCAACGGGAGGCGCCCCGGCTTGGTCATCCGCAGCGGTGATCGTCCGGCCCAGAATGGCCGTCACACCCAGTCCGGAGTAGTAGCCGCCCGAAACGAGTTGGCCGGCGGCGATCTCCGGCCCGCCATCCACGCTCACGTTCAGTTGAGACAGCGGCGCAAAGGCGAACACTTCCGAAAGCACCTCGTTGTTGTCGCGGATTCGCTCAAAGGCGAGATACGAGAACGAAGTGCTCGTACGCATGCCACTGGCCCGATCGGTACTTATCCTTCCCTCGCTTGACCATGCCATACCCCTCGGCCCGGAGATCCAGTTGAAGAGGACAAGTTCATTGGGCCTTTCGACCGGCAGCATCTTCAGCAGCACTGCGTCAATCAGGCTGAACAGAGCGGTGTTAGCTCCGATTCCAAGCGCAAGCGACAGCACGGCCACCAGCGTGAAGCCTTTGCTCTTTAACAGCATTCGAATGCCGTATCGCACGTCCTGTCCAAATGATCCCATGATCTCTCCTCCGCTCTTTCTGTCTTGCGATTGAATTTGTATCGCCGCAGGGCGTTTGCTGAGCCACGATCCGACGCTGGGGCGCTTGGAGCGTATCAGCTCGCACTCCAGAAGCCGCCAGTCTTTGATATGAGCAGTCGCCCGTCGATATGCCTCCCGCTCGGAGGCGCCATCAGCCAGCGCGTCTTCATAGATGGCTTCAAGGTGCTGCGCCATTTCTTCGACTATTTGCAACTCGCGCTCGGCGCCGAGCTGAAGCGGCGCAAGATTGCTGCGAAGGTAGTCTCTCCAGTCGGGCATACGAGCTCACTTGCGCCATTTCCAGTCGTAGTCAGTCACAGCGATTATGACTGACTGCCAGCCAATTCATATCTCACTCATATCTCAACGCAATCAACGGGTCCACTCTTGAGGCCCTTCGCGCAGGAAGGTAGGCGGCCAGCGCGGCTGCAGAGATCATCAGCAAAACTGCAAACGAGATCGTCGGTGGGTCGTGTTGAGTGAGTCCGAAGAGCATCGATGTGATCAAGCCAGTGGCTGCCAACGCTGCGGCCAACCCGACTGCGGTGCCGACCAGAACGAGCACCAGTGTTTCGCGCACAACCAACGAGGTCACATGCCACGCTCGGGCGCCGAGCGCCATGCGGATACCGATCTCATTCGTTCGTCGCGCGGCCGCATGCGACATCACGCCGTACAAACCTATGGAGGCCAGCAGGAGCGCAATCACGCTGAAGAAACTCGACAGCGTGGCGAAGAGCCTTTCCTGCGCGAGTGACCTCTCCGCTTGCTGGTTCTGAGTTCGCACGTCGAACATAGGCAGATTCTGGTCCACGTCGCGCACCGCGTCTCGAACGGGACCCGCCAGCAGGGTCGGATCTCCTGCAGTGCGCACCGCGAAACTCATCTGCTCTCCGCTTCCTTGCAAGTAGGGAGTGTAGATTGTCGGTCTCGTGTCCTGGCGAAAGCCGGTATACTTCGCGTCTCTGACAACGCCGATGATTTCGATCTGGGTCGGGCCGTCTGAAAGGGTTCGGCCGATTGGATTGTCCTGGCCAAAATATCTTTGAGCCATCGTTTGATTGATTACCGCGACCTTCGGCGTCTGTTGATCATCGCGTTCGCTAAGGCAGCGCCCGAGGAGCAGCGGCATCTCCATTGTGTCGAAGAAGTTTTCCGCCACCACATTGACCAGCACCTCTTCGCCCCGGCCGCCCTCGGGCGTGTATCCCGGGATCGAGAGTGTCGTACTGCGACGGCTGCCGCTCAGCAGCGGATGGCGCGATATAGTAGCCGATCTCACTCCGGGAACGCTTTGGATGTGTTCGATCATTCGCTGATACAGACTCAAGATCTGGGGTCCCTTGTACCCGCTGAGTTTTGGATCGACTCTGAAGAGCAGCAGGCTTTCGCGGTTGAATCCGACGTCCACGACTTCGAGATTGTTTAGGGTACGGAGGAACAGACCTGCGCCGATCAGCAACATCACCGACATCCCCGCCTGGACAACGATCAACATTTTGCCGATCACGGAATGAGAACCGCCACTGACGTTTCTGGAACTATCTTTGAGCGCCGGAGTCAGATCGACTCGGGTCGCCCGAAGCGCGGGAGCAAGCCCGAACAGGATGCCGGTGATCACTGACACTGCGGTCGTGAATCCGAGCACCCGCAGGTCGAGCCTGGGATCGATTGCAAGCTCACCGCCTCCCCAGGGCCGCAGCGCGAGAAGCGTGTCCTTCCCCCAGTAAGCGAAGAACACCCCGAGCACTCCTCCCATCAAAGAAAGCAGCATACTTTCAGTCAACAGTTGTCGAACCAGTCGCCAGCGGCCGGCGCCAATTGCGAGTCGCACTGCGATCTCTTTGGTTCTGAGCGCAGCTCTTGCCAGCAGGAGGTTGGCAACATTGGCGCAGGCGATCAGCAGCACGAGTCCGACTACCACCATCAATAGCATCAGCGGCTGCGAGTAAGTGCTCCGCGACTCGTTAAGACCCTGGCTGCCCGATCCAATTCTGAGTCGGGGAGTGTCGCGCGGTTCCCCACTCAATGGCCGACCGCGAGTTTCTGCCTGCGCCACTGCGGCATTCCAACCCTCGAGCGCGCTCTGCTGAAAGACGCCTTCGAGGTTGTTGCGCGCCTGCTCTTCGGTCACGCCCGGCTTGAGCCGCCCCATAATCCTCACCCACCAGAACCACGGCTCGTTCAAGCTTGTGCTACCTGGCCTCACAATCGGTTCCATCGAAAATGGGATGGAAAGGTCTGCGGCCTCGCCGACCTGCAATGCCCCCAGGAACTCCAGTGGGGTTACGCCGATGATGGTGAAGGCTACATTGTTGACGTTGACAGACTTGCCAATAACTCCCGGATCACGCCCGAATCGGCGTTGCCAATAGCGATTAGTGATTACGGCGACAGGATCGGCATTGGGTTTGTCATCGCCGTTGGTCAGAGTCCGGCCGAGAAGTGCTTGCACGCCCAGTCCGTCGTGGTAGCCGCCGGAAACGAACTGTCCCCCGGCGACCTCCGCCAGGCCGTCCACGTTCACGTTCAGTTGTTCTATTGGAGCGAACGCGAATGTGTCCGAGAGCGTCTCGTTATTGTCCCGAAGCTGGGTGAAGGTCAAATACGAGAAGGAAGTGCTGGTTTGTAGGCCGGTGGCCGCATCAGCAGTCCTGGTTCCATCCATTCCGCGCGACATTCCATTCGGTCCGCCAAGCCAATTCAGGAGCACAAGTTCGCGAGGGTTCCTGACCGGCAGCGTCTTAAGAAGCACGGCATCGATCAGGCTGAAGATAGCAGTATTGGCGCCGATTCCAAGTGCGAGCGACAACACCGTTACCACGGTGAAACCTTTGCTCTTGAGAAGCGTTCTCATGCCATATCGCAAGTCTTGCAACAATGATCCCATGTTAAGCCCTCCGAACTTTCTGTCCTCGGATTGGACACGCACTTCGACCGCGAGGCGTTTGCTCATCCAGGTCCTGCTGATGGGTCGCTTGGCGCGGATCAGGTCGCACTCCAGCAGTCGCCAGTCCTTAATGTGAGCCGCCGCGCGTTCATACGCCTGCGGGATCGAGGCGCCCTCAGCCAATGCCTCTTCGTAGGCAGCTTCGAGGTGTTGTGCCATCTCCTCGACGATCTCCAACTCCCGCGCGGGCCCAAGGGCCAGCGGAGGAAGATGGTCGCGAACATAAGCTCTCCAGTCTGTCATGCTTGATTCGCTCACGCGGGATTAATCCCCGCGACACGGTCGAGCGCTGCAAAGAAGTCGGACCATGTTTGCCGCTGCTCATTCAGCACCTTTCGGCCGGCAGCGGTGAGTTTGTAGAACCGGCGCCGGCGCTGGCCCGCCTTCTCCACCCAACGACCCTTAATCCAGCCGCGAGTCTCGAGCCTATAGAGCATCGGATAGAGTGAAGCGACATGAAACTGCAGGACGCCGTCGGAACGCTGTTCGATGAGCTTGGCGATCTCGTAGCCGTGGCGGGGCCGATCTTCAACGAGCGCCAGGATCAGCATTTCGGCGCTGCCTCTTTTGACTTCCTGGTCGAGCATATAGGTGGCCTCAATATGTAGCGCCACCATATATATCGGACGCGTCGATCGATGTCAATAGCGGAGAGAAGTGTGGGAGAGTGGGAGAGTGGGAGAGCGGGGGAACTGGAGTCCGACATTCTCCGATTCGCCCATTCTCCCACTCCCCCACTCTCCCATACTTCCTTAGGGTTGGCTGACAAATTTATAACCGAAGCCGTGAATGGTGACGATCGACTGCGGGTGGCGGGGATCCTCTTCGATCTTTTGTCGCAATGAAGATATGTGAACATCGACCGTTCGAGTGGTAGTCAGAGCATTGTAGCCCCATACCTCATTGAGTAGCTCATCGCGTGAAACCGTCGCACCGGGGTGCTCGATCAGATACCGAAGCAATTTGAACTCTCGCGCAGACACGTTCACAGGCTTGTTATTTCGGGTAACTACTGTTCGACGAAAATCGACGCGAATGGATCCGAACTGATAAGTATCCGGGGAGGATTCTGAAGTGCGCGGCGACGCGGGCTGAGCCGCAGTCCGTCTTAGAAGTGCCTCAATACGGGCTAACAGTTCCATCATCGCAAAGGGCTTGGTCATATAGTCATCGGCGCCCAGCTTCAGCCCTACTACTCTATCGACGACCTGTCCCCGCGCGGTAAGCATGATGATCGGCGTATTGATCCCGCGCTGGCGCAGGTCCCGACACACGTCGAAGCCGTTCTTGCGCGGCAGCATTAGATCGAGAACAATCACATCGAAAGGCCGGCTGACTCCAAGCGCTAATCCACGCTCGCCATCTTTGGCAGTTTCAATCTCATACCCTTCACTGCTGAGGCGCTGGGTCAGCGCCATCACAAGTCCAGGCTCGTCCTCTATTACCAATACTCGGCTCATCTTCGATCGGCCCCACTGATGAACTGGTCTCCAGGAACGGCAGGCAGACTCAACGTGAATGAACTGCCTTCACCCTGAGTGCTCGCGACGGTGATCGTCCCGCCGTGAGCCTCGATAATGTTCTTAACCAGACTCAATCCGAGTCCACTGCCGTGAATTTGAGCTGCGATGACTTCGCGGCCGCGATAGAAGGGTTCGAATATGTAGGGAACTTCGGAAGCCGGAATCCCGATCCCTCTGTCCTCTATCGTGACCTGTATCATCTGGCTGCGCTCGCTCAACTCGGTATGTGCTTTTATGCCAATCCAACAACGATGGGCGCCTCCGTACTTGATCGCGTTGTCGATGATGTTTCGCACGGCAGACGCGAGCGCCGCCGGATCCGCGAGCACTGCCGGCAGGTTGGCTTGGATCTCTTTCTCGATTTGCCATTCCTTGTCAGGCTCCATCAGCGGATATCTGGCGAGCACCTGCTCGATCAGCTCGGTCAAGTCGACGGGCTGAGGCTGGTAGAGAGTCTTGCCTCGGAAGGCCCCGGCAAACTCAAGCACCTGCTCCACCATGCCGGCGAGCCGCCGCACGTCGTTGCGGATGACGACGCCGCACTGCTCTATCTGTTGTCTGTCGGTGATCAATCCATCTGCGAGGTTCTCGCTCACGGCGTGGATGACCGCCAGCGGCGTGCGGAACTCGTGGGAGACTCCGGCCACAAAGTCCATCTGCCGTCGAGCAAGCCGCTGCGCCCGTCTGGCATTCATGATGATTATGATGATGCTGATCGCCAGGAGCGACAGAATCCCGAAGCTGATCGCGAGATTCCGCTCGCGAGCCCGGGCCACGGCCGCATCCAGCGAGCCAGGCAGGTATCCGACCAGGACTTGCCAGCCCTCGCGCTCCTGCGATTCCATGAGCTGTCCAATCGTGGGCTCCCCGGAAGAGATTTTGGTGAATGCCTCGCCGCGGTGTTCCAGAACACGGTTGCGCTCCTTCTCACGTTTAAGTTCGACCTCATGTCGCTTTTCCATCTCTTGCATGAACCTTGGGTTCACGCTGACCAGGAATTCACGTTTTGCAGCGAGCTCCTTAGCGTCGGACTCACGGCGGTAGCTTCCGGCGATCGAGCCTGCTCGCAGATTGAATCGAGCGACAGGCTCATCGTTTGACTGCGACCTGGAAGTCTCATCCGAGGGGCTCAACCGAGAGTTGTGGACCACTTCGATCGGATTGTCGCGGTTTACCAACGTCAGCTCGTAGTCGAGTATGCCGTTATCGTTAAAGTGCAGCCTGGCAAGCGTTGGAATGAACACTTGCCTGATGTATGCGAGATCGAGCGCGATGATGACGAATCCAGCCGCTCTTTCGGAAGACTCGCGCGCGACAGCTGCCTGAATGAGCACCGGAATCGCTTCGTCGCTATGACCGGTCGACTGTCGCTCCGTTTCTGATCGCTCACGCACTTCGTGAAAACTTGTTGTCCAATCGCTCTCATCAAATTGTCTGGTCCGCTCGTTGAATCGCATCAGGCGCGGATGTTCATCGTGATCGGCCGACACGGCCAGGAAGATATGCTTGATCAACCCGGGAAATGGCGCGATTTGGGTCCATTTATCGTAGCGCTCGGCCAATTGGCCCAATGCCTGATTGCGCAGACTCTCCGGTCCAATCTCAAATGTTGAACGAGCGCGCGCTAACTCGCGATTGAATTCCTGCTGAAGATCGACGGTCCGATTCCGCAGGCTGGTCTGGAGGACCTGGCGTTCGCCCACACTAACCTGGCCAAGCCAGCGGTATTGCAGGACAGCCAGAAGCACCAGAAGAGCCGCCAGCGCTCCAGTCAGAGCCAGCGTATATGAGGACTTGTTAGTTTTGAATCCCATTGCGACGGTTCCAAATCTACCACAAGTAGCTCGCGCTAGGGCCGCGGAGACGCAGAATTTACAAACCTTACAAAAGCTGTTCAGAGACGGCTCGTGCTCTCCTGTTCCCGGCCGCCCTCTTGGGCCCGAAGGCCGCATCCCCGATCATCTGGTGATCTCGGTTCGTGTCCGGTTGAACCGGGTACGAGGCTCGCAATGGCACTCAGTAGTTCGTGTATCCTAATCGGCTTGGAAACATAACCGTCCATGCCAGCCTCCAGGCAGCGTTCGCGGTCTCCCTTCATCGCGTGGGCAGTCATAGCAATGATGGGCACTCGTCTGGAACCTCCCTGCTCCCGCTGGCGGATTGCGCCGGTTGCTTCGAAGCCATTCATTTCAGGCATCTGTACGTCCATCAAGATGAGGTCGAAGGAACCGGATTCGAACCTCTCCACCGCCTGACGGCCGTTATCCGCAAGGACGACTGAATGTCCCTTCTTCTGAAGCAGGCGCGTCGCCAGCCGCTGATTGCTCCGAGTGTAGAGATTCTCCACAGGAGAGTAGTTTCACCACGAAGGACTCAATGGGCTGATTGCGCACTGCTGCCCACCTGGATATAAGGCCTCAAAATAGACTGTCGATCCTGCGCGGTGTCATTCGTTCCCAGGGAGGCCAAAAGAGAGTCAGCGTGCGCCCGGCGTGCGAAATCGGCGTAGTGTGCAGCGGCGCGATCGTCGCCGTCCTCATGCGTTCCTCTGCAAAGTCCTGGAGAAAGTCGAGCGGTTCCCGCGACGCCGGCAGAACTCCAAGGCGTATCACACCGGATCATAGATAGCGAATACGTCGAACCATCTTTGACAGTCCGTATATGATGTGTGTGGGGATCGCATGCGTCAGACCAGGAAATCTGGTATCATTCCAACCATCGTCAACGTCTTGGCGATTTGGACGCCCACCAAGCACTCGTATCCCAGGTTAGTTGTCTCAACTGAGTCAATGTATATGCCAGAATCTGATAGTCCCCTCGCGCCAGATGAAAGCGGATCCCGCCACGAAGAAAGCGGACAGAAGTCGGCCCGTAGTGAGAGAGTCCTTGAGAGCGCCGAACAGTTTCGCCTTCTGGTCGACTCGATCGGGGATTACGCGATCTTCATACTTGATCCCCAAGGATACATCGCCACTTGGAATGTGGGAGCCGAAAACATCAACGGCTATGAGCGCAGTGAAATCATCGGCAAACACTTCTCGATCTTCTACACTGAAGAAGATCTCAGTAGCGACAAGCCCGCCTATGAGTTAAGAATGGCCTCAGAACTGGGAAGATTTGAAGATGAGGGTTGGCGTCTTCGCAAAGACGGCACCCGGCTATGGGCTAACGTTGTGATTACCGCATTGAGAAATAAGGACGGAATTCTACTGGGCTTTGGAAAAGTAACCAGGGATCTGACCGAACGCAAAAAAGCCGAAGAGATCCTCAGGGAGAGCGAACAGCGATTCCGGTTATTGGTCGACGGAGTTGCAGACTACGCGATCTTCATGCTTGGGCCAGAGGGGCGCATTGAAAGTTGGAATCCAGGAGCCGAGGCGATCAAAGGTTACAAAGCAGATGAGATAATCGGCAAACATTTTTCTGTTTTCTATCCTGAGGAGGATCTCGAACGAGATAAGCCTGGTTTTGAGTTGAGAGTGGCGGCTGACGTAGGACGCTTTGAAGACGAGGGTTGGCGTCTTCGCAAAGATGGCTCTCGCTTCTGGGCCAACGTCATTATTACCGCATTGAGAGCAAAAGATGGAACTCTCCGCGGTTACGCGAAAATCACTCGTGATCTTACAGAGCGCGTGAGAGCGGAAGAGCAGCGCTTGCAACTAGCTCGCGAGCAAGTCGCACGTTCTGAGGTGGAAGCAGCCAGTCGCGCGAAAGACGAATTCCTGGCCACTGTCTCACATGAACTTCGCGCTCCACTGAATGCCATATTGGGCTGGAGCCGAATGCTTCGAGGTGGCTCTCTGGATCGAGATAACTTCCATCGTGGGCTGGACACTATTGAGCGCAACGCGACGCTACAGAAGCAGCTCATTGAGGATCTTCTTGATGTATCCCGTATCATTTCCGGCAAGGTCCGCCTGGCGGTCACGGCGATTGAACTAGCCCCGATCATCGAATCGGTGATCGACTCAATTCGGCCAGCAGCCGAAGCTAAAGACGTCCGTCTACAAGTACACCTTGACCCAAATTCAGGCGTGATATCCGGCGATCCTGACCGCCTCCACCAAATCGTTTGGAATCTGCTCTCCAATGCGGTGAAGTTCGCAAATAAAGGTGGCCGCGTCCAGGTTAGGCTTCAACGAATTGACTCTCACGTTCAAATTACGGTGAGCGATGATGGCAAGGGCATATCGCCAGAGTTCTTACCGTATGTGTTTGACCGTTTTCGTCAGGCCGATAGCTCTATCAGTCGCAGGCACGGCGGGCTAGGTCTGGGACTTGCTATCGTGCGCCATCTAGTAGAGTTGCACGGTGGAATCGTGCATGCCCAAAGTCCCGGGGAGGGGTTGGGAGCGACCTTTACTATACACCTGCCAGTAAGAATAGCTCACGGTTCCGGACGCTTAGATCCGGATCTTGATCAGTTGGATGCTTCTTCTGCTGAGCAACAACGGTCAGGATTGTATCCCGCACCTTCGCTCGAAGGAGTGAAGATCCTTGTTGTTGACGACGAAGCTGATGCTCGTGATCTGATGAGGATTATCCTGGAAGACCGTAAGGCAGAGGTTACAACGGTTGCGAGCCCAAAGGAGGCCTTTGAAACACTTGAATGGTTGGGACCGGACCTGATCATCAGTGACATCGGAATGCCCAGTGAGGACGGATATTCGTTCATCCGTAAACTGCGGCTGGAAGAGTCAAGGGCGCGCCAAAGATGGACTCCGGCAATTGCGCTAACAGCTCACGCGAGGGTAGAGGAACGGATGCGAGCACTTAACGCCGGATTTCAGACACATGTCGCAAAACCTGTCGAGCCGCTGGAATTGATCGCCGTGATAGTCAGTCTAATACGCTCACTGCGTTAAGGCGCGCGGCTTCGGCGTAAGTGCAGCAGGCTAGAAACGAAAGTGTCCGATACTTTCGGGCAAAGAATATCTTCCTGGGATGATCTGTTCCCATGTCCGATGCTTACCTCAGTTCCAACCCAACGGAGACATATACCCTCGGTGCAATGAGAGAAGCCGCAGTCGTGTGGCTTGCTTACTGCAGCGATTAATGCGTGTCGCCGATTTGCATCCGTCATCCACAAGAACCTGCAGGCGATGATGAGCTGGCCAGGTCACAGTTGAGTCACAGTTGCGTGCAAAACCGTCCAAAACCATCTGAATGTCGCTTCGTCAAAGCGATGAAATAGAGAACGGGGCAAAGTAACTTTTTACAAACCTTACAAACAGTTTACCCGGATTGAACCATTTCGCTCTCGACTTCGGCTAGGATGACTTCAGCGAGAAGGGTTCTTTGTACTTGTAACCGTCCGCGAACGTCCTGTTGAGCCGCCGCACTCTTTCAGATGGATCGGTCTTCGGCAGAGCCGAGGGCCGTTGTGGCTATGTTCGGTTGCGGACGAACTCGGATCACCAATGCCTAACAGAAGGAGTGAACTATGAAGATTGGACAGACATTCAGCATATGCATGATGTGCGCCGTCCTGGCGGTTGGAGCGGGTATCTACGCTCAGGACTCCCGATCCCACGGTGAACAGCAAATCGCGTCGACGCAAGAGAGACAATCAACAGAGAGGGAACTGAAGGAGAAGCAACTGGCGGAGGTGGCCGCCGGCGGGAAACTGTCATTCGCGTTCGTAGATCGCTTCGAATATCACATCGGCGATACGCCCATCAAGGGTGCACCTTTTTCCGCCCAGGTAGTCATCGAGAACACACAGACGCTCGCCAACGGCGTCCAAATCAACAGCAAGTCGACCGGGATGTTGTATCGCGATAGCGACGGACGCACCCGGAGCGAGGAACCGAGGGACGGCGGTCCGGAAATAGTTCTCATCAGTGATCCGATTGCCCGAGTCGCTTACCACCTGCACATGTTCCAGCAGACCGCGGTCAAAGTTAAGTACGAATCGCTCGAAGTAAACCAGGAGATCGAAGAACGCAAGGATGAAAGAGAGCAGAAGCATGTTGAAATGGAGCATAAGCGAATGGCAGAAGCGCACAGCAGTGAAGCCCACGCTGAACACAGGAACGAAATCGAAGTTGCGATAACAGAGGCGCAGTTGAAGGAAGATCGCCAGTTGAAACGCGAGCGCAAGGTTGAATCGCTCGGGACCCAGAGTTTCGACGGTGTGCAAGCTGTGGGCACGCGGGTGACCTTCACGTTCGCGGCAGGCACGGAGGGCAACGATCAGCCTTTCGACATCGTCCACGAGAAATGGTACTCATCAGAACTCCAGATGGTGGTTATGACCAGGCACAACGATCCGCGATCGGGTGAAAACGTCTACCGGCTGACCAACATCAATCGCAGCGAACCTGCGCGGTCTCTTTTCGAGGCCCCATCGGATTTCAGACTCAAGGAGGAGAAGGTGGAACTCCGCCGGAAGTAGGGAGCGTGAGCTCGGTAGGGCACTGCCGATGGTGTGACTCAAGTCTTGGTTCCTCCTCTGTTAAGGCTTCAAGTCTCGTTCACGGCAAAGCCCAAAGAACGAAAAGGGGGCGCAGAGGCCTCATCAGATCTCTGCGCCCTCCTTAGCGTTCTTTGGGTCTCAGCGGTGAAACGCGCTTGCGCGAGTCCGTGTCCCAATGGGCAGTCCGCCGGTTAGCGCTACTGTCCGGCTAATCCAGCACCTTCGCGGTCAACAACACAAGGTAGTTCCCGTAGGCGGAGTCGCTCGTTGTTGCATCGGAGGAACTCGGCCAGAGACCACCCTGCTGAACGACGCTAAGCAGAATAACTCTCTCGTTTGGCTTCATGCTTACTCTGGTAGAGAATGAACGCTGAAAAAAAGTAGAGTTTGGCGCCATTCTCGCGACCGACGAAAGGTCGATCTTCAGGTTAGCTGCGATACGATCGTCAGGCGTGAGGGTCGGTGTGATATCGAGATTCAGGCCGGTATTCTCATATTGAACCTGCGGCACGCCTTGCACCGATGCCGTCTGGATCGGGATACGCTGTCCCGTGTGAATCGACGCCGATTCACCAGATTTGGTGCGGACTTGGATTTCGCTGACCGGCCGCACTTTGCCCTCCGCGGTCAACCTGTCGATACGTCCTCTATCTTGTGCGAGTCTTTCAATCTCCCTGGCGAGATCAGTGCTGAATTCCAGCACTTCGAGATTGAACACTAGAGTCCTGGCGGTGCCTTGAGCTGCTCCGGCTGGGGTCTGTCCCGCTGCCACTGAAGCAATCAGCAACGTCGAGATCGGTACTATCGAGAGTAGTCTCTTCATATCGAATACACTCCGGCCTATCGAGAGTGCACCCCACCCATCCGTTATTCATATGACATTAAGCGCGAGACGAGTCAATTAGTTCCTGAGTCTGATCAGCCAGGCGGCAAACTATGCCGCTGGAGGCGTCAATCTGGTTTGTGCGGCTGAG
>DASYSA010000416.1:0-19572 GCA_036003885.1 Blastocatellia bacterium | reverse complement strand
CTTCAGTTCGGATTCAAACTGCGATTCTGAGGATTCGCGGCAACGATGACAGAGGGCCACAACTCGTGGTCCTCTGTCTTAAGAACGACAATCGCAGGGCCCTTCAGAGCTGGCTCGCACCGGAACCGGCGCATACAAACGCTTCGGCCACCACAGTCGCGCCGGCCCGATGAACATCGAGAGTCAGGCTTTCCACGGATTCACGACCGCAACTTGGGTATTTGAAAAGTCGCCGATATTGCGTGAAACAACCGTCAGATTATGCTCCAACGCGGTCGCCGCCAGCAGTCCGTCAATGATTGCCAGCGCTTTTCCCGTGCGCTTGGCCTCCGCAGCCATCAGACCCCAGCGATCGGCTACGACGGCGTCAATCGCCAGAATCCTGCCTGAGAAACGCGCTTGCAACTCGACTGCGAGCCAAGTCTCCAACCGCATCCGTCGTTTGCCATGAGCAAGAAGTCCTACGCCCTTTCGAATCTCTCCCAGTGTCAGGACGCTGAGATAAAGCAGCCCTTCATCCGCCGCCTCGAACCAATCAACAACGCGCGGTTCAGGTCGTGGGCTGATCAGCTCGGAAATGCAATTGGTATCGAGGAGAAATCCGCTCATAGGTCGATGTCACGCCCCGGGTCCTTGTCTCTTCCCAAATGCAGCCTCACCCCTACGAGCGGCGACTCCCTGAAGAACTGCACGAGACTCTCTGGCTGATGACATCTAGCGACGAGCTGATCGAATTGCTCGACCGGCATCATAACGACACCTTCCTTACCCTGTCGCGTGATGAGCTGCGGTCCTTCAGTTCGTGCCAGCCTAAACACCTCGCTAAACCGCGCCTTCGCAGTTTGGAGTTGCCAGGAATGCCGTGCATCCTTCAGCCTAGCGATACTGCCAGGTGTAATTCCGCGATGAGGTTTTTTGAGAGCTTTGGGCATCGTTCTCCTTGGTGACCAGTCTGACTAGTCGTAACTTAATGCGGCGGGTGTGTCTGTGTCAAGGAGAATGCCTGGACGGTTGGCAATCGACGATGCGTTCAACGGGTCTTGCGGGTTTCCATAGCAAGTATCGTTTCGCCAGAGTATGAAGCCGAGGGAACCGTCACCGATGGCGAGATCGGCATGCCCTGGTACGCGCCGGCGATCAGCTCGACTGCAAGCGCCCCGGTCGACGGCACGATTATGGTCGCAGCGATCTTGCCCTTTACCAGCCGCTGGCCGAAGCTTGCCAGCCCAGTGCAGCCCGTTACCAGCACATCCTTGAGCTCGGGCCGTCCCATGAGTCGTAGCGTTTCCCTGAACGCCTCTTACGAATGGCCGTGTATTGAGTGCGGGAGGTAAGCATCGGCAAGCAACTTCATCTCCGCGTCGTCCAGCTTGATACCAAGCGCGCCCACTGCCTCCTCAAGGTGGCTCATCTTGCTTGCCCCGATGATCGGCGATGTGATCCCGGGCTGCCCGAGCACCCACGCCAATGCCACCTGCGCGTTTGTAACTTCGCGCCGCCTCGCAATCTCCCCGATGCGATCGACAACGTCGAAGTCTGACTGCTGATAGTAATACTTCTTCGAAAGCTCGTCCGTCTGAGATCGAGCCGTGTCCCCGAAATCTTCCCGTCGCCGGTTTCCCGCCACGAATCCTCGTGCCATCGGACTGTAAGGAATGACGCCGACACCCTCTGCGCGGCACAGCGGAATCATCTCCCGCTCTTCTTCGCGATAGATCACGTTGAAGTGGTTCTGCATAGCTACAAAGCGAGTCAGTCCCAGCTGATCTGCTTTATAGAGCATTCTCGCAAACTGCCACGCATACATGCTGGAGGCCCCGAGGTAGAGCGCCTTGCCCATCTTCACCACGTCGTGGAGCGCGGCCAGCGTCTCCTCAATCGGCGTGTGCCGATCGAAGCGGTGAATCTGGTAGAGGTCCACGTAGTCTGTCCCGAGCCTCCGCAAGCTGTCGTCGATCGAATGCATAATGTGCTTGCGTGAGAGCCCTCGCTGGTTCGGATCGTCGCCCATGGGCTGGTAGACCTTGGTGGCGATCACCACCCGGTCACGTGAAGGACCAAAATCCTTCAGCGCCCGGCTCAGGATCTCTTCGCTCCGACCAAGGGAATACATGTCCGCGGTGTCGAAGAAATTGATGCCCAGCTCCAGCGAGCGGCGCAGGAACGGGCGGCTCTCTTCTTCTTCGAGCACCCACTGCCGCCAGCTCTTTGTGCCATAAGTCATGCAGCCCAGACAGATCCGCGAAACCTTCAAACCGGTCGATCCAAGATTGACGTAGTCCATAGTCCGATGCCTTCCAATTGTTACTACAATGAGATTCTCTGAACTGCCCTTTACTCCTGCGTATCCGCCGCAGCCAGTGAGAACACCTCTCGCATGGCTGGCGGCAACGGGCGAGACTTTGAACTCTTGCGATCGATACAAACAGCCGTGACGTATCCTTCAGCCAGCAGCGACCGGTCAGGAACGCTCAGAATCTCAAACTCCATCCGCACCGTTTTCTCCCCTTTGAATCGCGTTCGAATCCGAACGAAGATCGCCTCCTCAGCGCGGATCGGCTTACTGAACTTCGCAAATGATTCGACCCTCGGCATCCACACATCGTACTCGTTGTAGAGCTTCATTCTTTCAGTTCCAGTCGAACGAAACAGCTCTGCCTCAGCGTATTCCGCGAACCGGAAAAAGTGCGCGAAGTAGACCATGCCGGCGGCATCCGAATCATCCCAGTATGTCTGCACTCGGGTTTCAAACATGGTTCAGTCTCAGGCATCTTCAAGGAATCTGTTAACCGATCTCGCAGCGGTCCCTCGCGATCACCATTCTTTCGCAGTCCTTGACGTAGTGGTACCTGTCGGGCAGACTGATGCCGCTCTGGTTATGCTCGAGGAGGGGCGGGTTGAGAGCACGCATGAACGGCTCACCTCACTTCGGTCGGTATTCGGGCGGCAACATCATGACGGGGTTTCCAAATTGTTGCAACAGGCACTCCGGAACCAGGCACAATTCGAAATCGGACGAGGAACCTGTACGGCAGTTTATCAGGTGGTATCAAAATGAGTTCTCAATCAACACGCGTTGACCCAACCCGAAGGCAGCCTTCCTCGATTCCACATCACAGGGCTAAGGGCAACTTTCGCGTGAGCCTTCTATCCGACCCGCCCGGCGTGATTGAAGTGCCTGCCCTTCGGAGTACGATAGTCTCTATCCACGTTGGGCCATCGGTGCATGTCTCATGCCGAAGAGGCGGATCCCGCCATCGTGGAACGGCGGTGCATGGCGACATCGACATCATTCCGGCCGGCCTGCCAAGCCTGTGGGAGATAAACCGGAAAGACACTGCTCTGGTGTTGAGTGTGGCTCCTGAACTCCTGGCCGTGGTGGCGGGAGAATTCGATCTTGATCCATGCCGAATAGAGATTCGAAACCGATTCCAGGTGCGCGACGCGCAGTTAGAGAATCTTGGGTGGGCGCTTAAGGCGGAGATGGAGTGCGGCTATCCATCCGGACGTCTATACGTTGACGGTTTGGCGTTGTCCGTTGCAACCCGACTGGTGCGCGCTCATAACTCGAGATCCCTGCCCGAGCTCGGAGAGCAGAACGGAGGTCTGTCGGATCGCAGACTGAGGCAAGTGCTCTCTTATATTGAAGAACACCTTAGCCAGGACATATCGTTGGGGGACATCGCTGCTGTGGCCGGTTTGAGTGTCTCACACTTTAAGAGCCTCTTCCGCGAATCGGTAGGTTTACCCGCGCATCAATACCTGATTCGACGGCGAGTGGATCGCGCAAAGAGCCTGCTGCACGAAGGCAAGCTATCAGTCAGCCAGATTGCTCTCGAGACTGGCTTTGCCCACCAGAGCCATCTGGCACACCATATGCGCCGCGTGCTGGGCGTCTCGCCAAAAAAGCTGAGAGCGATGCTCCGTTAGTGTGCGACTCGCCAGATGCGAGTAACCGCTACGCTGATTCTCGTCCAAACCTGCTCCTTTTCGTCCGAACCCGTGCGACGGCGCCATTCAGCCGACCCTATAATTGCCCTCCGAACAAGCCGTCTCGGGGATGTCAGCGCTCCGACTAACGGGATCTGAACAATCAGTGCGGCCTGGCGAGTCGGCGAGACAATTCACAAAGGATGACATGGAAAACTCTTTGAGCGCAGAATCCACGGCGGCTTCACCGAGTGAGCCAAAAGCGTATCGGGTGATTCTCGTAGGCGGTTTGATAGCCGGGATCCTGGACATCACGTCGGCATTCGTCAATAGCGCTCTGCATCATGGCCGTAATCCAATTGGGGTCTTGCAAGGGATCGCCAGCGCACTGCTTGGCCCGGACTCCTTTAATGGTGGTCTTGCAACCGCTGCTCTCGGCCTCGTAATCCATTTCCTGATCGCGACAGCAGCATGCGCAGTCTTCTATGCCGTTAGCCGCAAGGTGAAATTCCTGGTGAAGCAGGCGATCGTTAGCGGCTTGCTTTACGGCGTTGTGGTTTACCTGTTTATGTATCACGTGGTGTTGCCCATCGCTTTTAACCGCCGATTTCCCTACACCCTTGAACAAATCTTGACGGCCGTGATCATTCACATGCTCTTCGTGGGGCTTCCTATCTCGCTCACAGTCCAGAGGTCAGAGGTCAGAAGTCAGAGATCAGAAGTCAGAGATCAGAGATAGGACGCTGACTTCTGACTTCTGGCTTCTGACCTCTGACCTCTGACCTCTGACCTCTGACCTCTGACTTCTGACCTCTGACTTCTGACCTCTGACTTCTGACCTCTGACCTCTGACCTCTGACTTCTGACTTCTGACCTCTGACTTCTGACCTCTGACTTCTGACCTCTGACCTCTGACTTCTGACGTTACAACGGCTTGAGTTTTCGGTAGAATGCTTCCTGCGTCAGCCGGAACAGCGGTCCGTTCCGGTTTGCATGTGTCCTATCTCACCGTAAGGGGATCCTGATATGCGCAAGAGACTCTCAGTCCTGGTTTCGTTATGGCTGGTGTTGTCTGCACTCAACGTCGATGCTCAGCGTAGCAGGACGGTCGACGGCAGCTCGCCTGACAGAGCGCCGGCACGCAAGCCGCAACCTGCCCGCATGAATCTTGATTCAGACGCGGCGAACCATGAGAGCCGGCTGGCACCCGCTTCTTCTACGGCCGCGGTCAGCGTAGATGCCACGAGAGCAATTCGCCCGGTCGATTCGAGGTTTCCCGGCATCAACGCCGCAATCTGGGACAGTACCTTCGAGTCTCGGACGACCGTCACGCTTCTGGATTCGATGCGCGCGCGGCTCCTCCGTTTCCCCGGCGGGTCCCTTTCAGACGAGTATCACTGGAAGACAAACACGAACCTCAACAACACCTGGACCTGGGCGACCAGCTTCGATGATTTCGCGAGCGTGGCGACTGCCGTTCATAGCGAGGCGATCATCACGGTGAACTATGGCACAGGCACCGCGGAGGAAGCAGCCGCCTGGGTCGAGTATTCGAACATGACGAAGGGCTATGGATTCAAGTACTGGGAGATCGGGAACGAAAACTATGGCGGCTGGGAGACCGATGGGCATGCCGCCGGTCACGACCCTTACACCTATGCCCTCGAAGCAAAGAACTACATCGCCAGAATGAAGACGGTAGATCCCGGAATTAAGGTCGGCGTAGTCGTCACCACCGGCGAAGAGTCGTACGCGAACAATAGATCACATCCGGCTACAAACCCCCGCACCGGTGCTGTCCACAACGGCTGGACTCCAGTGCTTCTGACCACGCTCAAGACTTCGAACACCATTCCCGACTTCGTGATCTATCACAGGTACGAGCAGAACCCGGGAAATGAAAGCGATGAACGGCTGCTCCAATCCGCCGCCACCTGGAAGAACGACGCCGCGGACCTGCGCAGACAGCTGACAGACTATCTTGGAAGCGAGGGGAATGGAGTCGAGATCGTGTGCACCGAGAACAACTCCGTTTCCTCTGACCCAGGAAAGCAGTCGACAAGCGTCGTGAACGGCCTCTTTCTCGCCGACGCCGTGGGTAACATCCTTCAGACCGAATTCAGCATGTTCGTCTGGTGGGATCTGGGCAACGGATACACGCTGGAGAGAAACAACGGCCCTTCGTTGTATGGGTGGAGGATGTATGGAGACTATGGAATTACCTCGACTGATGACGAGCCGTATCCAACCTACCACGTGTTCCGATTGTTGTCTCACTTCGCCGGTCCCGCGGACATGGTGATAGGGGCAACGAGCCAGTCGCCGCTGCTGGCCGCCTACGCGACAAGGAGGGTCGATGGGAGATTGAGCCTGATGCTGATCAACAAGTCGCCCGATCAGGATATCACCGCACAGATAGCCCTTGCCGGATTCACTCCTTCAGCATCCGCGGTCGTCTACGCGTATGGCAAAGCACAGGACGAGGCTGCAAGGACCCTCAACGGTTCGCCCGAGGTAGCCCAGACGATATTCCAGGGGGCGTCGACCAGCTTCGATTACACCGTACCGGCATATTCGGTTGCTGTTGTCTCACTCCTGCCGGGCGCCGGCGATTTCGAGTTGGCGATCAATCCATCAGCCAAGGCATTGAACCCGGGAGCGCAGGCAAGGTTTGATCTGAACGCGGCATTCGCGAATGGTTTCAGTGGGCCGGTCTCAATCACCGCGCGGGTCGAGGGGTCCGCGCCGCTCGCGCTTTCAGTCGTCGAGCCCGGCATAACGCCCTCTCAGCCCGCGAGTCTGGCTGTTACCGCCCAGCATGGCGGGATCCCCCAGGCCTATGACGTCATCGTTACGGCGTCGGGCGGAGGAATCGACCGAAGCGCGGCGATTACCGTAACCCTGTTGGACCCGCCAGTGATATCGTCCGCCACCTTCACAGGCAAGCTGCTGACCATAACAGCGGGGACTCTGGGGGATTTACCGCGGGTATTCATAAACGGCGTCGATCAGACGGACAAGATAAAACGCGTGCAGGGATCTCAGATCACGATCAAGGGTAAGAAGCGCCCACTTGGACTCGCGAGCGGCGAGAACACGATACGGGTCGTGAGAGGCCAGGCAGCATCCGCCGAGTATATCTTGAGACTCTAGAACCGGAGCCTCCGCAATGCAACGACCGCTGAAAGATCGCTGGCACTCTACAGAAATCGAACGGAGGAGGAGCTGTCATGCGATCTGCGAAGATCGTTCTATGCATCCTCAGCATTAATCTAATGCTGTCCCCTCGGAATGATCGGCAGCACGATCGCTGAGGGATGTTCAGTATCGTGATAGATCGTCTGCTTCGCCTTCACCATTCGCGTTGAGCGCATCGTCGATTCCCCTGTGTTCAGATTGCGATTGAAGCGGGGAAAGTTGCTGCTCGAAACATAAACGCGTATTCTGTGCCCCGCCTTGAAGAGGTTGCTCGTAGCCCAGAGGTCAATTGTGTATTTGTAAATCTTGCCAGGCTCAATCGGTTCGGCGCTTTCGGTCGAGTTACGATAGCGCGCTCGCACAATGCCATCGGTCAGGAAGCGCGCGTAGCCCGATGCGTCCACGTCCACAATCATCGCGGTGAAGTCGGTATCCACCGCCGAGCTCGCCGCGTAGAGTTCCAGGGTGATGTAACCAGTCGCCTCCACGTCGCGTTCCAAAGCAGGAGTCGAAAAGACCAGCACGTCCGGACGCGATTCATTCGGCCGCTGATCAAACGGGCCCGGAGCGATCGCCGGGCCACAACACAACCGCCCGCCGAGTGTACGGACGGGGTTTTGCGGATCATATTCAAAGGTGTCCGGCTTCTCTTCTTTCGGCTCTCCGGTGGTCAGTTCGCCGTCGCCGCTTACCGAGTTTGCGGCTTTCTTCGAATGTAAGAAGTATTTTGTGTATTGCGTTCGCGCAAGCGGGAATTCCTTCTCATCGCGCCAGACGTTGTCGCCCATTACGAAGATTCGCACAGGCGGATCGCTCGCAAACTCGTTGTTGATTCCTTTCAATGCGTAATCGAACCAGTTCACCATCGTATCGTTGTAGTTCATCACCGCGCTCTTGCCGAAGACCACGTCGCCGATCTTGCCTTCGGGAGAGGTGTTCGCGTGCGCCCAGGGGCCGATCAGTAGACGCTGGCCGTCGCGAGCCGCCTGTGTTGCGGCGCTCTTTCGCATCTCGACGTAGTTCTTGATTGAACCTTTCAGAAAGATGTCGTGCCATCCGCCTGAATGCAACGCCTTGATGTCCAGTTCGCTGTAATGATCCGAAATCTTCCACCTGCGCCAGTACTCGTCGTTGCGTTCGTGTTCCACCCAGTCGCGGAAGTAAGGCGCGACGTCGGAAGCGGTTGGGATTGAAATCAGGCGGTAGTCTTCGATGGGAAGCTGTTCGACCCATTCTTTTGGACGCGCCAGCGCGCTGGTCTTTCGTCTCAGAGTGTCTTCGGCCAGCACCGTCGTCCACGAGCTTGCGAACCATTGCATCAACGCTCCGTTCTGATAGGTCCACCCCTCATAGTATTCAGAAGCGGTGACGTAGGGAAAGATCGCCTTCAGGTGCGGCGGCTTTGACGTCGCCGCCAACATCTGAGTCGCGCCGACATAAGAGCCCCCGTACATTCCGATCATACCGTTTGAATACCCAAGCCCGGCGGCCCATTCGATCGTGTCGTAACCGTCGTTCATTTCGTTCTTGAACGGATAGAACTCGCCTTCGGAATCAAATCGGCCGCGGGTGTCCTGCTGAATCGCCACGTAGCCGTGCGTCGCCAGGTACATTCCGGTGAACGCGTCGCGCCGGTTGTACGGAGTACGGGTCAGCAGGACGGGAAACCTGCCGGGCGTTTTGGGGCGATAGATGTCAGCAACCAACGAAACGCCGTCGCGCATCTTCACCCGCACATTTGTCTCCACTGCAACTCCATATTCAGGAGGCGGAGAAGACTGTGCAATTGCCGCGGGTGTTGCAGCCATTGACAGCAAGAGTGCCAGGTTGCGGACCAGTAGCGTAGTTTGATTCTTAGTCATAATTCTATCCTTCGACATAGCAGGCAGAATCGCGGGAAATTTCGAGTACAGCAGTATCTCTCTTTCGATCAGTCCAGTAAAGTTGCGTAGGGCCTGACGGGGTCAGGCCCTCGATGTTGTGATTCTGCGTTTCATTCGCTGCTCGCGCTTCTCCTCCGAACCAATCACGCTCCGGGGTTGGATCCTGGGACGCCTCGTTGTATGCTTTTCGCGAACATTGGTCGCATCACTAAACTGACCCTGCCGATGTAAAGCGTGCGATGGCCGCATTAGCCCGCTTCATTCCGTGAGATCCTGAGGAGCTGCGAGTGATGACTCGATCTGATATTCGCAGAAGAAATATTGCGCTGACCACGATCGCATTGTTGATAGTCCTTCTGGTCGCGAGTACCGCGGCCCCTCAGATTCCAACCGATTACTTCCCCTCGAGCGAATGGCGCGCGGCGAAACCGAAGAAGCAGGGGCTGAATAAGAAGATTCTCAAATCCCTGGCTAACCGTCTTCGCACAAATCAAATCAGAGACCTGAATAGTCTTCTAATCGTGCGGAACGGTTACCTGGTCGTCGAGGAGTATTTCAACGGCTCCGGTCCCGAAGATGTGCACACGCTGCAATCGGACTCGAAGAGCATCACGTCATTGCTCGTGGGCATCGCCCTGCAACAGGGCAACATTCACAGTGTAGATGATAAGGTCCTGACCTTCTTTCCTGAGTACGAGCCCATCAAACGCCTCGATGAGCGCAAAGCCGCGCTTACCATACGAGACTTGCTGACTATGCGGACGGGTCTGGACTGGAGCGAGGACGATTACAACACTTCGCCGCTGAAAGAGCTCAATGAATGCGGCTGCGACTGGCTGCGCTTCGTGCTGAACTGGCAGATGCGCGAGATGCCAGGCACAAGATTTGAGTACAACAGCGGAGGCGTCATTCTACTCGGGGGAATAATTCGCAGTGTCACCGGCCGGGCAGTCGATAGTTTCGCCGAGCAGTATCTCTTCAGTCCTCTGGGCATCAAAGGCGCGCGATGGTTTCAGGGTCTGCCGGAAGGGCTCCCGCACATGGGCGGCGGCCTGAACCTGCGGGCCACAGATATGGCGCGGATTGGCTATCTCCTCTTGCGCAAAGGGCGATGGGAAGATCAGCAGATTGTTTCCCAGGAGTGGCTGCAGGAATCAACGCGGCATTGGGTCAGCTACCCGCGCACATTTAGTTCCCATCGGGTCGATTACGGTTATCTCTGGTGGTTGCTGCCTCTCGACGATACAGACGCTTCGCACGGCGAAGATGCCGATGTCTATACCGCGGCGGGCGCACGCGACCAATGGATATTTGTCATCCCAAAATATGACATGGTTGTTGTCGTGACCGGCAATACCTCGGCAACATTCGCACAGCCGGTGGACTTTCTCTATACGGACATTTTGCGAGCCGTGGAGTAGCTCGGGTGTTCATTTTCTTTCTTCTGCCTCAGAAACCAACTTGCCGCCCACGAACGTCTTCAATATGCCAATCGAGAGCATCTCCTTAGGCGCAGTTTTTGTGATGTCCTTCGAGATGACTATCAAGTCGGCAAGCTTGCCCTTCTCAATCGAACCCTTCGACTTCTCTTCGAACCCAGCATAGGCCGCCTCGATCGTGTAGCCTCGGAGAGCCTCTTCGAGTGACATTCGCTCCTCCGGATACCACCCGCCTGCCGGACTGCCATCGGGGCTCTGTCGCGTAATCGCCGCATAGATCCCGTAGAACGGATTCAACGTCTCGCCCGGAAAATCGGAGCTGATCGGCAGATGGGCCCCGGTCTTGAGCACCGACCGCCAGGCATACGCGCCTTTGATCCTTGCCGGGCCGACGCGCTTCTCGGCCCACGGCATGTCCGAGGTGCAGTGAGTCGGCTGCATCGACGCGATCACTCCAAGCTGAGCAAAGCGAGGAATGTCATTGAGGGCCAGCACCTGCGCATGCTCGACTCGCAAGCGCGCGTCTTTGGCTGTGGGAGCCTCTTTCAAGGCTCGTTCGTATGCATCGAGCGTTATGCGATTGCCCCGGTCTCCAATGGCGTGAGTCGCAACTTGAAAGCCTCTTTGCAGACAGCGGCGAGTCAGCGCATAGATCTCGGCTTCAGGCGTGGTGATCAGGCCCTTCGTTTTCGGGTCGTCCGCGTAAGGCTCGAACAAGGCGGCCCCTCGTGAGCCGAGCGCCCCATCGGCAAAGAGCTTCACGCAGCGTATCGTGAGCCTTTGACCAACCGCGTCTATCTCCGGACCTCGCGTGAGCCATTCCTCGACCAACGCTTTGTCGGCGCCATCGAGCATCACGTAGACGCGCAGAGGAAGACGCCCCTCTTTGATCAACTCCCTGAAGGCGTGGATCATTATCGGCGTGACCCTCGCTTCATGAACCGAGGTAAGTCCATTGCGCACGCACTCCTGAGACGCGAGCTCGAGGGCGCGCTTCACCTGCTCGAGGGTTAGCGGCGGCAAGTGTCTTGTGATTAGATCCTGCGCGCGATTGGCGAACACGCCTGCGGGCTCACCGGTCTTCTCGTCTCTGATAATCCTGCCGTTCTCGGGGTCTTTTGTGTCTTTGGTGATGCCGGCGATCTCCATAGCTTTCCTGTTAGCCCACCCGGCAAAGCCGTGGAGGCTGGCAAGAAAGACCGGATTGTTGGGCGCAGCCTCGGTGAGCGCATGGTGCGTTGGGTAATGCGCGGCCCACTTCCCTTCATCCCAACCCCATCCCAGGATCCACTCACCGGGCTTTGCCGTTGCGACTCGTTGCCTTACGCGCTCGACCGCCTCTTGCTCGGATGAGATGTCCTTCAGGTTGATCTTAAGGAAGCCCTCGCCGAGCGTCATAAGGTGAGTATGAGCGTCGATGATCCCGGGCAGCACCGTCGCACCTTCGAGGTCGACTGTCTGAGCCGCGTTCGCAAAGAGTCTCCGGGCTTCTCGAGTGGTCCCGACCCACACGATCCGCCCGTCTTTGACGGCAACCGCCTGTGCTGAGGGTTGTCCAGGATTCATGGTGACGAGGTGTGCATTCAGCAGCAGCAGGTCAGCCTTTGAAGATTGTTGTGGCAGCGCGATCGGAGTGATTAGAACGAGGAACGTGATACCAACGAGGCAGAGACGAGGCATAGATCGGATCTCAACTGTGCCCATCGAGATGGTCATAGTCTGCTCCTGCGAAGAAAGCGTTCGGCGCCGGATTATAGCAGATGGCGTTGCGTCATCGACCATTAGCCGCGAGTTCGATCGGGTACCACGGGGAGCAACTCGGGGAATTCCGAATCGCAGAATCGAGGGCCTGACCCCGTCACCAATCGCTTGTGAGCTGAACCTGCGGAAAGTAGAATGCTCGGGCTGCCCACATCCAATGAACAGGAAACAGCCTTCGAGCCGCGCGTACTTATGTTCAACAAAGTCCTGATTCTCTCCGCATCGTCCGGCGCCGGCCATACCCGCGCCGCCCAGGCCCTCGAAAGGGCCTTCATCGAAACCCACGCCGCGAGTGAGGTCCGGCACGTCGATACGCTCGATTACACTAACAAGCTCTTCCGCACTCTATATTCGAAGGCCTACATCGACGTGGTCAACAAAGCCCCCGAAGTCATGGGCTGGCTCTACGACCAGTTCGACAAGCCCTGGAAGAATGAGAGACGGCGGCTCGCGTTCGATAAACTCAACACAAGACCCTTCGTCAAGATGCTCCGCAAGTATCAGCCGGACATCACCGTCTGCACTCACTTCCTTCCCGCGGAGATCATGTCGTGGCTCAAGGCTAAAGAACGGATCGGCAGTCCCCAGGCCATCGTCGTCACCGACTTCGATGTCCACGCGATGTGGTTGTGCCATCACTACGAGCACTACTTCGTCGCCATTGAGGAGACTCGCGTGCATCTGGAGAAGCTTGGCATCGACCCCTCAAAGATCACGGTTTCGGGCATTCCCATCGATCCTGTGTTCGCCCGGAAGCGAGACAAGCAGGAGATGCGCGACAAGCACGGACTCGCCCGCGGCCCAATGACGATACTGGTCTCGGCTGGCGGGTTCGGCGTTGGGCCTATGGAGAACATGCTGACTTCGTTGATGGATCTCAGACACCCGGCGCAGATCATCGCGATATGCGGCCGCAATGAACAACTGAAGAAGAAGATGGAGAAGCTGGTGACGAGCCGGCAAACAAAGAGAGAGGTCGCGGTCAAAGTTGTGGGCTATACGTCCGAGATGCACGAGTTGATGGCGGCGTCGGACATCTTGCTGGGCAAGCCGGGTGGCCTCACCACTTCAGAAGCGCTCGCCAGCGGACTGGTATTCGTGATCGTCAACCCTATTCCAGGTCAGGAAGAGCGCAATTCGGATCACCTCCTCGAGGAGGGTGTGGCCGTAAGGTGTAACAACCTGCCGGTGCTGCCGTATAAGATCGACAGGCTACTCGATGACCCGCAGAAGTTTGAAGCGATGCAAAGGAACGTGACGAGGCTCGCCCGCCCGCGCGCGGCATTTGATATCGTTGCAAAGTTACTCGAGTTGGGATCGTCCGCGAATAACGCTAATAATCGCGAATAAACCACCGGTCTAACTCAATCTGCGCGTCAAGATAGATTAGCGCAATTCGCGCGATTCGCGGACTATGATTCAGGCTGCTGTTGAGTCAGACAGTGCAGCGTGCCAAATCCCCAGACAAGATCGACCGCGTGGATGCCTATCACCGGCCTGTCGGTTATTAACTCCGAAAGGATGCCCAGGGCTATCCGGTCCTGAGGATCATTGAACGTTGGAACAAGCACCGCTGAATTGGAGATGTAGAAGTTCGCATAACTCGCGGGGAGCCGGCGGGTCTTGAACAGGAGCGGTGCAGGCATCGGGATCGGCACCACCTCGAGTTTTCCGCCGTCTTCAAGTCGCATTCCCTCCAGCCGTTCGCGATTCTCTTGCAGCGCCTCGTAGTTCGGATCCCTGGAGTTCTCTTCGTGGCAGAGCACGACCGTGCGCGGACCGACAAAGCGGCAGAGATCGTCCACATGGCCGTGAGTGTCGTCACCGCTGATGCCACGCCCGAGCCACAAAACGTTATGCGCGCCCAGCGACTGTCTCAATACGGATTCAAGCTCTTTGCGAGTAAGCCCGGGATTGCGCGCCTGAATCTGCTGGTCGAGCAAACACTCTTCGGTTGTCAGCAGCGTGCCCAGCCCGTTCACGTCGATGCTGCCGCCTTCGAGCACGATGTCGCGATCTTTCAATGCGGGATCAAGGATTCGACACCCCAGTGCCTTAGCCGCGCGCTCGGGTACGCGAACATCCTTCTTCCAGTCCGGATACTTGGCCCACCCGTTGAAGAGGAAGCGAACGATGGCGACTTCACGATTGCGACCGTCGCGCTTGACGAAGATTGGCCCAGAGTCACGTGTCCAGCCGCGATCGGTGGGAAACCGAAAGAACTCAACCCGCCCGGGATCGACCTCGACACTCGACAGGATTCGGCGGGTCCGCGTTTCGTGAGCCTGTGAGTCGACAATGATACGGACGAATTCACTCTCCGCGAGCTTCCGGACTATTTCGCCGTAAACCCACGGTATCGCGCTGAACTTCCCGGGCCAGTCATTTCGATTGTGAGGCCAGCCTATCCACGTGGCTTCGTGAGGCTCCCACTCGGCGGGCATACGAAACCCCGCCATCTTGTGGCTGCGAGGCGCGAGGTTGCTGGCGGGTGCTTCGTTCCGGCGAGTCATTCTTTTTCGTCGAGGAAGCGGCTTTCGATTCCGCCGTAGGCATCGACTCGACGGTCTCGAAGGAAGGGCCAGTTGCGCCGGACTTCTTCTATGCGGGCGAGGTCCACATCACCAATCAGGATCTCTTCGCGATCTGCGCTGGCTTCGGCCAACACAACCCCAAATGGATCCGCCAAGAAAGACGACCCCCAGAACTCGATGCCGGCTGCGCCGCTTGAGGGCTTCTCGTGTCCCACGCGATTGACTGCCGCGACATAAACCCCGTTGGCGATCGCATGACTGCGCTGGATCGTGCGCCACGCGTCACGTTGAGCCGCGCCGTGCTGCTCCTTCTCGTGAGGATGCCAACCGATGGCAGTTGGATAAAACAGGACGCTTGCGCCCCGAAGCGCAGTAAGCCGCGCGCCTTCGGGATACCACTGATCCCAGCAGATCAAGGCGCCGACGCGACCAGCCGGGGTGTCGAACGCGCGAAAGCCCAGATCGCCGGGTGTGAAGTAGAACTTCTCGTAGTAAGCCGGATCGTCAGGGATGTGCATCTTGCGATAGAGACCGGCGACTTTGCCTTCGGTGTCGATCAAGGCAACGGTGTTGTGATAAAGCCCGGCCGCGCGGCGCTCGAAGAGCGAGGCGATAACGCTCACTCGCTTAGCTCGGGCCAGACTTCCCAGAGCCTCAGTGGAAGGGCCCGGGATAGTTTCTGCGAGGTCGAACAGAGCGGGGTCTTCGCGCTGGCAGAAGTACTGGGAAGCGAAGAGTTCAGGCAGGCAGATAACCTGGGCCCCGGAGCCTGCAGCCTGTTCGACCAGCGAGAGTGCTCGCTGAAGGTTCTCGCTCGGGTCGGCAGTCATTGCCATCTGCACAAGTCCGACGGTGAACTTCGAAGGGGTCTGCATAAGGAGAGATTACACAAGTTAGCCGGAGGCTCCAAGCATTAGAATGTTCGCGGGCTCGGCTTCCGTCAGAATCGGCGGCGAGAGAAAACGATGAACTTAAAAGGGCCAGCCGTCTCGTGCTTCGGCTGACCCTTGAGCCACTTTTTGAGACCTATTTGGGTGTAGGCCTCTCACGTTGTTGTCAGAATTACAAGCGAATATAATTCGGGTCCTCTTTAATGTCAAGCACTTTTGTTGTTTGGCCTACTTTTCTATCAGACCCTGGAAAAGAGTTCCCCGACCGGCCGCTTGACGCATGGTGGCGGAACCTTACGCGCGCGCCGGTGGCTGCTCGTCGCTCATGTTTGGCGCTCGCTGCGGGCCAGGCTCGGCCGGTCTGAGGTCCGTTGGAACGCCAGAACTTCGCCACCGAAGTCTTCGTAAGACGGTCTGTCGCTCTCGTCTGAGCGACGTCGTTCATGTTAACGTTATTGAGTGTCGGGATCAGTCCACCGGAGCGTCAGACATATAGGGGCGGACCGCTGGAGAATGAAAGGCAACTCTTGGTTCTTTGTGGAGAAAGGAAATAAAGTATGAAACGAATGATAATCACACTTGTGCTCGTCCTGCTGGGGGCCATCTCGGCTCTCGCTCAGGCAAAACCGGACGCAGACAAGAAGCCTGCTGCCCCGATGCCGACCGTCGACCAGGTAATGGAGAACTTCGTAAAGGCTATTGGCGGCAAGGAAGCCGGTATGAAAGTGACCAGCCGCGTTCAAAAGGGAACGTTGGAAATTGCGGCGATGGGCGTAAACGCGCCGATTGAATTATACGCCAAGGCGCCAAACAAGAGTCTGTTCTTTCTCGATGTCCCGTCGTATGGAATCATACAGGAAGGATTCGACGGGACTGCGGCCTGGGCTCAGGAACCGCAGGGAGGACTGCGCGACAAGACAGGCGCAGAACTGGCGGAGACCAAGCTCGACGGACAGTTCTATAAGAATCTAAGGCTCAAGGAGCTTTACTCCAAACTCGAGCTAAGTGGTGTTGAGTCCGTAGGCGGCCGCGACGCGTACGTAATAGTTTGCACACCAACAGGAGGCAGCCCCGAAAAATTTTATTTCGATAAGGAGAATGGCCTCCTGGTGCGCCATGACTTCGAGAGAGAGAGCCCAATGGGCCGGTCACCGACCCAACAGTTCCTCACGGATTACAAAGAAGTGGACGGTATGAAGGTGCCCCACACTATCCGCAACATCGGCGCGATGGGAGAGATGACCATAAAGTTCACTGAGATCAAGCAGAACGTCCCGATTGACGACGCGAAGTTCAACAAGCCCGCGGCCAAGCCGTAAAGCTCTGTTGATTGCGAGAATCTGCGGGCGCCTCGGGGATCTCTCGTGGCGCTCGCTTTCGTCTGAGCTGACACTTCATTGCGGCGACACTTGAGATGGTCGTGCTTGCGTCGCGTCAAGAGCCGCGTTCTTTGCGATCGAGCAGACGGGCGAACTCCAATTCGAGGTCGGCAAGCGTCGCTTCGCGAGCCCGTGCGCTCGACCGTTGCCTGATCCAACCGGTCAAGAGCAGGGTAACGCTCGCCCCGCCGAAGCCATAGGCCAGCCAGGTTAGCATCGAATGAGTGATGCCGATCCCCTGCCAGGCGCCGGCCTTCCCGAAGACCAGGTCGTAACCCGCCCCTGCAGCAAGCAGGCCGAGAAAGACTCCGCCCCCCATCGCCATTCCGGTCGCGGCTTTGTACTCGTCGATTGCCTGGCCGGCTTCGCTTATGCGCGTGCGAAGCTCGTTGAGGCGAGCGTCGACGTCGCGCACCTCCACGGCCGTCTGTGCCTCGGGAGGATCGATCGAGTGCTTTTCAGGATTCACTGGCTTAATGAACTTCGATAGGAACGCCGCGGCTTCAGATTTGGAGCGCTATCCGGTTAGGTCTCACTTGATAAACTTCCCGGTCCGCGACCACTGCGATTTAGTGAAAAAGTCCTTAAAACCGTTCGAGCTGCCATCACTGTTCTTGCTCGGGTCTATGGACCAGTAGACAAACATCGCCCGGCCTACTATGTTCGCGCGTGGAACCGTTCCCCAGTATCGGCTGTCCTGGCTGTTGTCGCGATTGTCACCCATACAGAAGTACTGATCGCTGTCATACAGACCGTCGTTGTCACTGTCGTAAATTCGCCGGAGATCGGGATCGCCTTTGATCTCGTCCGGGACCGGGTCGCCCTTCACCGCCACCCTGAATGGCTGTCTGACAGCATACTTGAGAGCTGAATCGTGGAGGGAAGTGTACACTCGCTCGTCTCGCCCCTCGAAATAGTAAACAGTCCACTGCGCGCCTTCGGGAGCAGCCTCTTCGGCGGCGGGTACGGGCTCCAGATTGGGGGTGTCCGGGGGGTCCTCCTTCACGTAGACTCGCCGTTCCGGCAACACCTGGCCGTTGATGTAAACCTGGTTTTTGGCGCTGTCGTACTCAATCGTCTCTCCCGGCAGACCAATCACTCGCTTGACGTAGTTCGTCTCGGGGCCGGGCGGATACTTGAAGACTATAATGTCGCCGCGCCGGATTGAGCGAGAGGGAAGCAGAGGAAGATTGGCTCCGTCGTTCGAACCGAACACAAACTTGTTGACCAGCAGGTGATCCTGAACCCAAATTGTGTTCTTCATTGATCCGGTCGGCACCTTCACCGCCTGCACGATGAAAGTCATACCGAAGAGCGCCATAATGAGCGTGACAACGGCGGATTCGACATACTCACGAATGATGCTCTTCTTGAAAGTGATTTCAGCGGGATCCTCGCGACCCGTCTCCTGCATCCGTACTGGATCTATCTCGCGAACCTCAGGGGCGAAAGTCTGGGTCGATTGTTCTGGTGCCGGCAGGTTAACATTCTCGCTCATAACGTTGTTTACCAAATCGCTTCGTCTAATTGGGGATACTACGCGTCGGTTGAGATGAGTGCTCGCGCCTCATTTTCGCTGCTATCGCTGGCCGAGATCCCGACTTCGTCTGCGGAATCAAACAATGGAGCGCTCACGGCGACAATCTGTTCGGATGCCGGCGGGTCGACAGACTCCACGGCGCTCGATCCTTCAACAGAGTCGACTTCACTCTCATCCTCTAGAGGCGTAGCCCGCAATCCGGCGAGATCCCGTTCGCGCGGGTCGTCAAGTACCGCACGAGCGGCTTCCTGCTGGGCGAGTTTGATGGTTCTTCCTTCACCAAGGGCAAGCGCGCGTCCGGCCACTCGAAGCTCGACGCGGAAAGTGCGGCGGTGATCAGGGCCGAGCGCTTCGACCACGACATAGTCCGGAACCGGAGCGCCGATAGCTTGCAGCCGCTCCTGCAGAGCCGACTTGTAGTCGGCGCCAATCATTGAACTCGGGTCCATCAACAGGACCTTTTCCCTCATCTCACGGCAGAGGAAACGTTGAGCGACGACAATACCGCCGTCGATGTAGAGCACTCCAATCAACGCCTCGTACGAGTCCGCCAAAAGCGCGTGTTTTCGCCGGCCTCCGGTCTTCTCTTCACCGCGGTTGAGCAGGATATAGCGTCCCAGATCCAGCGTCTCGGCCAGGTCGACCAGGCTTGATTCGCTTACCAGATAGGCCTTCATCTTTGACAGCTTGCCTTCTGAAATGTCCGGAAACCGCTCGAGCAACCACGCGCTTACAACGAGACCGAGCACCGAGTCGCCCAGGAACTCGAGGGCTTCATTGTGCTGACAATTCTCGCCCGTATGCTCATTGGCGAATGAGCGATGGGTGAGTGCGCGATCTAACAGCGCTCTGGAACGAAAGGAGTACCCAACCATCTGTTCCAGCTCTGAAAGAAGCTTTTCACGTTCTAGCGAGATCATAACTCAGATTAGCGTACCGCCGCTGCAAGACTTTTAGAATATACCACAAGAAGCTCTGAGTATGGGAGTGTGGGAGAGTGGGGGACGCAAAAGGGGGG